>NZ_DASPHO010000535.1:0-18214 GCF_035629615.1 Hyalangium sp. | reverse complement strand
CCTGGCGCAGGGTCTGGATTGCCTCGCGCTGCTGCCGGGGGGAGAGCCGATCCAAGTCCTTGCTCAGCGCCAGGGCCGCGATGTTGCTGCGAGCCTCCGGGGATTGCCCGTGACCCCGGGCCGTCGCCAGGAGCCGGGCCTGTGTCCCACGCGGCAGCTGGCGGAAGTTCTCGTTGGAGCGGAGCCTGTCCACCAGGTCCGCGGTTCGCTGGGGAGAGTGCTTGGACTCGAAGACGTCCCGCCGATCATGGCCGGACGCACGAGCCTGGGGCGGGGGCTGGGGGCGACGCTCCGGGGCCCGCGAAGAGGGCGGTGGGGACCGACGGGCTGGGCTCTCCGCCGGATGCGAGCGATGTGCACGATGCCGATCAACGCGTGAACCCATCAAGCCCTCGTTGCAAACCTGTGGCACACCGATGGCGGCCCGACACCGCCACCCAGGTTCTCAGTCTTCAGGAAATAAAGTTGTGTGAGGTCGCCACGATTCCGGAAATAGCCTGATCTCCTGCCTGGCACCAGACACTCCTCGCGTCGGCCAGGTGGCACAGCTTGTGGGTAGAGGTGTGAGCAGAGCCCCGGGTTGCATCTGTCGCGGCAAGTCCATGATCAAGGCGTGGAGTCTTTGAGGGCTGGGCCAGGCCCACCGCGAGCGGGCTCCACGAGCAGCTTGCCGTCCTGAATGACGATGATGCTGCGGATCTCCTTGTACTCGTTGTGGGCAATGCGGTCCTTGAGCACCTGGAGTCGATCCCGATCGTAGCGGGCCTGGCTGAGCTCCCAACCAGGATCAGTCCGAGCGAATGGGTCACGTTCATGGATGGAGCTCCAGCCTGCCATGCGCGGCGGCCGGGGAGAGGATGGCCGCACTCAGCTAGCACTCCCCGAGAGAGAGGCGCTTCAGGGTAAAATGGAGCGTGGAGGGCGGGCATCGCCTGGGTGGGCGGCAGGCGAAGGAGCAGCCCTCCTAAGGCTGCTGGCTCTCAGGGCGAGCCGGCGAACGCAGGCTTGAAGTTCAGGTAGCCGCTTCGTAACCTAGCCTCAAGGCTTGCCCTATGAACCCGATGCTAACGGCTGAAGATCTCTGGCCTCTCGTGCAGAAGCTTCCCCATGACGAGCAGGTCCGTCTGGCGAAGCTTGCGCTGCGAGCAGCCGCGAGGAGCGGCGGTTCGGATGCCGAAATCTACCGTGCCAGCCCTCCGGGCAAGGAGGAGTTCTCCTCCGAGGAAGAGCCCCTGGCATGGGAGGCTGAGGGCTGGGACGAGTTCGATGCGTCGCGGTGAGATTCGGTGGTACACGTTCGCCGCGCCGGACAAGCGCCGACCCGTGCTGCTTCTGACGCGCACCGAGGTCATCGATGCGCTGAACGAGATCATCGTCGTGCCTGCCACGCGCACCATCCGCGGGCTCGAGACGGAGGTACTGCTGTCGCCGGAGGATGGCATGCCGACGGCCTGCTCCCTCAACTTTGATCATGTGAGTCTCGCTCAGCGCTCGCGCCTCGGGGCTTCCATTGCCACCTTGCCTCCTGCTCGTTGGCCAGAGGTAGAACGAGCGCTGCTCATCGCGTGCGGCTTCTCTGCCTCCGTCCGTGGGCGATGAGCGTCGCTCACTCGGAGGCATGGAGCGCCCACAGTCCGACGGGACAGCAGCTCCGCCTCGCCTAGAAAAGTATCGGAGGGATGGAGGCCCTGTTGCGGGCGGCGGCTTGTGCAGGGAGGCTGCGGAGGGCACCTGCGAGGGCAACTGCCGTGGCCAGCAAGGCCGTGCGCCGCGCCAGTGCTTTTGGCCGTGCAACCCCTTGGGGCACACGCCGACCCTTGCCGCCCTTGCCATGAGGACGCAGCAGGCGATGGGCCAGGGCTTGAGCCTCAACACCAGAAGCTTTGGGGTGGCCCTCGCGCCGGGGCCAGGCTCGCACATGCCGTGGGCAAGACCAGGTGCTCCACAATCGCCCGCACCCCTCGTGCTGCCTTCAGGTACGTCAATACCCTTAAGCCTGCCTCCACACCTGACGCAGGCGAACACGTCGAAGTCGAACGTCCTGCTCAGGACCTGTGCCCAGTCCACTGGCGGCGTCCTCCGCTTCATCCGCTCCTTGCTGGCCGCTGCCTCAAGCCCCGCGCTTGCCTCCTCCGCACCTGCTTGGGGGAACTCCGGGCTGCGGGCTCCTGAGCCAGACCACGCTCCGTTCGTCAGGCTTCAGCGTTCGGCGCCGGCGCGCTCCAAGAGGCGTTGGCGAGACTCTGATCGAGTGCGTCAGGCCCCGGGCGCGCTGGTAGGCGGTTGCTGGGCCTTCAGCTCCACGAGCCGCTGGTGCACTTCGTTCATGTCCAGTGTGCGGTCTGCCGGCCTGCGTCTTGTCCACGGAGAGTGCCAGTCCCCCTTAGAGCGTCTTTCAGAATTAAGCCGACGCGGGATTCCCCCGAGGGGGCAGCCCCTCGGGCTTTAATTTTGAAACACGGTCTTAGGGAGGAGAGCCCTCTCATTGCACTCGGGGGAGGGTTGCTCCGGCTGTGCACCTCAGCAGGCCCCACAGATGCTGAGACGATTCACGGGTTGCGGTAGCAGTCCGTGTCGGCGTTCCAGTTGACGGGCGTGCCCATGTCCACCACCTCGAAGTCGGTAACTGCCAGCGAAGCCAGCGCCAGGTCATTGGTGATGCCCACCTCGCTCCACTTATGGGTGGTGAAGCGGTCGCTGGCCAGCATGAGCGGGATGTTGCCTCCATCGGCGAGGAACATCCCGTAGCGCTGCAAGGCTTTCGCGATCGTGCGTGCCCCGGGCGCGGTCAGGCTGTTGACGTTGAAGCTGGCCTTGAGGCGCAGGCGAACACCATAGGGCGGCAGGTTGGGTCCGCCGTTGGTGGGAAAGGTGGAGTGCGTTGCAGGCGGCCGTTAGATGCCATCGCGGATGCGCTCGTTGGGGAGGGTGAATCGCAGCGCGTGTCTCACCTCCCCAGAGTACACCTCGTCGGCGTTGGCGAGCATGGCTGCGATAGGAAAGCCGGCGCCGTCAGCCGACGAGCACCCACGACCGCGCGGCGTGCTGCCGTACGCCCTGGTCAGATCCCACACCGCCGCGCAGCCACCGCGAAACTGAGCCGTGCTGGTCCCGGTGATGTGGGCCCTCCACATCTCATAGAGCCGCTTGCCTGGCACATCGACGACCAGCAGGTGGCAGTCGCCGTCGCTGGTGCACGCAAAGCCGGGGTCCCCTTCGATCGCGCCGGTGGTCGGGACGGGCATGGGCACGTTGTCGCAATCGGGCGAATAGAAGTCGGAGATAGGCGTGAACGCGCGGAACGGCATGCCCGCCGGGCCGTTGAGCACCACCAGGCTGCGGTCGGTCCGGAAATTCCCTGAGCCCCAGCCATCCGCGCCGCTCAGCGCGTTGATGATGGCGTCCGACTCGGAGTGCTTGGTCAGCCTGGAGACATCGGTGGTCCACGGGTGGCATCGCTCGAACAGTTGGCCCTCCGCGCAACCGCCGTCGGTGCCTCCTGCTCCAGCGTCGGCGCCTGCATCCACTTCTGGCTCGGTTCCCCCGTCTTCGCCTCCATGATGCGTCCCGCCCCCACCCGAACAGCCCGTCATCGCCATCAGCATCAAGAGCGCCAGTGTTCGCATGAAAGAGGAGAGTGGAGATCTTCTCCCAGTAGGTCAACTCGGAGGGCCCCGCCCCGCAGGGCTGCGGCGAGAGCAGTGATCTGGAAGTGTCTCTGGCCAGCGAGGCCCTGAATAACGAGAGCGATCTCATCCGGCCCCAGCTCCGGCAGCGCTGACGGGTAGAGGCATCGAACGGATACCTATGTACCGGGGCAAGCCATGCCTCTCGCCAGAAGTCTCCGGCAGCAGGTTCGATTCCCGCAGCCTCCACTCATCAGCTCGGCGCGATGCGCCTGTTCGAGTCTGACATGGTCCTGTGTGCCTTCCTGCTGCGTCGCCCATAGTGGCGTGCCGAGCCCGAGTCATCCCAGCAAGGAAGTTCCTTGAGGCGGAAGGTGAGGGGCTCAGACCCTGCCGCCGGTCACACCCCGCGTCGAAGCCGAGGCTCGGTGTCTCCAGCACGGTAGACTGAGGTGATGAGCCGCTCTCTCCTGGCCCTCTCCTCGATCTTCGTGCTCGCCGCCGGGAGTTCACGGCACCGGAAAAGATCGAGGGCAATCTGCCCCACTACCCGCCCGCAGCACTCGTGGCGAGAGCCTTCGCCCTGATCGTCTTTCGCTGCCGCCTCGGAGTCGACGGAAGGCTTCGAGCCTGCGATGTGCTGGAGATGGCCCCCTATGGGCTCACGGAGGCAGCGATCGAGGCGCTCAAGACCCGGCGGTACCGGCTAGCCTTACTGGCAGGGCATCCCATTGATGTCTCCTACCTCCTCATGGTGCAGATGAGGCCCCGCGGCATGGAACTCAGCTCCGAGCGGCGGATGCAGTGGGTCCGGATGCGGACGGTCAAGGGTGCCCGCCCGTCGTCGAAGCAGGGACGGAGATCCTGGCTCTTGGTCCTACACCCTGCTGTTGAGTAGAAAAGAGAACCATTGCAGCCTCGCTGTAAACAGGCCTGACACCGGCAGAGGTTGGGAGGAACGTGTTGCGACTGGTGCTGCGGCCACCCGAGCGCGAGGGAAGGGCTTGGAAGCCCGGGAGGGCCGGGCTTCTGCTGATCCTGCCGGGGCTCATGGCCATCGTGGGATGGCTGTGGGTGGGCTCCGCGCGCGCCGAGGAGGAGCTCTGGTTTGCGGGCGCTCGCACCCGGCCCACCGAGTTCCGGCTGAGCATTCCCGAGGCGGATCACTACCGCCCCTATGAGCCGTCTCCAGGCAAGGACGCCAGTGGGATACCGCCTCTTTCGCTGCGCGCGCTCGCCTCGCTCGAGAAGCGCCGAGGCGCGGTGGGAGTGGCTGCGGCTTTCTTCCTCCGGGGAGATCTGGGGCAGGCCTCTGCCCACCTCGCGGTCGCTCCCTCCTCGTTGGCGCGCGACCATGACCGCGCGGTCCTGGCGCTCGCCCGGAGTCATCACAGTGAGGCGTTGGCCCTGTTGGAGGATGTGCTGGAGGCGGAGCCGAACCACCCCCAGGCGTTGTGGAACCAAGGGTTGGTGCTGAGCGCCATGGGGTTGCCGCTGCTCGCGGAGCAGTCCTTCGTGAGCGTGGCCCAGCTGCGAGAGCCAGGCTGGAGCGAAGAGGCCGAGCGCCGGGCCCTGGAGCTGCGGGCACAAGCCAGAGCTCGGGTCCAAGCCTGGCGGGCGGCCCGTGATGCCGCCCTTGCGAGGGTGGAGGATCCCAATGCGCCCCTGCCGGTGGAGCAGGCGCGTGCCTATCCCGGTACCCTCCGCGGGCTCTTTTACGAGCTGGTCCGGACCGCCCCGAGCCGTGAGCAGGCCTTGGCCCTGTTGCCGCTCGCCGAGGTGCTGCAGCCGGCTGGGGGAGGCTCGCCGCTGCGGGACTACGTCCTGCGTGTGGCGGAGCGGGACTTCTCCCTCCGAGCACCTCTTGCGCGCGAGTACGCCCTCCTGGTTCGTGAGCGGCACCCAGAGCCCCGCGCGCTTCTCGGGCGGCTCCGAGCCTCTGGCGAGAGGGACATCCTCCTGGGCGCCGTGATGCTGGCGCGAGGGCAGCCCCGGCAGCCTGAAGAGCTCCAGGCGCTGGCGCGCGAGTGGGAGGATCCGTGGATCCAAAGCGTGGTCGAGGAGGCGGTGGCGCTCCTGGAAGAGACCGCGGGTCAGCTCCACCGCAGCGAGCGGCGTCTTCTGGATGCGCTCGCGGCCTGCCATGCGCCGGGGCTCGCCGGGCGCTGCATCGATCTCCAGCTCATCCTGAGCCACATCTATACCGCCCACAACCGGCTCACGGAGGCGGAGGAGCACGCGCGTGCGAGCAGGGACCAGGCGCGATCGCTGGAGGAGTGGGCGCGCTACGCCTCTTCGATGCTCTCGCTCGGACAGGTGCTTCGGTTCCGGGTCGACATCGTCGCCGCGCGAGCCCACCTGCTCGAGGGGCTTCAGGTCATCGGAGAGGAGTGCAAGCTCCGCAACTATGTCTACCGCAACCTGTCCTCGCTCTCCATGTTGCGCTTCCGGAGCGAGGCTGCGCGCCGGGAGCTGGATCGGGCGATGGAGTGTGGGCCGGCAGTGGCGCTGACGGGGGCGTGGATCCTCTCGGAGCTTCATCGGCTCGCGCCGCGCCCCGATGACGAGAAGCTGCTGCGGCAGCAGCTCGAGCGGGTCTCCCCGTCCAGCGAGCCTCCGGGCCGACGGGTGCTGGCCACGCTCATCGAGGGCCGCTTCAAGATCGCGCAGGATCGCCCGGCCGGCGAAGCCCTGCTGCGGCGTGCCATCGAGGAGGGCCGCCGTCTCGGCCGGACGGACATGAACGCCCGGGACGCGGTCGCCCTGGCCTACCACGCGCTGGCCGTGAATGCGGGCCACGTCCAGGACTTCTCCAAGGCCCTGGCCTGGGTGGCTGAGGAACTCCAGGTCCCCGTCCCCAAGGACTGCGTGCTGGCCGCCGTGGTGGACTCCGAGCGAACCGTCGTCGTCGTCCGCGGCCCCAGGGGCGACGAGCATGGCGCTTATGATGCTACTCGCCGCGAGCCACTGGGAGAGGATCTGACAGGCCTGGTCCCGCCCGAGCTGGTGGCACGGCTGCGAGGTTGCGAGCACGTGGAGGTTCTGGCCCCGTCGCCGTTGGACAGCCGCTCGGGCCTGCTTCCCCAGGAGCTGGCATGGAGTTACCGCCTCAGCGCCGTTATCCCGGAGCCGCCTCGCGCGCAGTCGTCGCGTCAGCTCGTCGTTGCCAATGTGGAGGCACCTCCCTCCTTGAAGTTGCCTCGCCTGCCTCCCTGGGACTCCTCGGTGGCTTCTCCCGGGCTCCGCGAGGAGCTGGTGGGGGTCTGGGCCACTCCCTCCCGAGTGCTGGCGGCGATGAAATCAGCCACGGAGATCGAGATTCATGCGCATGGGCTGATCAACCGGAGCATCTCCGAGTCTGCACTGATCGCTCTGACGCCGGAGCCCGAGGGCCGCTATGCGCTGACGGCCGAGGAGATCCAGCATGAGCGGCTGGAGGGCACACCGGTGGTGGTGCTCGCCGCCTGTGGTGCAGCCCGGCTCCCCCCCTTCATCCATCAGAACGCCTCGCTGCCCAGGGCCTTCATCGCATCCGGGGCCCGGGTGGTGCTCGCGGCCACGGCGGACATTCCAGACTCGGCGGGCCGGTTCTTCGAAGCAGTGCTCGCTCGCATTCGCGCGGGTGCCACCCCCGCTGCAGCCCTGCGCGATGAGCGCCTGCTCCTGCGGCAGGCGGAGCCTGGCGCCCGCTGGGTCGAGAGCGTGTTGCTGTTCCAATGACGCGAAGTACGCAATGACGAGGAGCTGAGATGAACAGAGAATGGCCGCCCATCGATGTGCACAGCGTGCACTTCCAGTTTGAAGGGAGCGGAGCCCTGCCTCTGCTGGATCCCATGACAGGCGAAAAGCTGGGCGCTCGACCCGAGTGGATCAAGGGGGTGCGCAACGAGCCGGTGGCCTACAAACGCGGGAGTATTCCGTCTGTTCGGCTCGGCCTGATGGCTCAATATCTCTTCGTTCCGGAACAGATTCAGATCCGCGCAGAGGGACTGCCCCTGGACGAGAACTCCCCAGCACCCAGTTCCAAGCCCATCGTCTGGATCAAGCCTCAGACCGTCAAAATCATTAAACGAGCCACCTACTTCGACGTGCTTGAGAAGCACACAGCAGACAGCCAGAGCAGGGAACGCAAGGTTTTCTGGTTTAGCCAGCCACTGCCAGACCGGATTGGCAAGTACACGCTCCGCCTGCGCTGGATCGCGACGTGGAAGGACGAGGACAAAGACATCGAAGTGATCATCAGTGAGACGCAGCACACCTTGTGTACCACGTGGGAGCTCCCGATCTATGACAATCGCATGAAGGGCCAGACCTACACTCCGCTCATGCTTTGGACCTCGGAGTGGTGCGCCGGCCAGAACGAGGGCAAAGCGATCTGCGACGCCATCATCAAGAACCTGCCCTCGACCAACCTACGCTATGGCGTACCGGGCTGGGAGGTGCGCTACATGTTCATGACAGGAGGCGGCATGTGTGGGGGGTGGTGCCAGATGTTCCAGCGGATGGCGGGTTGTCAGGGCGTCGTTGTGGAGGGGAGGACGTTCCGCCCCAAATATAACAAGCGGCTCCCGACACCTCCGATGGACATCGCCTGGGTCGCTTTCGCCTGCACCTCGCCGGGACTCAACCAACTCCAGCCCTCGTGGCTCATCCGATTCCGGGCGGACTTCCCGGTGGAAAGGGAGGCCTATCCCCCCAGGCCGGAGCCACAGCCGGACGGCTTCCCCAGATTGACCGAGAACAGATACTGCTTCCCCGTCGATGGAACGGATGGACACAGCATCAACTTCCTCGTCAAGGACGGGAAGACTGTCTACCTCTATGATCCGTCCTTCATGAGCGAGGCGATCGAGATCGACATGCCGCTGCCAGACGTCGACACAGAACAAGAGATGGGCCAGGACGCGGCCTTCCGGCGCCAGTACCTGGACAGGCTTTTCACGTGGTTCCTCATGACTGCACACATCGCGGGGACTCACGTACCGGTTGACCTGAACAAGAGGACGTATGGGCTCTCGGTCCTGACGACGCTCATTCCGCAGCTCTCCATCGAGTGGGATGCCTAGGTAGGAAGGGTGACCATGGACGACAATGCCCTGCTCGATCAGTTGAGACGATACGTTAGGAACGAGCCGCTGGACCCTTTGTGCGACTGGACGGTCCTCCTCGATGCGCTGGAGGTCGCACGCGACCGAGCGAATGCGCCGGGTGTGCTCAGCGAACTGGAGCTGCTGTTGGAGTTTCTGGATCAGCGGCGGCCTATTCCTCAGAAAGAGGACACGCTGGTGCCTCACGCCATGCCACCCGAAGAGATGCTGATGTATGACGCCATCAAGGCTGTGATCGCGCATCCGGCGCTTGGACAGGAGCATGAAACGAGGTTCCAGGAGAGCCTTCAGCGCATCCTCGACGAGGCCAGCTCTCCCGCCCTGAGCCATCTCGCCCGGAAGCACTTGAAGAAGGCGTAGGTCACTCCCGAGGGTATGGAGTAGGAACTGCTTCCCCAGGCTCCGGGCTCCGCCAGGAGGTGTTGGGCTCGGGTGCGGCAAAGGCCTCGAAGGACACCCAGAGGCCAGGCTCCAGGGCGAGGCTCCGAAACCACCAGCCCACGGGGATCATCACCAGCTCAGGGGTCTCCAGCGCGACTTCGAGGCACAAGGGCGCGGAAGCCTGAGCAGGGCTGGACTGCTCGGGGGACAGGCCACCGCGGAGGCGGGCGAGCTCGAAGGAGGGAATGAGCTGGAGGCTCCGCCGCCCCGAGAGCGGGCCGAGCAGCAGGTTCCTCCGAGCAGGGATCGGCGGGGGCCCGGCTCCCACTGCCTCAAGCCACAGCCGAGCCCCACTCGCGTGCAGTCCCTCGGCGGTGTACCCGCGCGGGGGGAGGAGCACACTGGCCAGGGGACGGAGGTCCTCCCGCTCCAGCAAGGGAGCGGAGGCCCAGCAGGCCAGCCCTGACTCACCCGCTGAGTTCCGGCGAGCCCACTCGCGCACAGTGAGGGGAGCTGTGGGAGTTCCCTCCAGGATGGGCTCCACTTGAAGCCCGTCCATCTGTCCGGTGACGCGCTTCCAGGTCCAAGTGCCCAGGGTGGATACGTCCTCCAAAGCGCCGCGCACCACCACGGGCTGGTTGCGGAAGTAGTAGCGCTCGAAAAACTCGCTGGGAGTGAGCTGCTGAGGGCGTGGCACCTGCTGGTGCGCTCCAGACTGCTCGAAGAGCTGGCGGTAGACCTCCAGCAGCCCCTCCAGCTTCCAGTGCATCTGCGCCGCCCGTAGCGCACCCTGAAGATAGGGATCGCGCAGCTCGACCGCCAGGGACGCGCGCGCCACTTCCTCCTCGACCCCCGCCTTCACCAGCGTGTTCACGAGCTGAGTGTGGGGCACACCGCGCAGCAGGTTCTCGGCGAGCCACTGACGCCACTCTGGCTCGAAGGGAGAGGTTTCATCCTCCGGGGGGAGCGAGTTCATGAGGGGCTGCCTTCCTTCGAGAGATGTCCTGGCTCGGCGGTGGACCGATCCAGAAAGGTTTCAGCCAGTGGTTGCGCTGGGGCAGCGCAAAGCGCACGAACGTCACGGAGATGCTCACCTCCAGGGACCGCACGGCATGCCACCAGCCCACGGGAATGAGCAGCGCATCCCCTGGACCGACGATCACGCTGGCCACATTCGCGCGCTGGAAGTCCGGGTAGCGCTCGGGCTGGGACGAGAGGATGTCCACAGCGCTGTAGAAGCCCCGGTCATTGTAGAGGCGTTGAATCTCGAAGGAGGGGATGAGCCAGAACCGCTTCCGCCCGTACACCTGGCAGAAGAGCACATTGATCTCATCGTGGTGAAGATTGGACAGCGTGCCAGCAGGTCCGAACCACAGGTGGGTGCTGTCTGGCTCGCGAAGGTCCGGGATGACGAAGCCGGCGGGAGCGCGGATCTCGTCCCGCAGAGCGGAGAGAGCTGGGTTCTGGAGCAGGTGGTTGCGGGCCACGAGGTAGAAGTCGTTCGTCTGCCGTGCGGCTCGGAGCCGCGCGACGAACTCGCGCATCCGGAGCGTCCTCACGAGCAGGTCGCCATGAAAGTCTGGATCGGTGATGGTCTCCCGGCCCGCCATGAGCTCCACCTCCACGTCGCCAAAGCGCTCCGCGAAGGACTCGGGAGACCAGTGGTTCGAGGCCGGCCAGTCCGAGAGCAGCCCCTCCATGACCACCGGCCGGTGTCGGAAGTAATACTGCTCGAAGAACTCCGCCGGAGAGAGCCGGACCCGGCGGTCGATCCGGCCTGCCTCCGGAGACTGCTGATGGAGCGAGGAATAGACATCCAGCAGCGCCTCGATCTCCTGACGGCGGGGAGCGAGTGGCCTCGCGGCCCTCACGGCGGGGTGAGCCGCGGCGGCCTCCAGCTCGGCGCGTGCCTGAAAGGGATCCACATCAAACTGGAGCAACAGGGCGAGGAGTTGCTCGGCGGAGACGCCCCGCGCGAGGTTCTCAGCGATCCACCTGCGTCGTTGGAACTCTCTGGGGCTCATGGCCATGAGCGTTGACAGGAAGGCATGGCCTTCCTATAGCAGACACAGGACATCTGCGAAGGAGCGGCCGTGAACAAGAAGCCAGGGTCGTCGGGAGGCAAGCCGAGGAAGCCGGGTGAGCCAGATCCATCGGTACCGGTCGTTGTTCCCAACCCGCATCCCGGTCACGGGACCGATGACGATTCCAAGGGCCCCACGCCCACTCCGCCGCCGTCGAAGCCCCCCATCAAGCCGAAGTGAGCGTCGTCGGGTCTGCCTGCTCGGACGCGTGGATTCGCCACGAGGGGAGCTTGCCCGGCAGATCGAAACAGGAGAAGGTCGCTGACACGCTGACGTCGAGCGCGTGGACCCAGTGCCACCATCCCACGGGGAGGAAGAGGATCTCCCCCGGCTCGAGCACCACGTCCAGGATGTCCGCCTCACAGTAGGCGGGGTAGCGCTCCAGGTCCGGTCGCAGGGCGTCCACCGCGCTCCAGAAGCGCTGCTGGTTGTAGACGCTGGCGATCTCGAAGATGGGGATGAGCTTGAACCGCTTCCGTCCGGACACCTGGCAGAAGAGGTGCCCGTTCAGATCGTGGTGCAGTTCCGTAACGGTGCCGGCCGGACCTACCCAGAGCCGGATGTCCTTGGGTCCCGGGGCCCGCAGGTAGCCAGGGATCGGCCGCACGTCGTCCAGCATTCCCCGGAGCTCCGAGCGTTCGAGGGCGAAGTTGCGAGCCGTGAGGTAGTAGTCGTTGCTCGGGCCCTGGGTGAGCAGCTTGTGGAGAAAGTCCCCCAAGCGGATCCGGGTGCGGAAGCGGTCCGGGGAGATGTCATGCCCCGGATCCGTCTCCCGGCCGGACATGATCTCTACCTCCACGTCGCCGAACCGCTCGGTGAGCCGCTCCGGGCGCCAGCACTCCAGGGCGGGCCAGTGATTCATCATCCCCTGAAGCACCACGGGCCGGTTGGGGAAGTAGTAGCGCTCCAGGAACTCGTGGGGCGGGAGGTTCTGCCGGCGCTCCAGGCGCTGGTGCCACCCGGACTGGCGGTGCAGCGCCGTATACGACTGGAGTAGAGACAGGAGCTCGCCGAGCTGCCGGGTATTCCGGGCTCCCTGCTGCACCAGGGGGTGCCTCCTGGCGGCTTCCACCTCCTCCCGGGCTTCCGCGGGAGCCAGGCCGAGCTGTTCCAGTCGGGCCACCAGTCGCTCTGGCGCCACCCCTTGAACGAGGTTCTCCGCCAGCCAGGCCCGTTGCTTGCGAGAGCGGGGGGGTGCGAGGTCGTGGGACATGGAGGCTCCTGGCCCATGTCAATGGGCCTGGCAGGCAGAATAGGCTGTGTCGCCAAGGGCCATGAAGATGCTTCCCAAGAAATCCGGCCGCCTCCGTTCTAGAGCCGGAGGATTTTCCGGGGCATTTTCCGATGGCGAGGGCGGGTGTGCAGCTGATGGTCGCGCTGATGCCGAAAGAGTCTCACCAGTTCGAGAAGCTCAGCCGTGACTACCGTCCCCTGCTGCTGAGCCTGGCTCGGAAGCTGAGCAGCCGGGGCTCGGTAGAGCCGGAGGATCTGGTGCAGGAGACACTCGCACGCGCGCTGCAGGAGTTCGACAAGCTGGCCTCTGCCAGTGACGCGGCGCGCCGAGGGTGGTTGTGCACGACGCTCACCAACCGGTTCTTCGATCTCTACCGCCAGCGGCGCGCGGAACAGGAGCAGCTCCCCGGGCTGCGCCTAGTTCAATCGGAGGCGGTCTCCCCGGAAGAGGGCCTCGAGGAGAAGTGGGGGGAGTTCTCCTCGGAGCAGTTCCGTGCGGCGGTCGGCCGCCTGAAGCCGAAGCATCGTGAGGCCTACGAGCTGCACGCTCAGGGGCTGCGCTATCGGGAGATCGCCCAGAAGCTGGGTGTCCCGACGGGTACCGTGGGCGCCTGGATCTCCGAGGCCCGTCGGGAGCTCCGGGGGCTCCTCACTGAAGCGGATCAAGGACGGCGCTCATGAGTGGCCTCTGCGACAACCTCGACCTCTTCGTGGATGAGGAGCTGGAGCCCTCCGAGGCGGAGCGCTTCCGCATTCACGTGCTCGGCTGTGCCTCCTGTGAGGCACGGCTGAGGGAGGCCCTCCATCTGGAGATGATGGCGGCGGCTGCCTATGCCGAGGGCGAGCCCGAGGCGCCACGGGCGCACATCCAGCCCCTTTGGAAGCGCAGTTGGGGGCGCCGGGGCGCTGGCCTGGTTGCACTGGCCGTCTCGCTTGTGGCGCTCGTGTACTTCACCACACGACAGCCCACGGCAGATCTGGACTTCTCTCCGGGCGCCACACGCCCCTTGGAGGCCCGGCTGAGCCATCCTTCCCTGGCGCGTCACCGCCCCTATGTGCCCATGCGGAGTGGGGAGGCCAGCGCGCAGGCACTGTCGCTGGAGGAGCTCGCCAGGAGGGAGGAGCAGGGGGATCTGGCGGGGGTCGCCACCGCCTACCTGCTCCAGGGGGCCCCCGGGCAGGCTGCGGCCTTCCTCGAGCGCATGTCTCCCTCTGCCGAGCGTGCCAATGATCTCGCGGTCCTCCGGCTCCAGACCGGGGCGCCTGCGGAGGCGCTCGTCCTCTTGCGAGGCGTGTGGGCCGTCCAGCCACGCGATGACCAGGCGATGTGGAACCGAGCCTTAGCCCTGCGGGAGCTGGGGCTGGCGCAGGAGGCGGAGGAGGCCTTCGCGGAGGTGGCGGGGCGGGGGGAACCCGGCTGGAGCGAGGAGGCGCAGCGGCAGGCGGAGGCGCTTCGCAAGCTGCGGCTGGGGCGCCAGGCCCTCCAACAGCAGGAGGTGGAGGCCTTTCTGCAGCGCCTGTCTCAGCCGGGGGAGGATCTCCGACAAGAGGCGCGTCGGCACCCCGAGGTGGCCCGGATGGCGCTCCATGAGGCGGCGCGCTCGGCTGTCAGCGGGGAGCAGGCCCGAGGGTTGCTCCCACTCGCGGAGGAACTGGATCGTCTCGCGGGCGGTGCTGCCGTGCTGGGGGACGTCGTACAAGGCGTGGCGGGACGAGACTTCGCGATCCGGGCTCCCCTGGCCCGTGAGTACGGGCGGTTGCTGCGGGGCGAGCTGACCGATCCCGCCGCTCTGGTGGAGCGCTTGCGGAAGTCCGAGGAGCGAGACGTGCTGCTCGGGGCGTTGCTGCGCACCGGTCTGGGCGAGCCCTCGGAGCTGGCGACACTCGCTGTGGATCTGCCGGAGCCTCGCTTCCGCCTCAAGGCCGAGCGGCTGCTCGCGCGGCATGAGGAGGCCCAGGGCCAGCGAGTCCAGGCAGAGGAGCGGCTGCTGAGAGTGGTTCAGTCCTGCAGGGCGCTCGGCCTCGACGCGAGCTGCTCTGAAAACGCGTTCTGAAAAAAAGAACGATAATTCCTCTCCAAGAAAAGCCGCGCGCGCCGTTCTGAGAGTACTCAGTTCATGTTCGCCGCCGCGTTGCTCTTCGAGCAGCGTGCGGCCCCCGTGTCATCCCCGAAGGGAGTGTTACATGATGCGTCACTGCTGCTTCATCCTCTTCGTGATCATTCAACTGGGAGCAAGTGCAGCCCTGGCCGACATCGACTACTTCGGGCGCGGCCCGACAAGTCCGACAGATGACGCATTCTTCGAGTTGATGGATGGTCCCGATGCGCCTCTTCGAGCCCGCTTGCAAAACCCAGTGGAAGTCGAACTCCAAGGTACTGGCGCGTATGGAATAGACTCCACTGCCCTGGGCACGAGTCTCGATGCCATGGTGACGTTCACGTACAAGTCGGTCAAAGCATGGGCTCCCACGCTTCTCTTTACGATTCGAGGAACAGATCTCCTTGAGGACTCGCGCGATAGCAACGGCGACTTCGGCCTGCGAGTAGGTCCGGATCTCTGTTCAAAGAAGAAAGACAAGGAGTTCGCCTTCACCTGCTTCGCGCAGGTCAAAGCGACTGGGCTGGGGGGCGAGGTCGGCGGAAGTGCGGATCTCGGGGCGAAATACCGGCTGATAGCCTTAGGGCTCGACTTCTCGCTGCAAGCTGGGCCTCGCGTCGGATCGCTCGGGTGGGGGTACGGCACCCGCCTTGCCGTCGGCTACGGCTACTTGGTGCGGCCCGAAATGCTTCTGTCATTGAGGGCCTCCATGACCGCTGGTGCAAAAACCTTCGTTGCTCCGGCCTCGAAAGCGGGAGCGGAACTCGTGTTCCAGCCTTCGACGAAGCTGAAGTTCGGTCTGATGGTGCAACAGCCCGTCTTTGTCCACGAGCGTCCCATGGAGGTAGGCAGTTGGCTCGCTTACACCCTCTAGTGCCGTTGCCTTCGAGATGGGGCTTCGCCGTAGGACTTGCCTGCCTCATGGGCTGTGAGCGTCAGCACGAAGCCCCGCTCGCCTCGGCTCCGGAGGAACTGACGGCAGCACAGGCCTATCTCTCCGAGCTCGGCTACTTTCAGATGCAGCACCTTCCGATCAGCGGAACCGTGGACGAACAGACCTGGCGCGACTTCGACAAACCCCGCTGCGGCATTTCGGACCTTGACGCGTCTCACTTCTGGAAGAGCGGGCCGCGCGCACCTGCACGCTGGGAGAAGAGCACGGTGACCCTCGCGGTCGATCCCGATGCCCCGGGCTGGACGCGAGACGTCGCTCGTGAGGCAAGCAGGGTCTGGCAGTCGCAGGTTCCCTTGTCGCTCCAATGGGTGGACGCATTCCATACGGCTGACATCCAGATTTCCTTCACGCCTGATCGCCACGGCGACGGCGCGTCGCTCCAGCCGCCAACGGTCGCGCATGCGTTTGCTCCAGGAACGCGCTGGAGTGGGAACGTACACTTCAGAGCAGCGACGAAGTGGGCCTCGACCATGACCCAGGGAGTGCTCGACTTGCAGACCTATATGATTCACGAGCTTGGCCATGCACTCGGGCTTGGCCACTCGTCTGAGTCAGCCTCGATCATGAGAGCGCAGCCTCGGAATGGCCAGCGCGAGCTCTCTCCGCGAGACATCGTTGCGATCAAGGCATTGTATTCGAGGCATGACTGACAAGTACCGAACCGCGCACCAGCGGTACCTGCACATTTTCCCCAACCACCTCATAGGAACAGGCCATGCCAGATCAGGTATTCGAAACCATCCTCAGCGACTCCAACGGGTCCTATCCGTACCGGCTCGCGGTCAACGAGAAGGACCGGACCGGCGAGATGATCATCCCCGGCGACAAGTCCTACAAGCTGAAGACGCTCCGGCGCCTGGCTCAGTGGAAGATCGACGCTTGGCTGATGCTCAACTCGATCACTCTCAAGTGCGTGGTCGAACTGGTCGATCAGGGTGGCGGGTTCATCTGCGTGATGAGCCTCGCCGGTTCCCCCAGGAGGTACGCCACACCGGACGCCAAGGCTTTCGCCGACTTCCTTGCTGCCCTGAAGCTCCCCAAGCGAGGGGAGCAGGTGGAAGACAATGAGGAATCACTCAGCCTGCTCATGGGAGCCAACGCAGACGAGGACGCAAGGGACTACGTCGTCCTTGAGTCCAGAGTCGTGCCCAACCTCTGCGCATTTGGAAGCGGCTATGTCTTCTGCAAGAACCGGCACGCGAAGCGGTGCATCCGAGTGACGATCAAGACCCGGTGGATCTACGAAGGGCAGCAACACTCGTCCTATGAGGACCTCTTCGTGCGGGGCCGAGCTGAAGAAGGTGTCGGCTGCGTGATCCCTGGCCCAACGGGCCAGCGATTCGACCGGGAGATTCACTCCGCCGTGTTCGTCAACTGCTGAGCTCGCGAGAGCGACCGTTCCGAAGCGCTCCCTCGAACGGGGCGGAGCCGAAGCCGTGGGGCGAGGCCTCCAGGCATCACTCACGTACGCCAGCACCCTCCTGGGGCCTCCACAGCGCGAAGACTCCGGGCGCTCCTAGCGGAGGGTGACAGAGAGCCGGTAGTCGAAGGTCTCCTTGCCGGCGGCCGCGTCCGGCCTGGACCGGACACGGAGGTAGTAGTTCCCAGCCGGCAGGTTGCCCGCCTCGGAGTACCAAAAGTCCCGTCCGTTAATCATGGAGCAGCTGCCCTGGCCCCCGAAGGTATCTGAGACGAGCTCTGTCCCGGCCTCATTGAACAGCGCCAGCTCCGACTCCATCTCGGAGTCGCTACAGCTCTTCGTGCCACCTTCGATGATCTCCGCCCGGATGGACTGGCCCTGGGTCACACTGAGCCGGAAGTAGTCCGCGTCCGTCGTGGCGGGGATGGAGCCAGAGATGACGCTGTCCGGGCCGCTCAGAGGGTTGGCACTCGCGCGCGTGTCGTTGCCCTCGGACTCGGTCCCCGCGTTGCTCTGGAACGCCACCTCCAGGAGGTAGGACTCCACCTGGTCCCCTCCCAAGCGCTCCATGCTCACGTAGTAGGCGCCCGCCTCCAGCGACAGGGTCAGTGCCGGGCACAACCCGAGTCCCCCGTCATCGTCCGACTCTCTCAGCGTGCGGTCCGTGTTCTCGAGCCACAGGATCGAATCCAGGCCGGACATGCACCGGCCGAGCCCTCCTTTGTAGCTCTCCAGACGGACGACCTGCGGGGCCTGCAGCTGCATCTTGTAGACATCCACGTCACTCGCCGTGGCGAGCGTGCTGGAGAAGCCCGTGGCGCCGGTGATGAGGACCGGCTGGGAGCCGCCTGCGCGGGCATCTGCCTCGGAATGAGTGTTGTTCGGCTCCACTTCGCCCTGCAGCCCTGGGACGCTGCACGTGCTGCTGCACCCATCTCCATTCGTCGTGTTGCCATCCTCGCAGGACTCCGGGAAGTCGAGGTGGCCGTCGCCACAGACCTGGACACGCTCGCAGGTGGCGGTGCAGTTCACGGTCCCGTCACACTCCTCGGAGCCCGTCACCGCGCCGTCACCGCAGAGCGCCACGTAGCGGATGAAGAGTGAGTAGGCAGGGATCGTCTCGCTGTAGGCGGTGACCCGGGCGAAGTAGGTGCCTGCGGGCAGCCTGCGCACTTCCCCGTCAACGGACGGGTCGATGGAGGAGCAACGGTTGATCCCTCCATCATCATCCGTGGAGAGGATCGTCGTCCCATCCGCGGCGACCAGCTCGAGCACCGTGTCGATGCTCTCGCAGGTCTCGGAGGAGCC
>NZ_DASPHO010000534.1:0-13802 GCF_035629615.1 Hyalangium sp. | reverse complement strand
CAGGCCTTCCGTCCCTGCATGCAGCCGGTGAGCGGCGTGGCAGGCCGGCAGGTGACGACCATCGAGGGGCTCGGAGGCCAGGGCCTCCATCCCGTGCAGCAGGCCTGGATTGCCGAGGATGTCGCCCAGTGCGGGTTCTGCCAGCCGGGCCAGATCATGGCGGCGGTCGATCTCCTGCGGAAGAACCCTCAGCCGTCCGACGCGGACATCGACGCAGCCATGAGCGAGAACGTCTGCCGGTGCGGTACGTACGTTCGCATCCGGTGTGCCATCAAGCGCGCTGCCCAGACGCTCCAGAGCGAAGGCGGAGGGGGCTGAGTCAGGTCCCTGGCGGCTTGCGCGGGAGGTCCGTGCCGAAGGCCGCTTGCAACAGATCGATCAGTCCCGGCCATGCCTCCGCCGACAGCCACAGCCCCTCCTCGCAGTGCTCGGCCGACATCGCCAGCGCCGAGGTCTCGAAGAGCCTCGCCGAGATCGCACCTTCCTTCGGAAGCCTCCCCTCCACCTCCAGCACCTTTCCGTCCCAGCGCAGACCCGGCGGCAGGAGCTTCTCCGCCAGGGCTCGCACAGGCCCCTGCCCCACTCCTGCCCGCAGCACCCCCATCAGCGCGGACATGGCCATGGACTCCTCCAGCTCCACCTTTCCAGGCGTGCGCAGCCACAGCTTGTAGCCCCCGGCGGCCAGCTCGACGCGCTCCAGCGTGGCCTCCACCCGCAGGCGCCAGGTGCTCACGGAGAGCCGCACGTCGTACACCGCCGGCCCTGGCTCCCAGCTGCGCAGCTCCAGTGCCTTCACATTGCGCAGCACCTGCCGTGTGAGCGCCTCCACGCGAGCGTGCGACAGCCTCACCCGCTTGCGCCCCACATCGATTGCCACGTCCGCCGACAGAGCCGAGGGCAGCCGCTTCACCCAGTCGAGCGCACCTTCCAGAATCTTCGCCGCCAGCGGTTGCCTGGCCATCCTGTTGCCTCCGGGTGCCGCTGCGGCCACAGGCCCCATCGCCCAGGCCGCCACTCTGTGCAGCGGACACTCGCACAATTGGTCCCTGCCGTGGGCGCCATCCAGCCCTTGGCGCCCGCTTCACTGGGAGCATGAGTAGGGCCACCTTCTGGACAGGGGCCCCAAGGTGCTACGGTTCAGCACCTTCACGAGGTAAGGACCCTGGACAAGGCGACACTCGACAAGCTCCTGACGGTGGGCGTGCAGAACGGCGCCTCCGACATCCATTTCCGGCCCGGCGATCCGCCCATCTACCGCGTCAACGGGGTGCTCCGCCCCCTGCGCACGGAGAAGCTGGCGCCCGAGCACACGCGAGAGGTGGCCCTCCACCTCATCCATGATCCGGAGATAAAGAACCGGGTCGACGCCATCCAGGAGCACGACTCCTCGTATGGCCTGGTCGGGGTCGCCCGCTTCCGGGTGAACATCTACCGGCAGCGCGGCACCCTCGCGATCATCCTCCGCATCATCCCGGCCAACGTGCCGACCATCGAGGGGCTCGGGCTGCCGGAGGTCCTCAAGTCGATCGCCAGCCAGGAGCGCGGCCTGGTGCTGGTGACGGGAGCCACGGGCTCGGGAAAGAGCTCCACGCTGGCGGCGATGATTGACCACATCAACCGCAACGAGAGCCTGCACATCCTCACCATCGAGGACCCGATCGAGTTCATCTACAAGAACGTCAAGTCCTCCATCTCCCAGCGGGAGATCGGTCCGGACACGAGCAACTTCGCCATCGCGCTGCGCTCGGCGCTCCGGCAGGACCCGGACGTCATCCTCGTGGGCGAGATGCGCGACACGGAGACGATCGACATCGCGCTCAAGGCGTCCGAGACGGGCCACCTCGTGCTCTCCACGGTGCACACGACGGATGCCTCGCGCACCATCAACCGGCTCATCTCGGTGTTCAACGCCGAGGAGCAGGCGATGGTGCGCCTGCGTCTGGCCGACAGCCTCATGGCCACCATCTCCCAGCGGCTGCTGCCTCGCGCGGACAACAAGGGGCGCGCGGTGGCGCTGGAGATCATGGTCCAGACGAAGACCGTCCAGGAGTACATCCGCGAGGACCGGGCCAACGAGATCAAGGACGTCATCGAGAAGGGCCGCGACACCTACGGCACGCAGTCCTTCGACCAGCACCTCAGCAAGCTGTACCGCGAGGGCGTCATCTCCCTGGACACGGCCCGCAGCGCGGCCACCAACCCCGCCGACTTCCAGCGCGCGCTCGAGTTCGAGTGAGCGTGGGCAGGCCTCTCACCCGCCTCCAAGTTGCTTGGGCGGGCGCTCCGTGGAGGCTCGCAGCGCCTCGACGGGCAGCCCCGCTTTGCTGCCCAGCTCGAGGTACTCACGCACCATCAACCGTGTCTGCTCCCCGACCTTGGTGAAGTGGACCTCGAGATAGGCCTCGAAGTCTAAGGGCACCATCCTGGAAGCAAGCGGCAGCAGCACCTTGAACAGGAGGGGGCGCAGGAGCGGGAGGAGGAGGGCGGCAGACTGCTGCGTGTGCCATGCAGCGATCCGCACAGCCTCCTGCGCGGCCCGATGGACCTGCGCCAGGGACTCCGGCGCGAGGAATCGCTCGAAGCTCCACCCCGCCGCCGCCAGTCCATCCACGAAGGTGGTCAGCACCGCGGAGGGGACGGCGATGGCGCGCGCCACGTCACGGTGGCGCCGAGCTGGATACCCGCCTGCCCGCAGCGTCCGGAGGACCTGCTGGAGGCGTTCCTCGGGGCCGCTGAACAGGCCTCGCGACAGAGGGGGGAACCAGAAGGCCGTCCCAGGCCCCAGAGCCGACGCTCCGGGCCGAAGAGGCGCATGGAAGCTGAGAAACGGAACCATTCCAGCGACGAGCCGCCCCGGAGAAACCCGCTGTGACAGCCAGTCGCGGTCATGAAGCCCGGGCTGGTGCATGACCCAGGTCGCCTCTCCCGTGACTCGGGCGAGTGCGTCCACCCAGCTCCCGGCGCGCAGAGCCGTTGAGGAGACGCAGAGCCAGACCTGATCCCAGCGCTGGGCAGCGACCTCCTCGGTGGAGACGTGGACACCGAAGCCGGAGAACGTCATCGGCGCGGGGGACCGCTTGAAGAGGCCGAGCTCGTAGAGCGTGAAGCCCCGGCGGGCCTCTTCGGCATGCTTCTCCTTCACCAGGAAGGAGATCTCGCAGCCGGCCGACTGGAGGAACCAGCCGAACACCTGGCCAATGGCCCCTGCCCCTACCAGCAGAACTCGAGGTTTCGTGCTCATGGCCCTCTCCCCTCACGCACCCTCACACAGCCTAAACCCCTTCGGCTCAAGCTGCTGACCTGTTTTACAGATAATCCTCGTCTGGATTGATTTTGCCACGAGCCTGTGGCAGAGCGGCACCCGCCCCCCAGACCCCGAGGAAGTCCCATGCGTCTCAACCTGAAGACCCTCTGGCTCGTGCCCGCGCTGCTGGCGAGTGCCTGCGGTCCCACCGATGTCCTCCTCGACGAGGACTCGGCCTCCTTGGACACCGTGGCTCAGCGGGTGCTCTACGCGCCCCCTCCACCCGCCAGCGGCAACATCCTGGATGCCACCACGTACATGGGCTCGGTAGCGGTCCCCGGCTCCGTGCAGACGCGCTTCACCACCAACCCTCAGTACTTCTCCTTCAGCTTCCAGGCGCGCGCCGGCGCTCATCTCAAGCTCGAGGTGACGCACCTGGGCAGCAGCATGGGCCTGGATACCGGCCTCTTCGTCTACGGCCCCCGGGCCGCCAATGGCAGCTACGGCACCACGGTGCTCGCCCAGGACGATGACGCCGGCTACGGCCAGCTCAGCAAGATTGCTGGCGTCGCCCTGCCCACTCAGGGCGAGTACCTCGCGGTGGTGAGCGCCGGGGCCGGCTCCGGCAAGCAGTTCCGCCTCCAGCTCGACTGCCTCAACGGCACCTGCACGCCGGTGCTGGATCCGTCGGTGTACTCCTCGTGCGAGCTCAACGTGGCCACCCGCATCGAGATCTGCGTCCAGGCCCGGGTGGAGGAGGTGGACCCGGTGCTCGGCCGGCGCATGACGGCGCAGGAGGCGTACGACGTGTGCACCGGCCTGGATGACGCGCACGCCAACTACCTCTACGTGTGCGACGGCAGCAGCGAGCAGCCGGAGTTCTGCGCGGGCGGAGAGGCGCCCTACACCCAGCAGATGTGGCCGGTGTGCCGGGCCTTCTACCGGGACTACTACGGTCTCTACACGCTGACGCTCTCCTCCGCGCCGCTCAGCGCCAACCTCCAAGCCAAGGTGAGCGCCGGCAACGCCGCGTGCCAGACGCAGAACTGGTCCACGTGCCACGGCGAGCTGGAGGCCTACAGCTTTCCGTGGAGCACCACCGCCACGCCGTGGCTCCAGCGGGCCGTGGAGGCCGTGGCCGACCAGCGCGGAGGGATCAGCTACTGGGGCGAGGAGCTCCTCTCCTACTCGCAGTTCGTCGCCCAGGCGAACCCGGACTTCCAGCTCCACCCGGCCCTGCTCACCGACGTGGGCAACGGCACCGAGGCCGTGCAGGTGCACCACCTCTACGACGAGCACATGACGGCGCCCGACTACTGCGAGTTCACCCACACCTACGTCCTGCTCTTCCCCGAGTCCCACAAGGTCGCGGTGTTCGACTACCTCTACGGCCGGGACTGCTAGAGCCGGCAGCTCGGACAGCTCCGGTTCAGCGGCGGTCCCTCCTCTACTCCGCCCGCAGCGCGACGGCCGGCGGTACACGCGTGGCCCGCCGCGCCGGCAGCCAGCTGGCGATCAGGGCCACGCCCAGCAGCCCCACCACTACGGAGATAAAGGTGATGGGGTCGTGCGGGCGTACCCCATAGAGCACGCTGTCCATGAGCCGTGCGAGCATGAGTGCGCCCGCGAGGCCCACCGCGAGGCCCACGCCCACCAGCCGCAGGCCCCCGCCCACCACCATCCGCAGCACGTCCCCGGGCGTAGCACCGAGCGCCAGCCGCACGCCGATCTCCCGGCGCCGCTGGCTCACCGTGTACGCCAGCACCCCGTAGATGCCCACCGCGCCGAGCAAGAGCCCGAGCGCCGCGAACAGGCCCATCAGCACGGCGAGCAGCCGCGGACGCGCCACCCCCTCGCTCATCACCTGCTCGAGGCTGGTGATGCGGGTGATGGTCTGGTTCGAGTCCACGCTCCACACCGCCTTCTGCACGTCGGCCGCCACCCGCAGCGGGTCTCCGCGGCCGCGCACCAGCAGGTTCACGCCGACGCGGATGTTCTGCAGGGCGTGCAGGTAGAGCATCGGCTCGGCCGGCTCGGAGGGGCCTGCCTGCCGGGTGTCCCCCACCACGCCGACGATCGTCACCGGCGGTCCACCCAGCGCGAGCGTCTGCCCGACCGGATCGCCCTCCAGCCCGTAGCGGCGCACGAACGCCTCGTTGACCACCACCACGCGCCGGGCGTTCTCCCCGCCCCGGTCATCATCGGTGAAGTCACGGCCGGCCTTCACGGGGATGTGCAGGGTACGGAAGTAGTCGCGGCTGATGTGCAGCACGTTGGCGCGCACGAGCTCTTCAGGCTTGCCCGGCACCGCCACGCGGAGCATCTCCACGTCGGACTGGCCGGGCAGCGTCTTGGCGGCCCCGACAGACTCCACCCCGGGCACCGCGCGCACCGCCTCGAGCACCCGCTGGTAGTACGTCGTCAGCTCCTCGCTGTGCGAGGAGCCGATGCTGAAGCCGACGACAGCGACGCCCTGCGCGTCAAAGCCCATGTCCGTCGACAGCAGGTGCGCCAGGCTTCGCGCCGCGAGCCCCGCCCCGCTGGCGAGCATCACTGCGAGCGCGACCTCCGCCACCACCAACCCGCCCCTCAGGCGCCGCCCACCCCCCGACCCCTGGCCCGGCGAGGCGCCCTTGAGCAGAGGTTGCAGCGAAGGCGCCGCCGCCCGCAGCGCGGGCAGCAGACCGAACAGCACGCCCGTGAGGGCCGACAGGCCCAGCGTGAACGCGAGCACCGAGCCGTCCAGCTCCACCTCGCCCGCCCGCGGCAGCCGCCCGGACGCCAGCCGGACGAGGCCCTCGGACCCGAGCACCGCGATACCAAGGCCCAGCAGCCCGCCAGCCAGTGCCAGGAGCAGGCTCTCGGTGAGCAGTTGGCGCGCGAGCCGCCCCGGCGAGGCCCCCAGCGCCGCACGCACCGCGATCTCCTGCTCGCGCACCGTGCCGCGCGCGAGGAGCAGGTTGGCGAGGTTGGCGCAGGCAATGAGCAGGATGAAGGCCACCGCGCCGAGCAGCACCAGCAGGCTCGTCTTCACCTCTCCCACCATTGACTCATGCAGAGGCACCACGGTGGCGCCACTGAAGCGCGTGTTCGAGTCGGGGTGCTCGGCCTCGAGACTGCGCGCCATGCCGTCGAGCTCCGCGCGCGCCGTGGCCAGCGTCACGCCCGGCTTGAGCCGGCCCACCCCCGCCAGCCAGCGCGATGCCCGCTGCTGCCATGGAACCCTGTTCTGCGTGAGGGAGGCCACCGGCAGCCACGCCTCGGCCGAGGGCGAAGGGAAGTCAAAGCCGCGCGGCATGACGCCCACCACGGTGCAGGGCTTGCCGTCGAGCGTCACAGTGCTGCCCACCACGTCCTTCGAGCCGCCGAAGCGGCGCTGCCACAGCCCGTGGCTGAGCACCAGCACGTCCGCCTGGCCAGGCACGTGGTCCTGGGCCTGCAGCGGGCGACCGAGCTGAGGGGTACGGCCGAGCGCCTGAAAGAAACCGTCCGTCACATAGGCGATCGACAGGCGCTGCGGCTCGCCGTCGCCCACCAGGTCCCCGCCTGTCCGGCCCTCAGCGTAGAACCAGGCGCCAGCGGCCTCCAGCGACTGCGCCCCGGTGCGCCAGTCCTCGAAGTCCGGGAAGGAGAAGGCCCCCTTGGGGTTCTCGGGTGCCACCTGCCACAGCCGCACCAGGCGCTCGGGCTCGGGGTACGGCAGCTCGCGCAGGAGCACCCCGCGCACCACACCGAAGATGGCCGTGTTGGCGCCGATGCCCAGCGCCAGCGTGAGCACCGCCACCAGCGTGAAGCCTGGCGTGCGCAAGAGGCCGCGCACCCCGTACCGCACGTCCTGCACCAGCGCTCCCCACCGCAGGGCCCGCCCCATCTCTCGCTCCCTTCGACGGCTCAGCTCCACACACGTGTCGCGGTAGTGCGCCACGTCCCCGAAGCGCCGCAGCGCCTCCTCGCGCGCCGCCTCCGGCGCCATCCCGCTCTGCACGAGCCGCTCCACGCTCAGCTCGAGGTGGAAGCGCAGCTCCTCGTCCACATCCTGCTCGAGCGCAGGCGGCCGCACCGCCAGGCGCAACAGGCGCCGGAACGGCCAAGGGCGTGCGCGCCGCGCGTTGTCTTCAGCCATGGGTCGCCCGCGTCCTCAGGCCGACTGCAGGACGCGCGTGACGGCGTCCGCATAAGCCAGCCAGTGCTCGGTGCTGGCGCGCAGCTGGGCGTGGCCCGCCCCGGTCAGCCGGTAGAATTTGGCACGCCGGTTGTTCTCCGAAACGCCCCACTCGGACTCCAGCCAGCCGCGCCGCTCGAGCCGGTGCAGCGCCGGGTAGAGCGCGCCCTCCTCCACCTTCAGCGCCTCTCCGCTGCGCATCCGGATGAGCTCGGCCACCCCGTAGCCATGCTGCGGCCCCCACGACAGGGCCTTGAGCATCAGCACGTCCAGCGTGCCCTGCAGCAGCTCCAGCGACGTGTCACCCATGAACCTCTCCCCTTTTCATCTTAGGGGAGAGTGCCCCGCTTCCCCTAAGCCGTCAAGGGGAGCCAGGAAGCGCAGCTCGGCAGGCTGCTCGAAGTCCTGGGATTTCAAGCCGTTAGGGCCGCCATGGAAAAAAGGATTCGACGTGTCGATCTCGCGGACCCAGGTTCGACGAGACAGTAGGGCCCAGGTTCAAGGGCTCCCAACCCGCAACCCAAAGGAAAGCCGACCATGCGCTTCATGATGCTGATGATCCCCAAGGGGTACGAGAAGGCTGCGCCGGGCGCGATGCCGGACGCCAAGGGCGTTGATGCGATGATGAAGTACAACGAGTCCCTGCAGAAGGCCGGCGTGCTGCTTGCGCTCGATGGCCTCCACCCGCCCTCGATGGGCGCTCGCATCTCGTTCCCCGGCGGGAAGGCCAAGGTGACCGACGGACCCTTCACCGAGGCGAAGGAGGTCCTCGGCGGCTACTGGATGATCCAGGTGAAGTCGAAGGAAGAGGCGATCGAATGGGCGTCGCGCTGCCCCGCCTCGGAGAACGAAGTGATCGAGGTTCGCCAGGTGCAGGAGTTCTCAGACTTCCCGGCCGACGTCCAGGAGGTCTTGGGCAAGTTCCCCGAGCTGCAGGAGCAGCCCACGCAGAACACCCGGTCGTAACGCCGGCAGCTCCGCCCGCGTTCCCGCACTCGGGCGAGCTGGACACGATGCGCTCGGTATCGGCAGAAATGCAGCGGCCCTCCCCGGACTGCTGAGGAGGGCCGTTGCCTGCTTCTCCCCTCTGGGATCAGAAGCGCTCGATGCTGAAGTCGTCGTCGCCGCCACCCGCAGCGGCCGGCGGCGGAGGAGGACGCGCCCCACCCGCGGCCGGAGGACGAGCAGCCCCCGCGGCCGCCGGCGGAGGCGGAGGACGCACGCCCGGAGCAGGAGTCGCCGGGCCTGGACGACCACCCGCCGCTGGAGCCGCGGCCGCAGGTTGCCCCTTCTGCGCGAACGCCGCGGAGCCGGGCACCGGGCGGGCCTCGCCGGCCTTGCCGTCGAAGTTGTCCCACTTGGAGTCGGCCGTGCCGCTGATGCCCGAGAAGCGCAGCGCGAAGTCGTCCGGGTTCGTCGCCTGCCGGTGCGCCTCCTCGTACGAGACGAGATTGTTGCGCACCAGCCCCATCAGCGACTGGTCGAAGGTCTGCATCCCGTAGGAGTCGAAGCCCTGCGCAATGGCGTCGTGGATCTCCTTGGTGCGGTCCTTGTCCTCGATGAGCTCGCGCACACGCGCCGTCACGCGCAGCACCTCCACCGCGGCCACGCGGCCCTTGCCGTCCGAGCGCGGAATGAGGCGCTGGCTGACCACCGCCTTGAGCACCGCGGCCAGCTGCAGGCGCACCTGCTTCTGCTGGTGCGGAGGGAAGGCCGACACGATGCGGTTGATCGTCTCCGTGGCATCCAGCGTGTGCAGCGTCGACATCACCAGGTGGCCCGTCTCCGCCGCATGGAGCGCCGTCTCGATGGTCTCGTAGTCACGCATCTCGCCCACGAGGATGACGTCCGGGTCCTGCCGCAGCGCGCTCTTGAGCGCTTGCGAGAAGGACAGCGTGTCCACACCCACCTCGCGCTGGTTGATGATGGAGCGCTTGTCGCGGATGAGGAACTCGATCGGGTCCTCCACCGTCATGATGTGGTTGGTCTCGTTGGCGTTGATGTGATCGATCATCGCCGCGAGCGTGGTGGACTTACCCGAGCCCGTCGTCCCCGTGACGAGGATCAGCCCGCGCTCCTCACTGACGAGCTTCTCGAGGATGGGCGGCAGGAGCAGATCCTTGATGGTCATCACCTTGAAGGGGATGACACGCAGCACCGCGCCGATGGTGCCGCGCTGCTGGAAGATGTTCACGCGGAAGCGGCCGAGGCCGGGCACTCCGTAGGCAAGGTCCACCTCGTTGCTCGCCTTGAACTTCTCCTTCTGGAACTCGTTCATGATGCCGAACGCCATCCGCGCCACTTCCTCCGGCGGCAAGCGCTTGCCGTCCTTCAGGGGCACGAGGGATCCGTCCACGCGGAACATGGGTGGGAGTCCGGCCTTCAGGTGGATGTCCGAGGCGCCGCCTCGGAGCGCGATCTGCAGAATCTCGTTGAGTTCCATGGTCGGAGGCGATGCTAACACCGCCCTCGGGCCGGGCGAAGATCCCCCCCGCCCCCCGAAAACACGACGGCGGAGGCCCCCTTGAGGGAACCCCCGCCGCAGATCGCTCCCATGAGGAGCAGACAGCCTAGCGCTTGGAGAACTGGAACCGGCGGCGCGCACCCGGCTGGCCGTACTTCTTGCGCTCGACGGCGCGGGCGTCGCGGGTGAGGAAGCCGGCCTTCTTCAGCACCGGGCGGAACTCCGGGTTGAAGGCGCACAGCGCGCGGGCGATGCCGTGGCGGATGGCGCCCGCCTGGCCGGACAGACCGCCGCCCTTCACGTTGACGGTCAGGTCGACCTTGCCCTTCTGCTCGAGGATCTCCAGGGGCTGGAAGAGCACCATCTTGGAGGTCTCGCGACCGAAGTAGTTGTTGATGTCGCGCCCGTTGACCGTCACGGTGCCATCACCGGACTTGAGCCACACGCGGGCGGTGGCCTCCTTGCGGCGGCCAGTGGCGTAGAAACCATTCTCAGGATTGATAGGCATGGGGTTCTGCTCTCGTCATCAAAGGTGGGAAGAAGGCTACGCCTCAACCGAACGCGCGGCAGGCTTCTGCGCAGCGTGGGGGTGGGTGTCACCCGCGTAGACCTTGAGCTTGGTCATCATCTGCCGGCCCAGCGCACTGCGCGGGAGCATGCGGCGCACGGCGTTGATGATGATGTCCTCAGGGTGCCGCTGGCGCAGCTTCTGGAGGTTGGTGATCTTCAAGCCGCCGGGGAAGCCCGCCCGCGAGTGGCGGTAGTAGAGCTTCTCCTGCTCCTTGGTCCCCGTCACCTTCACCTTGGCGGCGTTGATGACGATGACGTGGTCCCCGGTGTCAATGGACGGGGTGTAGATGGCCTTGTGCTTGCCCTTGAGCAGCGTGGCGATCTGGCTGGCGGCGCGGCCCAGCACCTTGTCCGAGACGTCCACCACGTGCCAATCGCGCTTGATATCCGACGCTTTCGCGCTGTAGGTCCTCTGCGACATTGTGTGCACTCCAAAACTCTGCTGCGGCAGCCGCGTGCGCAGGCCGCCTGACATAGTCGAACCAACCACGGGTCCTCCCTGAATACTCCATGGGGTGGCCCGGAAAGGCCGACCCTCTTAGGAGGAGCCAGGGGGTAAGTCAAGACCGTGCCGCATGCCTGCGCCACAAACCCTGCGATCACCCGGCACCCGGGCCCTGGAGCCGGGTCACCCTAGCTTGGGGCCGGTCCCCCGCCTGCCCCCTTGGCCTTGAAGCGCTCCTTGAGGTTGGCGAAGAAGTTCTTCTCCTGTGCGGTGGGGGCCCCCGTCCGAGGGGCCTCCAGGTCGATCAGCTCCACCGTCTCGGGCGGCAGGTCCTCCAGGAAGCGGGAGGGCGTACAGGGGACATCCTTCCCTCGCTTCACCCGGATGGCGGCCCGCGTCAAATAGAGGAGCTCCTTGGCCCGGGTGATGCCCACGTAGCAGAGCCGGCGCTCCTCCTCGAGGTTCTGGGGCTCCCCCTGCATGCCCTTGTGAGGCATCAGGTCCTCCTCCATTCCAATGAAGAAGACGAGCCGGTACTCCAGCCCCTTGGAGGAGTGCACCGTCATCAGGGTGACGCGCCGGTTGCCGCCCGGCACCTCGTCCTCTTCCTCCTGCCGCGTGTCCAGGCTCAGCCGGTTCAGGTAGGTGAGCAGGCTGGCCTTGGGGCCCTCGCGCTTCTCGAAGGCCTCCAGCGAGTTGAGCACCTGATCCACCGACTTCAGCTTCTTGTCCGCCGAGCTGACCGAGAGGGCCTTCAAGCGCGCCGCCTCCTTGAAGCCGATCTCCTCCAGCAGGTTGCGCGTCACATGCGCCAGGTTGCCGCCCTCGAAGAGCCCCCGGTAGCGCTCGAGCATCCGGAGGAACTCGCGCACCTTCCCCGCCGCCCCCGAGGGCAGATCCTCGTACTGCTCGCTGCGCTCCATGGCGTCCCACAGCGCCAGGCTGTCCGCCCTCGCATGCGCGTGCAGCCGCTCCATCGTCACGTCGCCAATGCCTCGGGCGGGCACGTTGACAATCCGCAGCAGGCTCACCTCGTCCTTCGGGTTGGCGATCACCTTGAAGTAGGCGATCACGTCCTTCACCTCGCTCCGATCGAAGAACTCGCTGCCGCCCACCACCTCGTAGCCGATGCCCTTCTCCCGCAGTGACTCCTCGACGGGGCGGGACTGCCCGTTGGTGCGGTAGAGCACGGCGATCTCGTCCGCTGGGATTCCATGGGCGATGTGCTTCTCGATCTCCCGGGCGATGTAGCGCGCCTCCTCCTCCTCGTTGGGGCACTTCACCACCCGGATGCGCTCGCCGCCCGCGCGATCCGTCCACATGCGCTTGGCCTTGCGCTCCGGGTTCTTCGCGATCACCGCGTTGGCCGCGTCCAGCACCGTCTGCATGGAGCGGTAGTTCTGCTCCAGCCGCACCTCCTGGGTGCCCGGGAAGTGCCGGTCGAACTGGAGGATGTTCTTCACCTCGGCACCGCGCCAGCTGTAGATGGCCTGGTCGTCATCCCCCACCGCGCAGACGTTCTTCGCCGTGCCCGCCAGCAGCTGCAGCAGGTCCATCTGCGCCAGGTTCGTGTCCTGGAACTCGTCCACCAGGAGGTAGCGGAAGCGCCGGGTGTACTTCTCCCGCAAGTCGTCGTGCTCGCGCAGCAGCCGCGCCGGCAGCACCAGCAGATCGTCGAAGTCCACCGAGCCCTGCGCCTTCAGCGCCAGCTGGTAGCTCGGGTACACCAGGTGGGTGATGAGATCGTAGTCGTCCCCCATCCCCTCGGGCTTGGGCGCCGGCGGCAGGCCCGAGTTCTTCGCCTTGGAGATGAGGGTGAGCACCTTCCGGGCGTCAAAGGCCCGATCATCGACCTTGTGATCCCTCATGGCCCGGCGGATGAGCGCGAGCTGATCCCCCATGTCCGCGATGGCGAACTTCCGGGGCCACCCCAGCCGGTGGACGTCCTCTCGCAGCATCTCCGCACCGAAGGCGTGGAAGGTGCACACCAGGACACCCTGTGCGCGTGGCCCCGCCATCTTCACCAGCCGCTCCTTCATCTCGGTGGCGGCCTTGTTGGTGAAGGTGACGGCGAGGATGTTGCGCGCCGAGGCCCCAAAGGGCCGCTCGTTGAGCAGGTGGACGATGCGGTGGGTGATGACGCGCGTCTTCCCGCTGCCCGCCCCCGCCAGCACGAGCAGGGGGCCCTCGAGCGTCGTCACCGCTTCGCGCTGTGGGGGGTTGAGCTTCGAGAGGTCCATTGCGCGCCGCGCGGGGATACCTTTTGATCGGTCCCGTGCACGAAATCAAATCCCATCTGGTCCTGCTCCTGCTCGCCGTGTCGCCGGGCCTCGGTTGTTCAGAGGACAGCCGCGCCAAGGCGGCAGAGGCTCCCGTCGCCGCGGCGCCCGTGGCCCCCTTGCCCTGCGTGTACTTCAAGGAGCTGGCGCCCTTCCTCCCAGAGTCACTGGACGGCTTCACCCACACCGGCACCGAGGGCTCCACCGGCAAGTACGGAGAGGTGTCTATCAGCGAGGCCGAGCGGACGTTCACGCGAGGTGAGGATCGCGAGGTGAAGGTACGCATCGTGGACACCACCCTGGGGGTGAAGATCGCCAAGTCCATCCGAGCGGCGGCCCAGGAGGCGAAGCGGCGGCCGGAGAGCGATCCGACGGCGCCCATCTTCTGGGATGCGGCGGTGGGCTTCGTGCGGTACGACCCGTCCGAGGCGACGGCGGAGGCGAACCTGCTGGTGGGAGATCGCTACGTGGTGGCGGTGACGAGCCGAGGCTTCCCTGGCACGGTGGAGGTGCGGCGGGTGGCGCGCGGCATCGACCTCGCGGGGCTGGCCCGACTGCGATAAGTCCCCGTGTGGCCTGCCCGCGGGCCGCAGGATGACCCGACAAATGGAAGGAGTTCCCCGAGTGAAGGAGAAAGG
>NZ_DASPHO010000533.1:0-13478 GCF_035629615.1 Hyalangium sp. | reverse complement strand
GATGCGGTGCTGGGCGTGCGGCACTCGGAGGGCTCGCTTCATGAGTACCTCGTGCGGCTCCGCGGCTACATGCCCCCAGAACACCTGCGCTTCATCGAGTCGGTGGACGGAGGGCCTTCGGTCCGGGACTTCGTCCTGTCGCGCCGGGAGCCCGCACTCGTGGAGGCCTACAACGGCTGCATCGAGCTGTTGCGGGACTTCCGCCAGCGGCACATGGAGCTGTCGGCCCGCTACATCCTCCAGCCAGCCAGGGAGCAGGCCGCCGCACGAGGCGAGAAGGGCACGGGCGGAACCCCCTTCACGCACCTGCTCAAGAAGCACCGGGACGAGACCGAGCGCCACCTCATCTCATGAGCCCCGACAACGGGAGCTCGCCCACGCCCAGCCCTGTCCTCACGACGGCTTCAGCACGCCTCGCAGCTCCGCGCGGCGGATCTTCCCGCTCACCGTCTTTGGCAGCTCGGCGACGAACTCGATCTCGCGCGGGTACTTGTACGGCGCCGTCGTCCGCTTCACGTGCTCCTGCAGCTCCATGGCCAGCTCCGGCGAGCCCTTGTGCCCCGGCGCCAGCACCACATACGCCTTGATGCGCTGGCCGATCCGCTCGTCCGGCACGCCAATGACCGCCGACTCCGCCACTGCCACGTGCTCGAGCAGCGCCGACTCCACCTCGAACGGCCCCACCCGGTAGCCCGACGTCTTGATGACATCGTCTGCCCGCCCCACGAACCAGAAGTAGCCGTCCGCGTCCTTCACCGCCCGATCCCCCGTCACGTACCAGTCCCCGCGGCGGCAGGCCTCGTTGGCCGCGTCGTCATTCAGGTAGCCGTGGAACAGGCCCACCGGGCGCTCCGGCGCCACCTGCACCGCGATGTCTCCCTCCTGCCCCACCGGCACCTCCTGGCCTTGCTCGTTGATGACCTCCACCGTGAAGCCCGGCGAAGGCTTGCCCATGGAGCCCGGCCGCGGCTCCACGCCCGGGAACATGCCCACCACCACCACCGTCTCCGTCTGCCCGTAGCCCTCGCGGATGTGCAGCCCCGTGGCCTGCTTCCACGTGTCGATGACCTCGGGGTTCAGCGGCTCGCCCGCGCTCACCGCGTGGCGGAGGGAGGACAGGTCGAACTTCGACAGCTCTTGCAGGATGATGGCCCGCCACGCCGTGGGCGGCGCGCAGAACGTCGTCACCTTCTGCCGCTCCAGCACCTGGAGCACCTTCGCCGCATCGAAGCGCCCCCGGAAGTCGTAGACGACGTTGCACGCGCCCTGGCTCCACGGCCCGAAGAGCTTGCCCCAGGCGCACTTGGCCCAGCCCGTGTCCGACAGCGTCAGGTGCCGGTCCTCCGGCGTGAGATCCAGCCAGTAGCGTCCCGTCACCTGGTGCCCCAGGCCGTAGCTCGCCTGGGTGTGGAGCACCATCTTCGGCATGCCCGTGGTGCCGGAGGTGAAGTAGATCAGCATCGGCTCATCTGCCCGGGTGGGCTCGAAGGACAGCCCGTGCGTGCCCGTCCCCGAGGCCTGCTCGTAGCGGACCCACGGCGAGGGCGCGTCTCCCACGGAGATCCAGTTCTCCACCCGCCCTGTCCCCACCAGCCCCTCGAAGCGATCCAGGCAGCTCACGTCCGTGATGACGGCCTGCGCATCCGAGGCGAAGATCCGGTAGCGGATGTCCTTCGGCGTGAGCATGGGCGTGCCGGGCATGAAGACGATGCCGGCACGGATGCAGCCCAGCACCAGGAACCACCACTCCGGCACCCGCGGCATGAGGATGAAGGCCCTGTCTCCTCGCCGCATCCCCAGGCTCAAGAGGAACTGCGCCGCATGGAGCGAGTGCTGCTTCAGCTCCGAGAAGGTGAAGCGCCGCTCCTGGCCGGCTTCATCGGACCAGAGGAGCGCCAGCGCGTCCGGCCGCTCCCTCGCATGGCGATCGATGACATCCGCGGCGAAGTTGAAGCGCTCCGGCCGCTCCCACTGGAAGGAGCGGCGAACGGCCTCATAGTCACTCATGTTGCGTGGGGACGAAGGCTTCATGACCACCCCTCCCGCTCAGGTCCGCGGCGAGCATGGCATGCCTCCTCCACGAGGCGGCGGAGCTTTTCCAAGCTCCCCCTGCTCTCGAACATTCCCTTGGCTGGGTGCCGGACACTGCTCGGGCAGCCACGCCTCATCCCGCTCGCCCTTCCCTGCACCTTCACGCGCCAGCACGCAGAGCAAGCGGCCTGCATTCGTGGGCGGCGCTGGCTTGTAAGTGCCTGCCTACATATTCCCCTGCGGCTTCGCATCCCTTGAAATCAAAGGGCTTTCGGGCTCGCTCGGTGGGTAGGAAGGGAAGGAGCCCCAGGCCTCCACTTCCTGATGGCAAGCGGTCTTGGCGAGCCCCCCCCAGCCGGGACGAGGGGCCTGGCGCCCGGGATGGGTTCCTTTGCGCCATTTGTCCGAGAGCGGCTCATGGAACGAAAGGAGATTTAGTGAAGCGTTTCCTTCAGCTCGTCCCTGTCCTACTTCTGCCAGCCATCGCCGCTGCCTCCCCTGTGTGGAAGGGAGACTTCGAGCCTGGCAACCTCTCGCAGTGGTCGCTCTCTCAGAGTGTGGCCTCGGACCGGCTCCAGGTTGTCTCCGACATTGTGCGTGAGGGCCGCTACGCCCTGAAGGCCACCGTGCGCCAGGGGGACGACCCCATCAACGCGAGCGGCAACCGGAACGAGGTGGTGTACCTGACCGAGGAAGCCCCCGGGACCGAGTACTTCTACAAGTGGAGCACCCTCTTTCCCGAGGACTACCCTTCCGAGGACACGTGGCAGGTCTTCGCTCAGTGGCACCACGATGGCTGCTGTGGCGCGCCACCCCTGGTGTTCTCTGTGGTGGGTGAGGAGATGCGCCTGCGTGCGGGAGGAGACGAGGGCAAGATCATCTGGCGCAGCCCGCTGGTGCGCGGGCAGTGGCAAGACTTCGTGCTGCGCGTGAAGTGGTCGTCTGATCCCCGCCAGGGCTTCGTTGAGCTGTACAAGGACGGCACGCTCGTCGTTCCCAAGACGATGGCGGCCACCCAGTTCAGCGGAATGAAGAACTACCTGAAGCTCGGCCTCTACCGGGATGAGTCCATTGAGCAGGTGGGCGTCGTCTATCACGATGGCTTCACCATGGGCACGAGCCTGGAGGACGTGATGCCGCCGCCGCCCGCGCCGGAGCCGACTCCGCCCGCGCCGACTCCGCCCGCGCCGACTCCGCCAGCGCCGGCTCCGCCCACGATCGAGCTGCCGACTCCTCCCACCACGCCCACGCCCGGTGTGACTCCGCCCCCCTCCCCTCCGTCGGGGCCCCAGACCACCATGCCGGCTGACCCGAACGCGCCCCGCGGTGGCCTCAAGCCCGCCATGGGATGCGGCGCCTCCGCCAGCGGTGGCATGCCGGCGGCCGCAGCGGCAGCCATGCTCGCGCTGGTCCTCCTCACCCGGCGCCGGCAGGCGCTGGCCCGGCGCCGCGCGCGGAACCGGTGAGTCCCCGCGCCTGGGGCCGCTCTGCTGAGTCACTGTTCGGAAATGTCGGGGGTTTTTGAAAGTCCCGACGTTTCCGAACAGGCGCCTGGCGCACTACTGCCCGCGGCTCCCGGGTATGCTCCTCCCCCATGAATCCCATCGTTCACGGTGAGCTGTCCTGGCTGATGGCCCAAAGCCTGCGCGAGCGGCGTGACCGCATCCTCGTCACCCTCGCGGGACTGGCGCCCGATGTGGACGGGCTCACGCTCCTGGGGGGAGAGGCCCTGTACGGGAAGTATCACCACGTCCTCACCCACGGGTACGTGGCAGCACTCGCCACGATGGGAATCTGCACGGCGTTCGCGCGGCAACGCGGGAGGGTGGCCCTGCTCTCGCTCGCCGCCTTCCACCTGCACCTGCTGTGCGATCTGGCCGGGAGCGGTCCTGGCTGGCCCATCCACTACTACTGGCCCACCTCCCTGAAGGAGTGGTTCTGGAGTGGGCAGTGGAACCTGGCCTCCTGGCAGAACACCGTCATCGGGATGGCCGCCACGCTGGCGTGCTTGGCGTGCGCCCTGCACTGGCGCCGCACCTTCGTGGAGGTCTTCTCCGTCCGCTGGGACGGAGAGGTGACTCGCACGCTGCGGCGCCGCTTCCTCGGCGAGTCCTCTTGATCAACGCTCGCTGCACTGCCGCCGCATGGCCTCCAGCGTCTGCGCGTCCATGGCCCGGAGCGTGTGCGGGGAGATCCGCCTGAACCGCTCGCACTTCTCGCGCGCGTCCGGCTCTGTGCGCAGGTGGCGCGCCGTCACCTCCGCTGCCTTCTCCGGCTGCCCCTTGCGCAGGTAGAGGCGCTCGAGCATCACGTATGTCTCCTCCGGCTTGGGGTTGGCGTCCACCTGCCGCTCCAGCTCCGTGACGGCCTCGTCCACGCGGCCCTGCTGCTCCAGGTTCACCGCCCGGTCCAGGTGCGCCGTGTTCGTGCAGTAGGGGCGCAGCTCCTGCAGCTGTCGCCTCACCGTAGGCCGCGCCTCCACCAGCCGTGGCTCCGCGGACTCCAGGAGCAGGCAGCGCTCGGCACGGCGCTCGTCCTTCACCTGCTCCATCACCGTCTCCAGCACCTGCGCCGCCTGCTGGGGCCGCTGGGCGCGGACCATCGCTCCGGCGAACCGCAGGTTCTCCTGGGCCTCCTGCCGATCCTTCACCGGGCTCACCTCCAGGTGCCGCTGGTACACCCTCCAGGCCTCATCCGGCTGGCCCTGCTTGAGCATGCTCCAGGCCAGATCCTGGTTCGCCCGAGGGTGCCGCGGATTCAGCTCCACCGTCCGCCGCAGCAGCGTTGCCCGCTGGCCTTGGTCCTTCTGCCGGACACTCAGCTCGTAATACGGTCGCGCATCGCTCACCTTTCCATCCACCAGCCGCTGGTAGATGTCCTTGGAGCGCTGCTGCCAGCTCTGGCGCGAGCGGGAGTCCGCACGCTCCTGGAAGGAGCGGTTCCAGCATGCCTGGGCCAGCGCCAGCTGCACGTCGAGCTGCGACGGGTTCTCGCGCACCGCCGCCTCGAGCCGGGAGATGGCTCGCTCGCACACCTCCGCGTCGTAGCCGTCCGACTGGCAGCCCTGCTGGGCGAGCTGCACCGCCTCGCGCGCCGCAGCCGACAGAGGCGCCGCGGGAGGCGTGGCCGTCGTGGGAGGGCGAACTGCTGGCGGAGGCCGGGATGGTGGGCGCGGATAGGCCTGGCCCCAGCTCAACAGGGGCAGCAGCGCCACGAGGGCGCAGAACAGGTGAGAGGCTTTCATGGTGGATGCTCCTCCCGCGCCTCAGCGCTGGATGTGGACGTGATCTGCCGTCACGTCGTTGCAGTCGAGGAACGTGGCTGCGCCCCGCTCGGTGAAGGAGTTGCCCTCACCGACGACGCGATCTCCGGCGGCTTCGAGGATGCACATGAGCTGCCGCGCGTCCTTGCCGGGCACCGAGAGGGCCCGCGGATCGAGATCCAGCGCCCGGCCTCGGGTGTGGCGGCTGTTGAGTGACTGGGAGCCGATGGCCCGGTTGCGCTGCGGGTTGCGGAAGGCGCTCGTCACCAGCCTGGACACCTCCACCCGGGCCGTGCGGTTGTTGGCGCGCGTCTCCGCGATGCCGTTGCGCCCCGCGAGGATGGGCCCGGCGCAGGCACCGTTCACCACGGGGCCACCGCACACGTCATCCCCCTGGGGATTCGTGTCCCCGAGCGGCCCGGCCTCCAGCACCGCGGGCCCCGGGGAGACCACCACCGTGTCCGGCCTCAGCCTCCGGGTCCCCACCCGCTTCTCCTGCACGTCATCCCCGAGGATGCGATCCACCTCGCTCTGCACCTGGGTGAGCAGCTCCTGCAGCCCCCCCTCGTCCTCCTCGACGATGAAGGCATAGTTGCCCGTGTTGAGGAGTGCGCTCCTGGGAACGGAGATCTGGGTGAGGCTCGGCCGGAAGAGCGTCCCGTAGTCGGCGTACTCCTGGCGCACGATGTCCTGCTCGTCCTGCCGAATGAAGGTGGTGGGAGGCAGGCGAGCCTCCAGTGTCTTCCCCTCCACCGTCGCGGTGGCGACCACCTCGTACTCCAACGGCGGGTTGGGCTGACGGCTGCCGTCCCGCAGCAGCGAAGAGCTGCCTCGGAAGATGATCTCCTTGCCCTCGTGGGCGTCCGGCACCGCGGGGCCGGTGTGCTTCCCCGTGGGGCGCACCGTCCAGCGGATATGGTCCTCCGTCCCATTGGGTGCGTTGATCAGGCGGGCCCGCACCGTGATCTGCTCCTCGGGAGAGAGAAAGGAGGTCCGAGGCACCGCCTGGCCCGTCCCCTTCGTGAAGGCCTCGGTGATCTCCAGAGTCACCTTCCGCCCCCGGCCCTCGCCAACTTGAGCCTCGTCCTCGGCCAATGGGCCGCTGCCCCCTGTCCCGCCCTCCTGCTTTCCACCCGTGCAGCCAGCGACGATGCCGACGCAGAGTACCCACGCGAGCCGCCTCGCTCGGTCCAGTTCCATGGCGTGTTACCTCGATCCTGAGAATCCCCAAGGTGCGTCCCCGATGACGCACCTCCACTGCCCTCGCGCCGGCACCGTCCACGAGCGGACGCGCCTCTCGGTGCGCCGCGCACTGCATGACGCAAGCCTGCCTCCCAGGGCAGGCTCCTCACGGCGGGAGCCCCCGTGGCGCGGAGTTCTCTCCCCACGGTGGGGGATGGGGATGGTCTCCCACCCGAGGACCACCCCGTAGGAACGGGGGCTCCCAGCGGAAGGAGTGCGCGCTACTGGAATGTGACTTCACCCGCGAAGCTGCGAGGATGGCGGCATGCTCCTGCTGGGATTCCTGGGCGTTGGGGCGATAGCGACCGCCATCGACGCGCCCATCACCTCCGTCACCCTCTATAGCGATCAGGCGCGCGTGGTGCGCACCGCGCAGCTCACCGTCTCGGGCTCCCTGCGCGTGGAGCTGCCCACGCTGGCAGGCGCAGTGGACTCCTCCTCCATCCGCGTGGAGGCCGAGGGCGCCGAGGTTGCCCGCGTGGACCTGCGCCCCGTCAGCCCCGAGGTCCTCATTGCCACCGAGGCGCGCAAGGTGCTGGATGCACTGGACCGGCTGGACGACCAGCTCGCTCGCACCCAAGCTGAGCGGGTGGCCGTCAGCGCCCAGCTCTCCTACCTCCAGGGCCTGCGCGCCCTGCCCCCAGCCGACGCCGACCGAGACAAGGCCCCACCCCCCCGGCTCGATCCCTCCGGATGGAACACGGCCACCACCTTCTTGGTGGACACCCTCGGCAAGCTCCAGACCCGGCTGCGCGAGCTCAACGCGCGGCTGCAGGAGCTCGAGCGCGAGCGGGAGCGCCAGCTCCAGGAGGCCCACCGGCTGGGCGGCGCCCCTCGGAGCCCCGGGCTGGAGGTGGCACCCACGCTCTCGGGCAACGGCCCGGTGAAGCTCACCCTCACCTATGTCACCCGGAACGCGCGCTGGTTCCCGCGCTACGAGCTGCAGCTCGTCCCCGAGACCAACCGGGTGCAGGTGTCCTTCTTCGGCCTCGTGAGCCAGGAGACCGGTGAGGACTGGCAGGACGCGGCGCTCACGCTCAGCACCGCCATCCCCGCCACTACCACCGCCCTGCCCAAGCTCACCACCTGGAAGATCGGTCAGCGGGATCGCTTCATCCCCACGCCCGCCCCGCTCACCGTGCCCTACCGCCCGCCTCCGCCGTTACCCCCTCCGCTCCCCGCGGAGGCCAAGGAGAGTGATCAGCTTCGCCAGCGCCTCCTCGCACGTGCGCAGGGCGCCGAGCCCTCGCAGTCGACGTCCTACGCCGCGGACCTCTCGCGGGACCCAACCGGCGCGATCACCGTCGAAGGCGTTCCTCCGAGCATCGATGTGGGCTCCACCACCACGGGCGTCACCGTGGATGCAATGCGCCCCCCTGGAAAGAAGGCTTCGAGACCACAGCCTGTCATGCGGCCAGAGCCTGCCCCCGCATCGCCTCCCTCGGACTTCGACGAGTCCGAGATCAGCGAGTCCTTTGCCGAGGAGATGGTGGTGGTGTCCGGCGCCACCGAGAGCAGCAGCCTCTCCCGTCGGCCTTCTGTCCCCACGGAGACCTTCGGCGTGGGGCTCGCGCCGCCCGCGGCCTGGCGGCGGCCGGCGGTGGATCCGCGCCTGCCGGCCTCGCTCGCCGGTGGCTATGACCTGGCCTTCCCCTCCGCGCGCCGGGAGACTGTCCCCAGTGGAGGCGGCGAGCGGCGCGTTCCGCTCTTCACCGAGTCCTGGCCGGTGAAGACCGAGCGCAAGCTGTTCCCCGCGCTCGCCCGGGATGCCTTCCTCGTCGCGGAGCTGCAGAGCCCCTCCAAGCAGGTGCTGCCCGGCGGCGAGGCGAGCCTCTTCGTGGGCTCGGATCCCGCGGGGACGGCCTCGCTGAAGCTCGTGGCGCCGGGCGAGCGCTTCACCCTTCCCCTCGGCGTGGACCGGGCGGTTCGGCCAGTGCGCAACGTGACGCTCGTGCAGGCGGAGAAGGGCTTCCTCGGCAAGGACGAGGAGACCACCTACCGCATCACGCTCGAGGTCGCCAACCCCTACGCCTTCCCGCTCCCGGTGCGCATCCACGATCAGTGGCCGCTCACCCGGGACGAGGACGTGGAGATCAAGCTCGTCCGCACCGAGCCCTTTGCCCGACAGGATCAGGTGAAGGGGACCCTGGAGTGGGAGCTCACCGTGCCTGCCTCGGGCAAGACGGTGGTCTCGTTCGAGTACACCCTGCGCCACCCGAAGGGCTGGCGCATGCACCAGAGCCAGTAAGGAGGCGGGCCATGCACACTTTGTCCCTGACGTTGTGGGTGCTCGCCGCCACCTCGCCGGTGAGCTCCGTCGTCGTCTACCCGGATCGCGCGCAGGTGACGCGCTCGCAGACGGTGACGTGCGCGGGCCGTGACACCCTGGCGCGCTTCGAGGAGCTGCCGCCGGCGGCGGACCCGGCCAGTTTCCGGGCCCACGCCGAGCGCGCCACCGTAGAGGGCCTGCTGGCCTCCGAGCGCACGCGGCAGGCTCGCTACGGCACCGAGCGCGAGCGGCTGGAGAAGCAGCGCGTGGAGCTGGAGCGGGAGCTTGCTGCCCTGGAGCATGCGCGCGCGCGCGCCCTGGCCCTCGATGGGTTGGGCTCGAGCCTCACCGAGGTGGCCCTGGCGCGCATCCGCCGGGAGTTCATCGAGTCCAAGCCGGACACCCGCGCGTGGAGCACCGCGCTGGACACGGCCCTCGGCTCCCGCGTGCGCGCGGCCTCCGAGCAGGAGGCCCAGGCGGCGAAGTGGCGCACCGCCTCGCGGGCCCTGGCCGAGGTCAACGTTCAGGCGGCACGCACGATGGCGGCCTCCGCGCGCACTGATCGGAGCGTGGAGGTGCGGCTGAACTGCCCCGCCGGAACACAAGCCCGGGTGGAGCTCACCTATATGGTGGGTGGTGCCTCCTGGCAGCCCGCCTACGAGGCCCGCGCCGACGAGCAGAGCCGGACGGTGGAGCTGGCCACCTACGCCACCGTGAAGCAGGCCTCCGGCGAGGACTGGAAGGAAGCGCGGCTGGTGCTCTCCACCGCGGTGCCGGATGAGAACGCGACGCCGCCGGAGCTGCGGCCCCTCCAGGTCTACGCCCAGGAGCGCAAGGAGGAGCGCAAGGTGCTCGTGCGGCGCGAGGAGTACAAGGAGCATGCGCAGACAGGCGCGACCACTCCCTCCAGCGGAGAGTCGCTGCGGGCCACCGCCCAGGGGCTCTCCGTGCAGCTCGCCGTGCCGGAGCGGGCGGACGTGCCGGGGGACGGCTCGGAGGTGCGGCTGCGGGTGGCGCGCACGCGGCTCCAGGCCTCCTTCTCCTGGCGCACCATCCCCAAGCTGTACCCGGTGGTGTTCCGCGTGGCCCGGCTCACCAACACCGCTCCCTTCCCACTGCTGACGGGCGCAGTGGACGTGTTCCGCCAGACGGGCTTCCTTGGCCGCCAGGCGCTGGAGCGCGTGGCGCAGGGCGCGCCCTTCGAGCTCACGTTCGGCATCGAGGAGGGCCTGCGCGTGGAGCGCCACGTGGTGGAGGAGGTGGCGAGGGACTCGGGCTTCTTCGGCGGCAAGCGGCGCTTCCGCTACGCCTACCGCTTCGAGGTGGCCAACTACCGCAAGAGCCCCGAGGAGCTGGAGGTGGCCGAGCACGTCCCCGTGTCCGAGCTGGACGACGTGAAGGTGGAGCTGGACGCGAAGAAGACGACGGCGGGCTATGCGCTCGACGCGGCCGACGGCATCACCCGCTGGAAGCTCAAGCTGGCCCCGGCGGAGAAGCGCACGGTGGAGCTCATCTTCCACGTGGACGTGCCGTCCAGCTACGACTCGGGCGGGCTGTGATGCGCCTCACGGAGCGCGGGGCCTCCGTTGTTCCACGCAGTGTGGAGCCGTGGATACCCTGAGAGTTGTCCCAGGGTCAGGGTCGTCCCTGACCTAATGGGTACCCACCATGGAAGGCGCGGGACTGGACACGTAGAGTCCAGGCCGTGCCCCGCTGTCAGACATGCGGGAGGCGCTGGGAGGGAACCCACACCCTCTGTCCCCAGGGGGCCGCTCCCTTGGAAGCCCCAGCTCCTCCTCTCGAGAGTTCCGTGCTCCCGGAGCTCTCGTTCCCCGGCTACCGCGTCGAGCGCATCATCGCGCGTGCCGGCTTTGCTACCGTGCTGGCCGCGCGCCGGAGCGCGAACAACGGGCTCGTGGCCATCAAGGTGCCCCACCCCGGCAACCCCCCTGGCCGCGGCCCTGATCGAGCGCGAGGCCGAGGCACTGCGGATCATCGGCCCCCCCGCCGTGCCCAGGCTGTACGAGGTGAGCCCTGTCCAGGGCGCGGGCCGCTTCCTGGTGATGGAGCCGACAGTGCTTTTCATCAGTGAATGGCCCTCAGCTTAACCTGAAGGGTCGCAAAGAATTTAGAGACCTTTTTGGTTGGTCCAAGAGTTGACCCCTCCCAGTAGGCTTGAGTAGCCGCCCCACCAGGTTGTCCGTCGTAAATGCGAGCGAGCCGCAACGTTCAGCCTGTTAAGTGAAACTCGCAGTGTTTGAATTGGCACGCGGTATCCTGTGCGGCGTGTGCATGGAGGCCCTTTGAGAACGCGCCAAGACTTCGAGAGCGAGTACCGGCAAAAGCTGAGCGAACTCGACCGGCTATATGAAGCGTCTAACCGGGACCTTCAGGACCTCCGTGCAGCGAATCCGATTGATCTCGCAGCCGTACAGGAGCGTTGGAATACCGCGAGCCAGTTGGGCGAGCGACTCCGCAACTTAGTCGCCTCGGTAGCGAAGGAAGTGGGAGTGGAGATCCAGGACCCCGCGGATCGCTCGGCCCTGGATGCGATGCTCACGAACCTGTCGCACCTGCTCCATCAGCGGGAGATTGAAGCGCCGCGAGAACGACTGAAGCTGCTGGCAGCCATCCTGGATGCTGGGGCCGTACGCCACCGACTCAACACCCGCCAAGCCGCAATGGATGGCCTCCGGAACTCGGCATGGGAGGAACTCACCCGCTCTGGTGGATCGAACCAGCCGGCACCACTGCCTGGACCGGAGGACGTCTCGCAATGGCTGGACTGGGCATGGGGGCTCCAGGAACCAGAGGCATCGGAGCTACTCGGGAAGCTGAAACACGCGCTCCCGCATCTCGCCAACTTTCTCAAGGATGTCGACCTCAGCAACTGGGTCCCTGCTTCGCACGTGGCCTCCGCTTCACCCAAGCCCAATCCTCCGGCCTCCGCGGAGGTTTCCCTGCCGTCCCCCGTCACGGGACAGGAAATCTCCGCGCAGGACTCGTCAAGCGTGGTCGCTCTCTCGGAGCTGCCAAGCGAGTTCCCACTCCCACCTTCCATCGTTCCTCTGGCTGCTCCTGCGATGACGTCACCGGAGCCCCACCGCCAGTTCCTCTCAGCCGAAGCGACCGGGCCCTCCGCTACGATGGTCGCGCCTTTGCCCGTGGCGGAGCTGGCACCGCTCCCGCCCATCGAGACTCCCGCGGCGGTGGCCCTCGTGGACAGAGACGCGCCGACGGCCATCTCCTTCCCCGAGCACTTGAAGCAGTACGAGCGGTTTCGGGCTGCCTGGTGGTTGGACCCGTCCGGCAAGTGCAGCCCAGTGCCATGGCGCGACGAGCGGAGCTTCGACGAGCGGCTCCAGGAAGCAATGGGCAAGGAGCTCAAGGCCCGTCATCTGTCCCTGCTGTGGATCCATGCGGCCGCCGCCGAGATGTTGAGGCTCTCGCCACTGGTGGCCTCGCGTGACGTCCAGGCGCTGGCTGACATCATAACCACTCCCCACTCGTCGTCTGCTGGTCTGGACGACCTGCGCGGCGAGGGCCTCCATCGCTCCGCAAACACGTTCTCCATTGAGCCCACTCCCGCTTGGCGCGTGCGTATCTTTCTCGAGGCGGTGCGTCCCTCCCCCACCTCCCTTCCGCTCTTCCAAGATGATCAGTTGGCCGACATGGTGGAGTTGGCGGGCTTCGAGTCCCCGGCCATGAAGGACCTTGTCCTCGGCCTTCTTAAGCTGGGGCGCCGGGGGCTCAATCCCATCGCCCGCCTGCGCGCCGCGCGAGAGGCCAGTCTGGCCGAGCCGCCCGCCGAGCTGAACCGCAAGCTTCACTCGGAGCGGATCTCCTTCCACGAGGAGATCATCCGCCTCTGGAATGCGGCGGGCGGCAATATCGAGCACACCCACTGCCGCGAGGCCTGGAGCGAGTTCATCGAGGAAATCTCCCCCACGCTCAACGTCCTCTTCCCGGTCGCCAAAGGCGGCAAGGCGGACTGGGATGTCACGGCTTTCCAGAAGGGCATCGGCAAGTTCAAGCAGCAGCACGCCAAGATCGCGGAAGGGCGGGGCGTGAAGCGCTTCGACCGGCGCAAGATGGATCGTGCCGCGGAAAAGATCATGGATCATGCCTCGGCGGTGAACGACCTGATGCGTCGCCTCCAAGAGGCTCAGTCTGCCCGCTCCGAGACCAGCCACGTGCAGGCGCCGTTGGCGCTGGCCCAGGAGCTGCTGGCCAGCGAGCCCCTGAGCCGTGACGATGAGGAGCTCTGCCGACTGGTCCTCCGGACCCACCTGATCAACGACACGGCTCCTCAGGAGGACCACCTCGCGCTCACCTCCCAGCAGATCATCGAGCGTCCAGATCTTCTCGGCGTGATTGGCACCCTGGATGCCGGCGCGCTGGATGGCAGCCTATCCCGTAGGGTGGTCCGGGTGGACGAGATCACCGACAACCTCCTTGCATCCGCCATTCTTCTGGCGCTTCCTTTCTCGGGCCCCGAGGCGTCCACCGAGACCAAGCCGATGGCCCAGCTCCGTGCGGCCCTCTTCCGTAAGGATCGTCCAGACCTACTGGGGCGGCTCTCCGTGGTGTTGTCCCCAGAGGAGCAGTCGCGCGTCCACCGAGCCCGCGGTGATGCCATCGAGCGGGTCCATCGGCTCATCGGCGACCTGCAGC
>NZ_DASPHO010000532.1:0-7007 GCF_035629615.1 Hyalangium sp. | reverse complement strand
CTCGCGCCGCACCACCAGCGCCACCTTGCAGTGCGTCTTCAGGCCGATCAGCCCGTAGACGACGTGCACCCCGCTCTCCTCCATCCGCCGGGCCCAGGCGATGTTGTTCGCCTCGTCCAGCCGCGCCTTGATCTCCACCAGCACCGCCACCTGCTTGCCGTTCTCCACCGCCCGCGTCAGCGCCCGCGCGATCGGGCTGTCTCCGCTCGTCCGGTACAGCGTCTGCTTGATGGCCAGGACGTTCGGATCCTCCGCCGCCTCCTCCAGGAAGCGCACCACCGGATCGAAAGACTCGTAGGGGTGGTGCAAGAGGATGTCGCGCCTGGCGATCACGCTCATCACCGGATCTTCATCCCGTAGCGCCGGAGGCACCGCCGGGACGAACGGCTCCACCCGCAACTCCGGCCGCGCGTCCAGATCCGTCAGCAGCATGAGATCCGAAGGCTGCAGCGGCCCCTGCAGGCGGTACACGTCCGGAGTTCCCAGCTTCAGCGCCGAGGTGAGCGCCGCCTCCAGCTCCGCGCTGGCCGCCGCATCCAGCTCCAGCCGCACCGCCGCACCCCTGTCCCGCCGGCGCAGCTCTTCCTGAACGGTGGAGCGCAGATCCGCGCTCTCCTCCTCGTCCACGTTGAGGTCCCAGTTGCGCGTCACGCGGAAGGACGCCGTCCGCTCCACCGCATAGCCAGGGAACAGCTCCCCCGCACACAGGGAGATCAGCTCCTCCAGCGGCAGCACCGCCAGCACCGTCCCCTGCGGTGCCGGCAGCGTCACCAGACGGCTGAGCACGCTGGGCACCTGCACCACCGCCAGAGAGGTCTCCCGCACATTGCGCTTGCGCTTGGGGCCCTCGCGCCTCAGCACCACCGCCACGTTGAGCGACTTGTTGCGCAGGTGCGGAAAGGGGTGCCCCGGATCCACCGCCAGCGGCGTGAGCGCCGGGAACACCGAGGAGCTGAACCAGGCCTTCGCTGCCGACTTCTGCTCCGCCGTCAGCTTGTCCCGGGTGAGCACCGCCACCCCCTGTGAGGCCAGCTTCGGCAGCAGCTCCTCGCGCCACAGCCGGTACACCTCGTCCACCATCGCGTGCGTCCGCTCGCTGATGGCGGCCAGCTGGTCCGCCGGCAGCATGCCGTCCGCCGCCGTCTCCGCCACCCCGCTGGCCAGCTGCTGCTTCAGGCCCGCCACCCGCACCATGAAGAACTCGTCCAGGTTCGAGGAGGTGATCGCGAAGAACTTCAGCCGCTCGTAGACAGGGAGGCTCGCCTCCTGCATGTCCGCGAGCACGCGCGCGTTGAAGGCGAGCCAGGACAGCTCGCGGTTGATGAAGAGCTGAGGGTCGTTGAGATCCACGGGGCCAGACTCTTTCATGGAACCCCCCACCTGACATGAATTCCATCCACCGGCGGTTGAAACGCTACACTCCCGTCCCCCGCCTATGCCCGCTCCCTCCACAGCCCTTCAGCCCGTCCTCGCCGCCATCGATGTGGGCACCAACGCTGTCCGGCTGGAGCTCGCACGGCCAGACCTCGACGGGGCGCTCGAGACACTCCACCAGGAGCGAGACCCCATCCGCCCCGGAGAGGGTGTCTTCGCGACCGGCTCCATGCCCCGGGAGACAGCGGACCGGCTGCTGTCCACGCTGCGCCGCTACGCCGCGCTGTGCCGCCGTCACAAGGCCCGCGTGCGCGCCGTGGCCACCAGCGCGCTGCGGGATGCGCGCAACCGCGCCGAGATCGTCCGCCGCGTGCGCGAGGAGGCGGGCATGAATCTGGAGGTGGTGAGCGGCAAGGAAGAGGCACGCCTCATCTGCCTCGGCGTGCTGCACCGCAAGCCCCCCAGCTCCCGCTCGCTGCTCGTGGATATTGGTGGCGGCTCCACGGAGGTGGCCACCGCCCTGGGGGAGAAGCCGGACAACCTGTGGAGCCTGGCGCTGGGCGCGGTGCGCCTCACCGAGGTGTTCAACGCCTCCAGGGCGGTGCCGCCCAAGCAGCTGCGGCTCATGCGCAGCTTCGTGGCGGAGGTGGTGCGCAAGACGCTGCCAGAGAAGCTCTCCCGGATGCCCCGGGTGGCGCTGGGCTCGTCCGGCACCATCAACGCGGTGGTGTCCTTCGCCTCGGGAGACAGCGCCGGCAGCGCCTCCGCGCGGCAGATCTCCCAAGCGGTGCAGGCCCTGGCCGAGCTGCCTCCCGAGCGCCGCCGCAAGCGCTTCGATCCCCGGCGCGCGGACATCATCGTCTCCGGCGCCCTCATCCTCGAGGGCGTGGTGAAGCACCTGGGCGTGGACTCCGTGACGGCCGTCAACCGAGGCCTGCGGGATGGGCTGCTGGTGGACCTGCTCTACCGGCAGGACACCTCTCGAGAGGATCCCAGCCTCGCGGACGCGGCGCTCGCCATCGGCCAGCGCTTCTACTTCGACGAGAAGCACGCGCGGCACGTGGCCCGGCTGGCCCTCACCCTCTTCGATCAGCTCGCGGCGCTGCACCAGCTGCCGCTGTCCACGCGCCCCTATCTGGAAGTGGCCGCGCTGCTGCACGACATCGGCAACGCGGTGAACTACGAGCGGCACCACAGGCACACCTACTATCTCATCCACCACACGGACATCCCCGGCCTGGCGGAGCGTGAGCGCGAGCTGGTGGCCCGGATCGCCCGCTACCACCGTCGCAGCCCGCCCGACCTGAAGCACTCGGGGCTGGACGGGCTGCTGCCCTCCGAGGCGCGCACGGTGCGCAAGCTCGCCACCCTGCTGCGCCTGGCCAACTCCCTGGACCACAGCCACCAGCAGGCCATCAAGACGCTCAAGGCCACCCAGGGCCGTGACGGGGTCACCCTGCACCTGAAGGCGAAGCAGCCGCTGGACCTGGAGATGTGGAACGTGGAGCGGGAGATGCCCCTCTTCCGGAGCGTCTTCGGCAAGCGGCTCTCCCTCCACCTCAGCCGGTAGCGCCCGCTCCCCTCCCCGCCCTCCAGCGAGGGAGGCTGAAGGCTTTGCCCCCCCTCCCGTGGATGGCCACGCTGCAAGGCGCAGGGCCCCGCCATGCGGACGGGTCCCGCGCCACCACAGCGGCCCCCCGGGGCAGGAGTCGCGCGATGAAAGCGGTCGTTTTCCATGGAATCGGAGACATCCGGCTCGAGGACGTGGAGGAGCCAAGGATCGAGAAGCCAACGGATGCCATCGTGCGGCTGAGCGCCAGCGCCATCTGCGGCACGGACCTGCACATGGTCCGCGGGACCATGCCGGGCATGAGGCCGGGCACGATCCTCGGCCATGAGGGCGTGGGCTACATCGAGGAGCTGGGCGAGGACGTGCGCAACTTCGCCGTGGGGGATCGCGTCGTCATTGCCTCCACCATCGCCTGCGGCAGCTGCGTGTACTGCCGCGCGGGCTACTACGCCCAGTGCAACGAGGCCAACCCCCACGGCCCGCTGGCCGGCACGGCCTTCTTCGGCGGCCCGGAGCTGAGCGGGCCCTTCCAGGGGATGCAGGCGGAGAAGGTGCGGGTGCCCTTCGCGAACGTGGGCATGGTGCGCGTGCCGGAGGGCGTCACGGATGAGCAGGCCATCCTCCTGTCGGACATCTTCCCCACGGGCTACTTCGGCGCGGAGCTGGCGGAGATCACCCCCGGAGACACCGTGGCCGTGTTCGGCTGCGGGCCGGTGGGGCAGTTCGCCATCGTGAGCGCCAGGCTGCTCGGCGCCGGCCGCGTGTTCGCCATCGACTGCTTCGAGGACCGGCTGGACATGGCCCGGGCCCAGGGCGCCGAGGTGATCGACTTCGAGCAGGAGGATCCCGTGGAGACGCTGCGGCGGCTCACGAATGGCATCGGCGTGGACCGGGCCATCGACGCGGTGGGCGTGGACGCCATGCACGCGCACCATGGGCCCGCCTCGAAGGCAGCGAAGAAGGAAGCCGCCGAGTTCAAGCGTGAGCAGAAAGAGGTGGCGCCCAAGACAAACCCGGACGGCAGCAACTGGGTCCCCGGGGACGCGCCGGCGCAGGCGCTGCTGTGGGCCGTGCAGGCCCTGGCCAAGGCGGGCACGCTCTCCATCATCGGCGTCTACCCGCAGACGGCGCGCACCTTCCCCATCGGCGAGGCGATGAACAAGAACCTCACGCTGAAGATGGGCAACTGCAACCACCGCAAGTACATCCCCAAGCTGCTGGAGATGGTGCGCTCGGGCGCGGTGGACCCGACGGCCATCCTCTCGCGCGTGGAGTCGATGACGAGCGCCATTGACGCCTACCGCAACTTCGACCTGCGCAAGCCGGGCTGGCTCAAGGTGGAGCTCGAGCCGCCCATGCTCACCTGAGGACTGCCGGGCCTCCTGGCCGAGCGGGCGGAGGTGTTGATGGCCACCCGCTCGGCAGCTCGCGCGGAGCCCGCGCCGTGAGCGCCTACCAGTTCGGGGCGTTCACCGTGTAGCCCGCGGCCGCCCCGTTGTCGATCGCCCCACGGCCCGACTGGTCGTGCGGCACCACGAACTTGCAGGTGGCCGTCTGGACGGCGCCGGAGCTGTCCGTCACCTGGAAGCGCACGCCGTAGAAACGGCCGTTGCCCTTGCCCTGACGCTCGGCGCGGACCTTGAAGGTGCTGGGGCCGGTGATGACGATGTCGTCGTCCGTGTGGCCGTCGCCGTTGCCGTTCACATCCTCCGGCTCATCGCTGTAGATGGAGAGGATCTCGCCCATCGTGTTGATGTTGGCATCGTCGTCGTCGCCACCGTGGCAGCCGCCACCGCTACCGCCGGTGCCGCACGAGCTCGTGACAGCGGCGCAGTCGGAGAGACGGAACGTGCGGTAGCTGTGGTTCGGCGGCCAGATGAGCTGGGTGGGCTTGACGTTCACCGTGGTGTTGCAGGTCTGGCCCACCACCGTCACGGTCCGCGACACCGCGGCGCTCAGGCCCGCACCATCCTGCACCGTGTAGCGCAGGGTGTACGTGCCCGCCACCGAGGTGTTCACCGTGCCCGTCTTGACGATGGCCGACGTCAGCGTTCCGGAGCAGGAGTCCGTCGCCGTGGCGCCGGGATCCACGAAGGTGCTGCCGCGGTTGATGCTCATGTTCGCCGAGCCCACCAGGGAGATGCTCGGCGCCCGGGTGTCGGCCACGTTCACCGTGCGCGACGCCGAGGCCGCGTTGCCGGAGGCGTCCGTCACGCTGTAGGTCTTCGTGTACGTGCCGCGCGCCGCCGGGTTCACCGTGCCGCTGATGGACACCCTGCTGCTCACGTTCCCCGTGCACGCATCCATGGCCGTGGCGCCCGCCTCGCTGTAGGAGCCCACGCCGCACTCCAGCGTCACCGCGCTGGCACCGTTGAGCGTAATGGCCGGGGCCCGGGTGTCCGCCACCTCCACCGCGCGCACCGCCGAGGCCGCCAGGCCCATCCCGTCCACTACGCTGTACGACACCGGGTAGCTGCCCACCGCCGCCGCGTTCACCGCGCCGAGGGAGACAATGGCGCCCGTCAGGTTGCCGGAGCACGCATCCACCGCCGTGGCACCCGGGTTGGTGAAGCTGTCCACGCCGCACTCCAGCCGCATCGCAGACGCGCCCACCAGCGCGAGGCTCGGGGCCAGCGTGTCGTTCACCTTCACCGTGCGCACCGCCGAGGCCACGTTGCCCGAGGTGTCCGCCACGCTGTAGGTCTTCGTGTACGTGCCGCGCGCTGCCGCATTCACGGTGCCGCTGATGGACACCTTGTTGCTCAGGCTGCCGGCGCACACATCGTTGGCCGTGGCACCCTCCTCGCTGTAGGAGCCCACGCCGCACTCCAGCGACACCATGCTGGCACCGTTGAGCGCGATGGCTGGGGCCTGGGTGTCCGCCACCTCCACCGTGCGCACCGCCGAGGCGCTGTGGCCCGCCCGGTCCGCCACGCTGTAGGTCACCGCGTAGCTGCCCACCGCCGCCTCGTTTACCGTGCCACCGTAGACGATGGCGCTCGTCAGGTTGCCAGAGCACGCGTCGGCCGCCGTGGCGCCCGGGTTGGTGAAGCCGTCCACGCCACACTCCAGCCGCACCGTCTGCGCCCCCACCAGCGCGAGGCTCGGGGCCAGCGTGTCACTCACCCTCACCGTGCGCGCCGCCGTGGCCTCGTTGCCCGCCCCGTCCACCACGCTGTAGGCCACCGGGTAGCTGCCCACCGCCGCCGCGTTCACCGAGCCGGAGATCGCCACGCGGCTGGAGAGGTCACCCGCGCACTGGTCGCTCGCCAGAGCACCCACCTCGTTGTAGGAGCCCACACCGCACTCGAGCTGCTGCAGGGCCTCGCCCTTGAGCGAGAGGCTGGGGGCCAGCGTGTCCACCATGGTGATGGAGGTGGAGCACGTCACCTCGTTGGTGCCGTCGTTCGCCAGCCAGCTCACCGTGCGCGGCGTGCCCAGCGAGTAGCCCTCGCCCTCCAGGGTGTACGTCACGAAGGGATCCACGCAGTTGTCCTGCGCCTGGGCCGCGGCCAGCTGCGTCATGCTCGTGCCGCACTCGAAGGTGCTCGGCGCCGGGCAGGAGATCATCGGGGCGCTGTCGTCCACCACCGTGACAGGAGCCGTGCAGGACGAGGACAGCCCCTGCGCGTCCGTGCACGTCAGCGTCGTCAGGGTGGAGCCCACCTCGAACGACGTCAGGCTCTGCACGCAGCCCACCAGATCCCCATCCGGATCGCTCGAGTCGTGGTTGATGGAGGCGCCCACGCCACCGCAGGCAGGGCCGGCGCTCAGCAGCACGGACCGGCAGCGCGCCACGGGGGGACGGTTCGCGGGCGGAGGAGGAGGCGGCGGCGCAGGGAGCGTGCGACAGGAGCGGGGGCAGGCGCCGATGCCATTGTCCATGCCCAGATCGCAGTCCTCGCCCGGATCCACCACGCCGTTACCGCACCAGTTGAACTGGCACGTCGACGAGCACTCCGAGCCCGGCAGACCATTGCCCTCGTTGCCGTAGTCGCACTGCTCACCCACCTCCTCCTCGTAGTTGCCGCAGCCCACCAGGACCGTGCCGCGCGCCAGGATG
>NZ_DASPHO010000531.1:0-15964 GCF_035629615.1 Hyalangium sp. | reverse complement strand
CCAGGCGCACGTTGCCGACGGCCACGTCATCCTCGGCCATCACCACCACGGTGAGCGTGCTGTTGGCCACCGCGGGGGTGCCATCCGCGGGCGAGAGGATGGAGACCCCCGGCGGCTGGTCCTGGATGATCTCGATGTGCTGGATGACGAAGTCCGCGGGCGCCGTCCAGTTGCCGCTGATGTCGCGGGCCCGCGCGGCGACGAAGTACGGCACCGGCACGGTGGACCCCAGCTGCGCCAGCGAGGGGACCGTGAGCGAGTACCGCACCAGGGGCGCGTACACATCGAAGGGCGAGCCCGGCACGGCGTTGGTGGGCGGGAAGCCGCTCGCCACGTGCACCACGCTAAGCGTAGAGGCGCTGGGGCCCGCCAGGATCTCCACGCGATCCACCAGCACGTTGTCCCGCGCCGACACCTCGACGAGCACGGAGGTGGCCTCCACCACGTTGCGCCCCAGCACGGGCCGCAGCACGTCCGCCAGTGGCGTCGCCACATCCGCCTCGATGCGCAGCGGCTGATCGATCACCGTGTCATGGCCCTCCCTGTCCGTGGCGACGGTGCGCAGCTGCAGGGCCGCGTCCGGCCGCCCTGGCACCAGCGCCACGAAGCCGGGAGGCAGATTCACCTGCCCGCGGTAGTGCTTCAGCCGCTGCAGATCCCTGTCCTCGGGAGGCAGCGCGGCCACGGCCTGCCGGAGCGCGGGATCCGTGATGACGACGGAACCTGACAGCGGATCCAGCGTCCATGGGATGGGATCTCCGCCGGAGAGGATCAGCGCGCGCTGGCCGTTGATGAACAGCTGGACGTGGGCGACCTGGGTGTCGTCCACCGCCACCGCGTCGAAGAGCAGCTGGATGCTGCCCTCGGCGATGGTGGCGCCAGGCGTGGGTGCGGCCAGCGCCAGGGAGGGCGCCCGGGGCCGACGGGACTCGACGAGCAGCCGCGCCTGCCGGGTGTGGCCCGCGGTGTCCGTGACGGACACGAGCAGGACAGCGGGAGCTCCATCCCGACCCACCGGAGGAGTGAACGTCACGTGCTGGGTGAGCTCCCGGGGCGCGCCGGTGAAGGACTGCTCCTTCACCACCTGCTCGCCGAACAAGACCCTCCAGGAGGCCAGGCCCGCGTCATCCTGGAGCAGCACGCCCAGCGTGGCGGCGGTGCCCTGCAGCATGATGACGTAGCCGCTGTCCAGCTCGGCGCGGGTGAACTCCTCCACCGCGGACGCCAGGGACTGGAAGGTCACCGACGGCGCCACGTCGGGAACGACCCGCACGTAGGAGGTATCAGAGGCCGTGGCGCTGCCCGCTCCATCCCGGGCCACCACCGACAGCGCGGCCGGGTACCCCGAGGCCGGCAGCGGGAGAGAGAGCGAGAAGCGGTAGGGCTGGGGCGGGCCGGAGGGCACGGGCCCCACATGCATCACCTGGCGCGACACGCCATCCACCCACAGCTCGAGCTGATCCAGACGCGCGTTGTCCTGAGCGTCCACCAGCACCTCGAAGACGGTGTCCTCCACCACCGCCGAGCCGTTGGCGGGAGAGCGGAGAGAGACGGTGGGAGGCTCCGTGTCCGTGCGCGTGAGGAGCGGGATCTCGGCGCTGCCCACCAGGCCCGCACCATCCTCGGCCAGCACCGTCAGCCGCGCCTCGCGCGGAGCCTGGCCGGACGGCAACCACACCGAGCCCTCCACCCGCTTCACCTCTCCCGGACGGGAGCCTGCCTGGCCCATGCTCCAGCGCTGCACGGCCACCCGCTCTCCGGCAGCCTCCGCGCGGAGCTGAAGCAGCGGCGTGCCCCAGCCGCGCAGGCCCAGGCGAGTCACCGCCAGCTCCTCGGCGCCCGCGGACACCTTGGACAGTCGGATGTCCACCTGCTCCAGCTCGATGTCCTGAGCAGGGAAGGACAGATCCGCGGAGAAGGAGGGCGCGGACAGCGTGAGGCTGCCCATGCCCTCCGGGAACGCAGAGCGGAAGGCCTGGAGGGCGGCGTTGCCCTCATGCCCCGGCTTCACGGTGTAGCGGTAGCGCACCTGAGCCTGGACGCCATGGCCGCCTGGCGAAGGCTCCACGTCCACGCGCAAGCGTCCCGAGGCATTCCTGTCAGTCCCCTGCCCCTCTCCCTGAGGCGAGACACGGAGCCGCCCCTCCACGGCCTCGACCGTGAAACCCGGCCCATCCCCCACCACCAGGGTGGCGCGAGGCGCACCCAACCCCTCGTGCGCCGCCGGCGCCTCCACCTCGAAGTCCCCCAGGCCCGGCACCACCACCGCCGAGGTGGACAGCACCCTCAACCCCCGCCGCACGCCCACGTCGTCGCGCACGTCCACGTGGACAGGCTCGGTGCGCTCCTCCGTGAGGGTGGCACGCTCCGCAGGCTCTGCCACCAGCACCATGGGAGGTGTGTCCGGAGTCAGCTCGCAGCTGCGGCTCACCACGCCCGTGTGCTGGGCCTCGTCCGTCACCCGGGCCAGGAAGGTGACGGTGCGGCGGCCCGCGGCGCCGAGCGGCGGGAGCTGGAAGGGGATCTCCTCCTGCCAGGTCCGAGGCCCTTGCTCGGGAGGCTCGCTGATCGCCACGGGCTCGCCCTCGAAGGTGAGCGAGGCCTCGTGGATCGAGACGTCATCCGTCGCGCTCACCCTCAGCACCAGCGGCGCGCCGGCCACGCACGTGCGCTCGTCCGGCCCTCCCGTCAGCGTCAGCGTCACCCGAGGCGGTGTCAGATCCTGCACCTCGAGGATCTCGAAGGCCACCTCCGGGGTGGTGGTGGCATTGCCCCCCGCGTCGTACGCGCGGGACGCGAGCGTGTGCAGGCCCGGCGGGTACCGGCCCAGGCCCACCGTGCCGGAGAAGGTGCCCAGGTAGCGGCGGCTGATGAGGATCTCCCCCGGCATCACCGGGTTGGAGCTCCGCACCTCCTCGAAGCGCTCACTCTGCGGCGCGAGCGGCTCCCGGCCGTTCTCCGCTGGCACCTCCTGCCCATCCACTACCGCGGCGACGCGCACCACTCGCACGTCGTCCTCCACGTTGATGCGCAGCGAGAAGGCTCCGCCCTCGTTCACCTGAAGCCGGCCGGTGGCGGGGGGCAGCGGCGAGAGCATCATCGCCGAGGGAGGCTCGGTGTCTCGCGCCACCTGGAGCGCCACCGTGGCCACGCCGGACTGGCGGGCGGTATCGCGCGCCTCCGCCCCCACGGTGGGGGGCTCGCCCCGGAAGAGGGAGGGCGCTCGGACGGTGAGCACCAGGGGCCTGGAGACATCCAGCAGTGGCCCGGAGTCCGGCAGCGGCCCCTGCCGCTGGCCTCCGGACAGGCCCACCAGGCCGGTGACACCCTCGTCATCCGCCACCGTCACCACCAGGCGGACATCCTCTCCCTCCTTATAGAAGCTGTTGGGCGCCGGAGAGGTGATGGAGACCACCGGCACCTCATCCCTGCGGGCACGCACCTCCAGCGAGCGCTCTCGCGTGAGGCCCGAGGTGTCCGCGGCCACCGCCTTCAGCACCAGCGTGCGTCCGGCCGCCCCCACGGGGATCGGCACCTGCCAGCGGAAGAGGCGATAGAGCCCATCCACCGTGCCACCGCTCTGGGTGCCCACGGGCTGCCCGTCCAGTTCCAGCCGGACGTCACGCACGCCCACGTCATCGCTGGCCGCCACCTCGACAGAGAGGGTGCGCCCGGCGAAGGTAAAGCTGCCCTCGGCGGGGGCGCGGAAGGCCACCAGCGGCGGCTCGCGATCCTCGTTCACCTGGACGGCCACCTCCACGGGAGTGCTGCGCCCACCGGAGTCCGAGGCCACGGCGCGCAGGGTGAGGGTGCGCGCAGGGCCGGTGACGGGGATCGTGCAGCGGTAGGGCGGCAGGACGGCGCTGCAGACGGAGTGCCCGTCCGCGAAGAACTCCACGGTGGACACCGCCACGTCGTCATCCGCATTGGCGATCAGCTCCAACTGCGTGCCGATCGTCGCCCGCGAGCCGGCCGCGGGGAGTACGAAGCTGACGGTGGGCGCCGCGTCAGGCATCACCTTGACGAGCACCTCGGGTGCGGCGCCCATGTTGCCGGAGGCGTCATAGGCACGGGCGCCCAGCCGGACCTGCTCACGCCCCAGCAGCTGGGCGGAGCGCAGCAAGGTGTGGGTGAGGAAGGAGCCCGGCTGCGCCCCATTGGGGCCAGGAGCGTCATCGGTCGCCAGCACCTCTCCCTCGAGCAGCAGCTCCACGCGGGTCACCGTGGCGTCGTCCTGCCCGGCCACCGACACCACCAGATCCTGCGTCTCTGGCACCTCCGCGAGCGGGCGCGGCACGACGATGGAGACAGTGGGGCGGGAGCTGTCGGAGACGACGAACACCTCGCCGGTGGCCTGGGCTTCGTTGCCCGTCGCATCCCGCGCGGTGGCCTGGAGGTGGAGCGTCGTCCCGGCGGCCGCGACGGGGACGGACCAGGCGGTGCGGTAGGGCGGCTCGCGCGAGGCCCCCACGGGGACTCCGTTCACGCGCCAGGTCACCTCCACCGGCCCCGCACTGTCATCCACCACCGAGGCAGTGAGGAGCTGCGAGGTGCCCGCGAGCACCTGGCTGCCCGGCGCCGGCGTCTGGAGGGACACCTGGGGCGGCGCATCCGCGACGACGGCGGCCTCCAGCGAGGCGCGGGCCTCATGGTCCGCCGCATCCCGGGCAGAGACCTGCAGCCGCACGAGCCGGCCCACGCTGGAGGTGGGAGGTGTCCACTCGAGGGTGAAGGGCGCGGAGCCGGCGCGGGATCCACCGAGCCCCTCCCCTACCAGCCGCGTGGTGGACACCTGCGAGCCATCCACGAACAGGGAGAGCTCCACCCCGAGCGTGACGGCATCATCCTCGACGAGCCCCTCCAGCGTCAGCGGCCGGCCTGCCGTGGCCTGGACGCGGGGCCCCGAGGGCCGCCGGAGCGAGACGAGCGGCGCTCCGTCCCGTGCGATCCGCACCAGCAAGGTGGCCCCGCGCGCCGTGGCCCCTTGGGCATCCACCGCCTCCACATAGAGGGACACGACGGTCCCGGCCGTGCCTGCGCGCGGCAGGTAGCTCACCTCCCACAGCGGCACGCCGATGAGCGTGGCGGGCGTGCCCGGCTCGACCACCAGCTTGCGCACATCCATGCGCGGCGCCCGGCTGGTGCCAATGAGGGCGCCATCTGCATAGAAGCGCACGAGCTGGAAGTCCCGGGAAGACAGCAGTCCGCCGCGCCAGTCTCCGCTGGTGACGCTCACGGTCTGCGGCAGCCCCTCCAGCAGCAGGGCCCCAGGCAGGGGCTGCTCGTAGACAACGGGCTGCGTGCTGGGCCCCTGTCCGCGCTGCACCTTCACGGTGACGTCCGTGGCGCGAGTCCGCGTGCCGCGCGAGTCCACTGCCACCGCCCCCAGCAGCATCTCCCCCCCAGCCACGGGTGGGGCGCGCAGCTCGAGCACATAGGGAGGCGCGCTCACCCGCGAGGCCACCACCCCGTTGACGAGGAACTCCACATAGGCCAGCGCCACGTCGTCCTGGGCCTGGGCTCTCAGCTCGAACTCGGCGCCGGCCACCACCCGCTCCGGCGGGGAGAGGCGGATCTCCGGAGGCCCATCCAGCACCTCCACGACACGCATCGCCGAGTAGCCGGCGTGGTGGGCCTCCACGCGCGCGGTGCCAGGACGCAGGCCGGTGGCGCGCCCGTCCGCGGCCACGGTGAGGACAGTGGAATCCAGGCTGCTCCAGGTGGTGCCCAGCGCGCGAGAGGACAGATCCACCCGGCGCCCATTGCTCAGCACCCCCTCCAGGCCCAGCCGCATCGAGCCCCCCACACGGGGAATGACAGGGGAGACAGGCAGCACCTCCAGCCGCTCCACCACCGCGGTGGAGTCCACCACCACGTGCGCGGTGGCGGTGTAGCCCGCATAGGCCACCTCGATGTCCGTCTCTCCGTTGGCCCGCGCCACGACTTGCCCGTCATCGGTGACGGTGGCCACCCCCTCGTCCAGCGAGCGGTAGCGCACGCCCCGGTGTGGCCCGGAGAGATCCACGTCGCCCGCGAGGGAGAAGCTGCCCGTCACCTGCAAGGGCACGCGCTGTCCAAAGCCCTCGGAGAGCAGCAGCGGCGAGGGCTGCACGGACACGCCCACCACGGGATCGAACGTGGAGGACTGGGTAAACTCGACGGCCGAGGTGTGCACCGTGCGGCCGAAGGCATCCTTGAGCGCGACGTCCGCGATCACCACCCCGTCATGGGGGATCTGCTCCGCGGTGATGGGGACGGCGAAGGAGATCCGGCCCGGGGTAGCGGTGGAGGGGCGCGCCAGGACACGGCGGGCCTGAGCGAAGGAGAGGGGCTCGACATCCTCCAGGCTGCCGTGGACGCGGCGGAGCTCCTCGGCGGAGGCGCCCAGCACGGTGGCCTCGGCGGCGACGGCGGCCCCCTCATAGGACAGCTCCAGGGTGATCGTCCGGGTGGAGAGATCAGCGCGCACTCGCAGCAGCGCCCGGCCGAACCGGGGCGGAGGGGCCGCGGCATCGAAGCGCGTGGTGAGGGCCGTGCCCTCTCCTTCTCCCACGGGCCGAGCCACCACCTCCAGCACACCATCCGCCGGGAAGGGCTGAGAGAGCGGCACGAGCACATGGAAGGCCACGGCCCCCGCCAGATCTCTATCCACCACCACATTGGCCAGCGAGGCGAAGGTCCCCCGGGTGGCGGACTGCCCGCTCACGGAGATGAGCACCTGCTCGGCAGCACCTTGGACCTCGACGCCCACCTCCACGGTCTGGGCCCCCGGACGCAGCGGCATCACGGGGTAGGCGGACGTCACCGTCGCGGACCAGGCCGTCAGCGGCAGCACCAACATCAGCAGCGCGGCTCGCGTCATTGAATGCTCCAAGCCACGGTCCCGTTGCAGCCGCCACCCGAGTAGCAGCCAGCACGGACCTGATAGATGCCGGAAGCCCCTGCGGGCACAGCGTAGACGATGTGGGTCATCAGACTGCCGCAGGCATCATCGTTTGCCGCCACTTGAGCGCCCGTGGGCCCATAGATCCGCAGATAGGTATCTCCCACTCCGCTCGCGCCCTCGACGCCACAAGTGCCAATACGGAGCGTGTGCCCTTCCAGGAGGTAGAGATCCCAGTTGACGGTGTTCACCGTGGCTGAACCGGTGTTGGAAGCGCTATAGGCCTGACTGCCTATATATGCGCCCAGGAACCACGCGACGGTGCCGCTGCAGCTCTCGTCCCCGTGGCAGCCCACCCGAATCTCGTACTCGCCCGCCGTCTCGGCCGTGAAGAGGATCTGCGAGCCGCGACCGCTACAGGCATCGTCACTGAAGGCGGCCTCGGTGCCATCGGGGCGAAGCAGCCGGAGGTAGGTGTCTCCACTGCTGGAGGCACGCACGAAGCCGCAGGTCCCCACGGTGAATGGCGCGCCCGCCGCCAGCGTCACCGTCCGATTCACGGTGTTCTGCTGAGCCGTCTGGGTATTGGCGGCGACGAAGTCGTAGGTGTTGGGCGGAGGCGAAGCCTCGCCGGGCGGGCACAGGCGCGCGCTGGACGCGGCCTGGCAGTAGGCCTCGATGACCGGGCGGACATAGGTGATGTCCTCGCCCCGGCAGCCTGTCTCACCACACACCCTGGCGACACGGCAGCTTCCATTGAGGGCGTAGTCCTTGTCGCCGCGCACCAGGATGCCCGCCACGGCGTAGCCGCTCAGCTCGTAGACGCCCGCGCCGGAGCTGCCGTTGAACGTGTCCGTCGACGCGATGAAGTAGTCCAGCACGCCCGCGCGGGGCTCCAGCACCGTGCCTGCCGAGTCAATCTTGAAGGGAGTACCGCTGCTCGCCCCAATGGTGGCCACCCGCTCGCCCGTGGCCATCGGGCGGGTGCCAGCACGCAAGGGGGCGGGCGTGAAGCGGGGGGTGGCGGGGCGATCCAGCCGGACGAGGGCGTAGTCCAGATTCCGGCCGTTCACCACGCCCTGCTCACGGAGCACGAGGCTCTGGCAGCTGAAGATGTCAGCCGTGGTGACGGTCTCCAGGGAGGAGGAGCCCGTCCTGTAGAACTTGAAGACGAAGCGGGTATTGGCGCACTCCGCGGGGCTGGGGATGCAGTGGCCGGCCGTCAGCACGAGATCGTCGTCAATCAAGGTTCCAGAGCAGAACGCCGGGACCGGATCGGCTCGAAAACGCTCGCTGCCGCAGAGGTTGTAGGCCGTGCCCAACGTCTGCGCCTTGAAGGTGACGTTGTTGGGGTTCGAGACGTTGAGATCACCCGCGCTCATCAGCGCCACCGTGGACTGCATGGCCCGGCTGCGCAGGGTGGAGTCGGAGTGGGCATAGACATCCACCCGGTCATCGGTGCCATTGACGGCGGAGGCCTTCACCTGCTCCAGCGTCTCCGGGGCCTTGACGGGCACGGCCGGCGCGTTGTCCCGGCAGCCCGCCACCACCCCAATCATCAGCAGCAGTCCGGAGAGCTTCGCCGGCAGACTCATGGCGCCTTCCTCGCTTCCACCAGCTCGACCGCGGCCTCCTGGCGCAGCCTCGCCAGGATCGCGTCAAACACCTGCCGCTTGCGCGCAGGGGCCATGCGTCCCTCCACCTCGGCGCGGACCTCCTCGAAGGCCGGCACTCGCGGCGGCTTGCGCTCCAGGAGCTGGAGCACGGCGAACCCCTCTCGCACGGCCACCACCGGGGACACGGCGCCGGGCCGCTCCAGGGCGAAGGCGGCCTGCTCCAGCGCGGGCTCCAGCCCTCCCCCCCGCGCCACCAGGCCCAGCTCACCTCCCTGCATCCGCTCGGCACCGTCGCCCTCGCGCGCCACCTGCGCCAGAGCCTCTCCGCGCTTCAGGCGCGCCGCCAGCGCCTCCGCCTTCTTCCGGGCCCGGCTGCGCTCCGCCTCCGAGGCCTTCGAGCCCACGCTCACCAGGACACGGCCCACCCTCACCTGCTCGGGGCGGGTCAGCTCCTCCCGGTGCGCGTTGAACCAGGCCCGAAGCTCCTGCTCCGAGGGGCTCCCCGCCGCGGCCTCCTCCTGGGCCAGCAGCGCCTGCACCGCCAGCCGCTCCTCCAGCTCGCGCACCTGGCGGCGCAGCTCCGGATCCTCCGTCAGCTTCCGCCGGCGGGCCTCGAGCACCAGCAGGCGCTTGTCGATGATCGATCGCGCGAACTCGCGGCGGCCCGCGGGAGTCTCGAACTGCTCTCTGAGGGCGGGGGGCAGCTTCGCCGCCTCGCGCGACACCTCTTCCGCGGTGAGGACCTCACCCCCGGCGAAGCGGCCCACGACCGTGCCCACAGGTCGCCCCGCATCAGACACACTGCTCGCCCCAGGAGCCTCTGCAGTGCAGGCGGCGCCCACAGCCACGATCATCAAGAGAACGAACCGCACTCCGCCCCCGAACCCTGCCGTGCAAGGCTCCAGCCTCTTCACAGAACGCGGACTATCTATTACTTCCTGCCGCAGGGGACCTACCCTGAAAAGCATGGGTCGGCCATGACCTTGGAAACGGCGTTTGGAGCACCAATGAGATCTTCACCATGAGGCGCGTGTTCGGGCTCACTTGCTGTCTGGTGGCCATCACCATGAGTGCGGGTTGCCGAGGGAAAGAGCCGGATCCATCAGCAGGGCCCATCGTGGCCAAGGTGGGCACGGCGGCCATCACGGCGGCGCAGTACAAGGCGCGGCTGGACGAGCAGGCTCCCTTCATCCGGTCCCGCTACACCACGACGGAGCGGAAGCAGGAGTTCCTGAGCGGGATGATCCAGTTCGAGGTGCTGGCCCAGGAGGCGCAGCAGCGGGGGCTGGACAAGGATCCCGAGGTACAGGAGGCGCTGCGCAAGCTGATGGTGCAGCGACTGATCCGGCAGGTGACGGAGGAGATGAAGCCCCCCACGGAGCCGGAGGTGCGCCAGTACTACGAGGAGCACCGTGCCGAGTTCGTCCGGCCGGAGCAGGTCCGGCTGAGCCACCTCTTCCTCGCATCACCACAGGGGGACGCGCGGCGGGCGCAGGTCAAGGCCGAGGCCCTGGCGCTGCTGGCTCGCGCCCGGGCGAAGCAGGCGGAAGCGCGGCCGGGAGGCTTCGAGGAGCTGGTGCGTGAGCGCTCGGATGATGCACCTAGCAAGGCCCTGGGAGGAGACCTGGGCCTGAGGACCGCCGAGGAGCTGACGCAGGCGTGGGGGGCGGCGCTCTCACAGGCGGCCTTCGCGCTGCAGTCGCCCAACGAGCTGGGGCCGCTGGTGGAGACAGAGAAGGGCTTCCACCTGATCCAGCTGACGCTGCGCCAGGCAGGCCTCAACCACCCCCTGGAGTCGGTCAAGGAGCGCATCGAGTCCCGCCTCTTGTCCGAGCGCCGCACTCAGGCCCTGGAGTCCCTGGTCAAGCAGCTGCGGGAGCGCACCGAGATTCACATTGACGAGAAAGTGCTGGCGGAGATCCAACCCGCGCCCGCCACGGCTCCTTGAGAAACGGCAGGGTCCACAGTCAGTCTGGGAGGACCCTGAGATAGCCTTGGACCCAGCCCCAGGGGACGGCCATCTGGGAGATCTCCCTCCGGGCGCGCTGCCACTCTTCCTCTGTGAGCCGGCCCGCCAGGAAGAGGAGTCCGGTCAGGGCGGTGCCACGCAGGCGGTCGGGACGAGCGGGATTGACGGCGACCTCGGCGAACGCAGTCTGGGCCAGGCTCGTTCCTTCGCGCCCGCCGCGAACCACTCGCGCAAACCACTCGATGGTCCCCATCCCCACCTCCTCGGCTTCGCAGCGCTCGATGAAGCTCGCGATCTCCTCATAGGCCTCGGGAGAACCCCACTCCGTGAGGAATTGGAGGGCGCGGCGGCGCAGGGGTGCATGTTCCCAAGGTAGCAGCGTCCCCACCGCGCGGATGAGGGCGGACCGCGTTGACGCACTCCACTCCAGCGGACTGAGCCTCGAGAGCTCCGTGAGCACCTGGCTCAGCTCTTCTTCCGGAGTGCCCTTGGCGCGAAGGCGCTCACACCGCCTCAGGACTTCCTGCTCGGACATTCCTGCCATCGTTCTCTCCATGGACACGGGAGCGACTCCTATTCGCTGAAGAGTGAGCCACGAAGGTCGTCCAGCTCCGTGTGGCTGACATGGTCGAGCAAGGCCCGTGACAGCTCGGCACCAAAGCTCCAGGCGTCTGCTTCCATCGGCTGTTCGCGATAGCGCTGATAGCCCCCAGGTTCTTCAGAATAAGTGACGTAGTTGCTCGCGTTCGTCGACATCTCCCCGGTGAAGTCGGCGGCGAAGGTGCCTTCGTCTATGGCGAAGAACTGGAAGGCGTGCCGGCCCTCGTGCAGCACGGTGTTCATGAACGCGTCCCACGATTTGCCTTTGAGCAGCAGGTTCTGGTTGATGGTGATGACGTTCGCCGCGGGGTTGTAGGTGCCCATCTGGTTCGGAGCATTGGGGAACGGGGCAAACAGCACCTTGGCGGGCGGCCTTCCCTGGACCTTGGCCGCGGTGTTCTCGATCTCCTGCAGCCACTGGTTGACGAACTCCTCGCGCTTGTAGGGATTCTTCACGTCCTTCCACAGGTTGTTCTCATAGCCCTCTTGCGCGATGGGAGCGACCGCATCGAAGGTGTCCTGCCGCAGCCGCACGTCCCACTCGCCCCAGTTCGGGAAGGTGGAACCCGAGACATGGCCGGCCGAGGCAAGCTCGATCGTCGCCTCGTGCAGGCTGCCGGCCCAGGGAGGAACGATTCTCTCGGTGCCCTCCGCGAGCGTGAAGCGGAAGGAGCCCGCGTCCGCGCCCTCCGTGATCATCGCCCGGTTGACGATGCGGGTGTCGTAGTCGAAGCCAAAGGCCGATGAGAAGGCCAGGTTGACGCCCACCCCCAGCGCGACGTTGAAGAGTCCCTCCTCGAAGCTCTGTCCCCCCACCAGCGAGGAGGCCATCGTGAATGTGCCATCAATGGCGGTCTCCGCCCCGAAGCCTGCCAGGCGGCCCAGCCACTTCGCCTGGTCGGCGGCCAGCCCCCAGGACTGCCCCGCGGCGTTGGCGGCGCGGAAGGCCTGGGCTGAGCCGATGTACGAGATCAGCGCGGTACTGGAGTCGAAGGCTCCCCGCAGCGCGCTGTCTCCCAGATCGTTCAGATCGTACTTCTCGCCGTCCAGCTTCCGGTCGAGCATGTCCAGCCCGATCCGGGTGCCAGTCCCGACGAAGACCGAAGCCAGGAACGCCGCTCCCGCCCCCGTTCCCACGCCCGTGAAGGTGAGGAGCGTCGCACCCACCACGCCCACCGTCTTGACGATCTCGCCCCCCACGTTCGCGTAACCCAGGCTCTGGGAGTAGGCCTCGCCGAAGGCACCGATCCCGGACGCATTGTCCGTGAGCAGCGTCTCGTAGGAGCTCTCCGTGCTCAGCAGCTCCGAGAAGGACATCTCAGCGGGATCGAGCGAAGCGAAGAAGCCCTGCATCTCCGCATCCAGCGCGCGAATCGCCGCCTCCGCCTCGGCCCGGTTGGTGGCCGGCCCGAAGAGGGACTCGAGCGTGGGGTGGGTGCCCGCCACCGAGGAGAGCAGCGAACCTCCCGGGACCATGCTGAGCGCAGGGAAGTTCTCATAGGCCCAGAGCACGCCCTCGGCAAAGACGCCGCCGCCCGCCTGGTCGATCTGCTCCATCATCCCGCCTTCGCCCAGCCAGGATTCGATGTAGCGGTCATGCTGCGCACGCCAGCCGTGGATGACGCCCGTGTTGATGGCGGTGTCGACCTGCTGCGTGCTCTCATAGACCGAGAGCAGCTCCGCGCCCGGCGGCTGATAGCCAGCAGGAGCGGGGGCTCCGGACTGGACCGCCGCGTAGTCCTGCCAGGGGTACTCGAAGAAGGCGTTCCACTCCGGCTCGCTCAGCGAAGCCACGGCGGGATCGTTGGCGAGCGCGACACTCCGGATGACTGAGAACTCGAGGGGATTCGCGGAGGGGCTGAGGCCCTGCTCCAACGAGAGGGACTGGACGAAGTCCTGGAGGGAGCCGCCTCCCTGGGCCACGAAGCTCTGGTAGCCGACCTGGATGGTGTCGGCGTAGAAGGCGCCATATCCATCCAGCACCGGGGCCGACTCCGCCATCATCAGGCCCTGCGCAATTCCCGCCACCGCGGTGGGGTAGCGCGGGTCCCCCGGAAGGATCCCCATCTGCTGGGTGGCCGCAGCCTCCGCGTCCGCCTGGATCTGCTGCAGCTCCTCGGGCGACAGCGTCGCTGCGATGGCCGTGTTGAGGGTCCCCACCACGTACTGCCGCCCCAGCTGGGAGGCGTAGAGCGCCGCATCGGCGGGATCCATGCCCGCCGCGATGAGATCAGCTTCGAAGGAGGCACCTGCCTCTGCTCCCTGGGAGGCCGTCACCTCCATGAGGAGCTGCACGCCCTCCGGGCTGTCGAAGGACATCAGCTGGCTGACGTCCGTGATGCCGGGGAACCGGCCCTCGGCGATGGCCTGCTCGGCGGAGGCCTGCCAGTCCGCGGTGGCCTCGGTGGCCATCCAGAGCCCGTACTCGACGGTCTGGGGGGACTGATACGCGGCGATGAGCTCGGTGGGGTTGCTGGGATTCGTGATCGCCCCACCGGTCATGCTGAGCTCGGTGTTGCCCATCCACGCCTGGCTGGGCACACCGTGCCATTCGCCTGGGGCCGTGTAGCCTGACTCGTACGCGACCACGAGCGGCTCGTTGTCCTCATTCACCTGCTGGTGGTACGTGACGGCGATGCCCTCCGGTTCCCCGGGCGCCGCGTACACGGCGTCGGCGTAGAGCTCGCCGGACTCCGCGTCGAAGACCCACTGCTTGGACAGGTACTCCCTGTCGTTGATGTCAGTCCCCACGATCTCGATGGCGCCTGGGTCCTCGAACTCGTAGCTCTCACCCTCGATGTTGACCCGGATGTTGCCGTTCTCCGCGTACTCGATCTGGACCTTGTTGGGGTCACTCACCTGGATCTGGAGCAGCTGGCCCTGCGCATCATACGAAGCAGAGGGGCCGGTCGTGTCACTGCCGACAGCGACAGGGGCAGAATCGGTGAGCGGCTCGCTTGCTCGTCTCGAAGTCGCTGTAGAGGAGCGCCTCATTGGGGCCCACTTTGCCGTTGCGGTTTGCGTCCTCGAAGGTATCGGTCCGGACCTGGGTGGAGACCTTGCGGACGGCGCCCTCGCCCGGATCGATCCCCGTTCCTGGCTGCTCGGAGGGGACGTACTCCTGATACGTCTCCGTGGTGGTGGTCTGGTCCACCACGGACCTGGAGCCATCGAGGGAGCCATTGCCATCCGAGTCGAAGCGTTCCGTTCGAGCCTGCTGGGAAACGCTGGTTCGCGTCCGGGTCACCCAAGTCATGGAGAGCTCCTGCTTCCGTCGAGGTGCGCTGGGGAAGCGGTGCTGGAGAACTTCCTCAACTCGGTGATGGGATTGGCTTACGCGGAAGCTGGCGTGGTCTTGGAAGTATTCTCGGACGGCAGGTCTCCGGAAACCTCGATCCCAACGGTCTTGGGGTAGGGAATCTCCAGGTTGTTGTCGCGGAAGCCCTCCACCAACAGCATGTGCAGCGCCCGCTTTACTTCGAAGTGCGTGCCGGGTGCGACCTTCGTCTCGATGCGGATCCGCAGGCAGCTGTCGTCAATCTTCTCGATCCCCATGACCTTGGGGGGGTCAATGGCCTTGCCCGGGAGCCTCTCCGGCAACTTCGCGCTGACATCGGCGATGACCTGGAGCGCCTTCCTCAGGTCCGACTCGTACGCGACGCTCATTTCCACCACGGCCAGCGTCCACCCTCGGCTGTAGTTGATGACGTTCTTGATCTCGCCATTGCGCAGGATGTGCAGTCGGCCGAAGCGATCCCGGACGCGTGTGACACGAGGGGTGATCTCCTCCACCACGCCTTCGGTTTCCTCGATCCGGATGTAGTCGCCAATCAGGATCTGGTCCTCGAAGAGGAGGAAGATGCCGCTGATCAGATCCTGGACGATCGCCTGGGCCCCCAACCCCACCGTGAGGCCCACGATTCCGGCGCCTGCCAAGATCGGTGTGGGATCGATGCCGAGGTCGGTGAGGACCATCATGCCCACACAGAAGTAGATGACGTACTTGCTGATGCTCTGGAGCAGGTTGACGAACGTGTGGCGCCGCCGCTGCACGTCATCGGCGAGGGACGCGCCGGAGGAGAGGAGCCGTAAGATCATCACGCGGCTGAACTCGACGACGACGCTGGCTGCGAAGAACATCGAGACGACGCGGATCAGCACCGGCCCATAGGGCGCGAACGCCTCCAGGGCCTGGAACTTGCGCACGACGAGGGTCGCTGCCGAGATGTAGATGATCGCCTCGAAGCTCTTCTGCCCCACGGGCAGGAGCCTGCGCAGGGCCCCATAGTACTCCCCCAGCAGCGTACCCTGGCTCTTGTCTGCCCAGGATTCGATCAGCCGCTGGGACACGAAGTAGAGGAAGAACACGAGCGCCCGCCCGCCAGTGACGATGAGCAGGATGTACAAGGTGGTGGTGATGAGCCACTCCACGAGGGCTGGCACCCCCAGGGCCGCGACCGCCACGTTCGCCAGGGCGTTGGCGAGTGCGAGGTTAATGACGGCGGGCAGAGACGCCAGGAACTTCTCGATGTGGACGCGCTGCGTCTCCCGGAGTTGGCGCTCATGTACCGCCTGTTCGACCCGGCCCATCAGGCGCCGGCCGCTGCCCTGCAGCACGTAGAAGCCGAGGAGCAGCAGGAGCATCAAGCCCGCACTCCGCCCCAGGCTCTTGAGGAACTCGGGGGTCATCTCCGCGAGCAGCGAGTCAGCCTGCGGCTGCAGATCGCCTCCCCTCCACAACGTGTGGCCGAGGAGCCCGACCCCGAGGATGACGATCAGGACGGAGAGGATGGCGGCCGTCAGCCGCGCCCTCTTGTAGAGGCCCTCACCGAAGGCAACGAGGGTCTGAATGCCGCTGGCGCGGATGCCCTGGTAGACCAGGAAGCACGAGGTGAC
>NZ_DASPHO010000530.1:0-10215 GCF_035629615.1 Hyalangium sp. | reverse complement strand
GAGCCCGCAGGGGGGTGAATGCCAGCGAGTACCAAGCCAGAGCGTAGCAGCGGGTCGGCGGGGCGTTCCTCGGGGCCAGCCCCCACGGCACCAAAGTTGCCGACCGCGCGCGAGGTGGACGAGCTAGGGGCATCTTCGAGGAAGAAGCCGTGGGTGGCGATGTGCAGCAGGCCGGGAGTGGAGAGCTTCAGCAGGGCTTGCTTGGTCGCGTCTGGCCCCAGGAGCAACTGGGCCTGCGGAAACAGACGGTGGATGGCGTCGGCTTCCTTGCGTGTGCCGGGTAGCGGAGTCCAGGGAATGTCAGTGCCCTGTGAGCGCAGCGTGGAGAAGAAGTACTCAAGAGAGGCCGAGCGCGCGGCGAGTCCTGGGGCAGGTTGCGCCTCGGTGGGAGGAGCAGCGGGCGGTGAACTGAAGTCAGGATCCGCTAGCACCACCACGGAAGGATTGGAGGGAAGATCCTGGGAGCGGGGAAGCAGGTCCTTTCCCGAAGTGAGATAGGTGATGTGGAAGGAATCCACGAGGAAGCGTTTGTTATCGTGAAGAGCTGCGAAGGGGATGAGGTTGAGCTGGCCGTCGGGGCTGAGGAAGAGACGGTGCACCTTGTCGAGGTGTGGCAGCAGGGGCTGGAAGGCAAGCTTGTAGAGAACTTGTGCGGTGGGCAGATAGGAGGCGGATTGGCGAGCCAGTGCGTCATGCAGGCGCAGGGCGGCACGGTCGATAGGCTCCGCGAGCCCAAGGTCAACGGCGCGAGTGCGCCCATCCGCGAAGAGCAAGAGTGCGAGGTAGCGCAAGCGGGAGTGAACCTGAGCGGGGGAAATGCCGGGCTTGTGGACGAGGGGACCGTCTTGGTAGGCGATAAACTCGATGAGGGCGCCGTCTGTGGGAAGAGCCTCAGCTACGCGGGAGATGAGTTGAGAGGGGAGTGGCAGGAGGTGGAGTCTGCGGAGCGGTTCCGAGCGCCTGGCGAGATCTGCTTCTAGAGCGTCGCCCTCGTCTGAGAGGCCCTTGAGGCGCTGCTGGTAGTCGGCTGGAGCGCGTTTGCTGGGGCCGGCTAGCGACAGGGCGGCAAGTTGGGTGCGCAGGGTACGCAGGCGCTCGAAGGCCTCGCGGTCGGTAGGGCCCAGATTGCGGTGGATGATGAGCGAGGTGTTGGCAACTTCCAGGACGGAGCGGCCCTTACGAAGAAGTGAGGCGGCGAGGGCAAGGTGGCGAACGCGAGGCTCGCTGGGGTGAGCGCGGACAAGCGCGTAGAGGTCTGCCTCCTGCGCGCGGAGCAGGTGAAGGAAGGTGGCCAGGCGCTGCTCGGAGAGGCCGAAGACCTCTTGGCGCAGGTGCTGCTCGGACGAGGTGAAGGCACGCTCGAAGAGAGGCAGAGCCTTGTCGGGTTGCTGTTGGGCGAGCAGAAGGAGGGCGAGATTGTGGAGCGAGGAGGCGACGCGGGGGTGGTTGCCGCCGAGGGCTGCCTTCCGAATGTTGAGAGAGCGCGTCAACAGAGGCTCGGCGCGCGCGTAGAACCCCTGCTCCTTGTAGAGGGTGGCAAGAGTGTTGAGGGAGCTTGCGACGAGGGGGTGGTTGTTGCCGAGGGCGGCCTCCTGAATCTTGAGCGCGCGCGCTATCAGAGGCTCGGCGCGCGCGTAGAGTCCCTGCTCCGTATAGAGAGTGGCTAGGCCGTTGAGGGAGCTTGCGACGAGGGGGTGGTTGTCACCGAGGGCGGTCTCCCAGATTTTGAGAGCGCGTACCAACAAAGGCTCAGCGCGTGCGTAGAGGCCCTGAAAATAATAGATGGCGGCGAGGTTGTTGAGCGAGGAGGCGACGCGGGGGTGGTTGCTGCCGAGGGCGGCCTCCCAAATTCTGGACGCGCGTGCATACAAAGGCTCGGCGCGCGCGTAAAGCCCCTGGTCTTGGTAGAGAAGGGCTAGGTTGTTGAGCGAATCAGCGACGTCGGGGTGGTTGTCGCCGAGGGCGGTATCTCGAATCTTGAGCGCGCGCGCATGCAAAGGCTCGGCGCGCGCGTAGAGTCCTTGGTATTGATAGAGGAGAGCAAGGTTGTTGAGCGACTGGGCGACATCAGGATGATTACTGCCTAAGGCGGCTTCCCGAATCTTGAGCGCGCGCGTATACAAAGGCTCTGCGCGCGTGTCGAGCCCTTGATCTTGATAGAGAGCGGCGAGGTTGTTGAGCATTGTGGCGAGGCCGGAGTGGCTGTCGCCGAGGGTTGCCTCCGAAATCTTGATCGCGCGCGCAAACAAGGATTCGGCGCGCGCGTAGAACCCTTGATAATGGTAGAGAAGGGCCAGGTTGTTGAGGGATTCAGCGATGTCAGGGTGGTTGTCGCCGAGGGCTGCCTCTCGAATCGTGAGCACGCGCGCCAACAAGGGTTCTGCGCGAGCATAGTCTGCCAGCAGTAGATGAATCTCGCCGAGCAGACCGAGGCAATCAACCACCTTCGGATCCGTTCTCGTGAGTACAATCTCCCGTAATGCCAAGGCGCGCTCGACGAGAGGTATCGCCTGTGCATATTGCCCCGTCTCTTTTAGGCGCTGCCCTTCGTCAAAGGCCTTTTGCGCCTCCACCATGCGTGGGTCCGGGGGAGCCTGCTCCACCGTTGCACACGCAGCACACCACAGAACGAAGAGTGTTGTTGTTGACACTCGCAGCATGGCCATCCATACCGATTTCCCAGGCACTCCACCCATGTTCAGCCCGTCAAGCACGAGCACCCTACTGGGCCTGGAATGTCGCGGACATACCACTCTGGGCGTAGCAACGGAACGCCCTCCAGGTGCTGGCTTCTTGGGGCACGAGCCAATGCAGAGGCGCCGAGCGCGTAGCGTGTTCCTCCTCAAGAGCGGCGCTCTGGTCAGAGAGCGGCCCCGAGGCTCTGCCGGTATTCACGAGGTGAGCGTGTACCGGGGCCCATGAGGCGCAGCACGGACATCCCCGTGCGCAAGGAGCGCAGGAGCTCGAAGCGCTTGAGCTCGTCCCGGCTCAGTCCCTGGGAGAAGGTGCGGGAGAGGGACGAGAGTGATTCAACGGACAGACCCTTGCGCAGCAGCGCGGCAGCGATCGCGAGGTGCTGGACGCGGGGCTCGTCCTGCCATGCAAGGGCGAGGGAGGAGAGCCGCTCCGCCTCCTCCTGTTCACACAGAAGGAGGCGAGGATCCGCGAAGTCATGCACGGATTTCTTCGGGACCGCCTGGAGGGTCCGAGGACGACTGGGACTTCAGAGCCCCTGGGACTGTTCAAGGATCGAAGCAGCCAGGGGCTCGCGGTAGTCCGCAGAGGTTCCGCTCAATTGAGCCTATGGGGTTGGGCCCGGTACATTGCCCCGATCGTGACGGCCATAGGATCGGTTGCGCAGCAGGGCCGCGCCGCCGCCTCCTCCCTTGCGGCGCACCGTACAGCGATCACCCTCCCCAAGCTCCTTCGGGCCTGCTTCGAACCGATCAGGGCACTCTGCGAGCACGGTCTCCACCGGCTGCCCGTCGCGGGTCCCCGAGAGACACGAGGCACCCTCGGGGGTCCACTCCGCTTCGAATGAGGCCAGCTCAGGATCCCAGCCTGCGGTTGCCACCCTCGTCCGCGTGAGCAGCCCCAGCTCATCGTACATGTCGATCGGAGCGTCCTCTCGGGTGTGGCTGCGTCCACTGCCGCAGTAGTCTGCCCGAGCCATGCGCGTGCAGGCCTGGTGTAGCGCCTCCAGGGATTGACCGTCCTTCAGCTCCCAAGGCTTGTAGCCCCAGCCGATGCACTTGGCGATGGCGCCGTTCTCACACGCAAAGGTGAACTTCCCCGGCACGTCGAGCCTGGCACCGCTCCGATCCCACACCCCCGCTACCGCGAGCGCCTTCGGGCTTGGAGCCCGGTGGGTGGCAATGCACGGGTTTGCCCACGTGGCGCTCTCGGCATGCCACACCTCGATCCGGTATCGGAACAGCTGCGGATCCTGGGCGTCCGGCTCGGCGCTGCAGAGCGCCACCTCGACTGGCTGGCCATCGCTGGACGTGCCCTGAAGCACTGCGCCCACGAGCTTCTTAGGCCCAAGCGCCGGAGCCACCAGCCGTCCCTTCTCGAACTGCAGCTTGTTCACCGTGCCACCGTTCAGCCGCACGCGGTCGAGGTCGAGCGATGCCAGCACCGTGCTCGTCTCATCCTCGGCGGCTTGGCGCTTCATTCCCCACAGTAACGTGCCATTGGGCCACTGGGTTCGGTCAGGAGCCTGAACTTGGCAGGGGCGCGGACGGTGCACGGCCCGTGCGTGGGGCGCGAGCGTGGATGTTCTTCTCCCTGCCGGTGTGGGGGCAGGAGCCTCCGGCGGCGGCTGCTTCGGCTGAGGAGGGGAGGCCGGCGTGGAGGTGCTGGCCAGGAGACAAGCAAGGATCAGGAGATTTCGATTCATCTGGAGCCTCTTTGGGGATGGGTTGGATCCACAGCGATGCAAGGCCTCGAGCGATTGCTCTTGGGCCATGGCTCCCCAAGCCACTGAGTTGTGCGGATCGGGGTTCCATATAAAGGAGGCGCGGCGCTGTCCCGCTATGCGAGGGCTCTTGCGGCCATCACTGCGTAGGAAAATTGGCACACACGCGCACGCCGATCCGGGGGTCGCTTAGCGTGCGCGGACTCTTCTGGCGATTCGCGATCAACGCGCCGTAATCACCATAAGACCAGCCTCCTCCCCGTAGCACCATGGTATCGGAGCCTGGAATGATGGACTCGGTGAGCTCGATCGCGTTGCCGGCCATATCGAATAGCCCGAAGGGGCTTACCGAGAGCGGATGGATGCCTACTGTGTCTGGGCCAGAGGCATGGGGCTGAAAGTCGTACGTCCCATCAATGTTGGCATCGTCCTTTTGAAGCCTGTTCCCGTGAGGAAACCTGCGGGCGTCGGCACCGCTGGCGGCTCGCGCCCACTCCCATTCGGAACACAGTCGCGCTCCCGGCAACCTCCCAGAGCGGCTGAGCCAAGCCAGGTAGCCCTTGACGCCCTCCGCAGAGACTCCCACCAAGGGAAAGCGGCGCCAGTCCTGTTCAGCGCGATGGCTTCGCCGAGAGTAGTGAACAGATTTGCCATCGAGTGCCTTGAGGAAGACGTCTTCTGCCAGGAAGAAGGTGAAGTGCCATTGGCCGCCGTCCTCCGGTGAGAGTTGAATTGCAGTGCCCCCAATCTCGCTGACCTTTTTTTCAAGGAGATGCCGCGCAGGCACGCTCGCTTCCGGCGTATTGAGGTACTCCAGCCAGTCACCGAATGTCACCTCATACCGTCCGATGATGTAGCCGTGCTGAAGACAGGTCTGGTGCAGCGGAGCGCTCAGCAGAAATTCTCGTAACTCTTCCGAATCCGCGGTGCCCGTGAAGAAGCAACCCGGTGGAACATAGGCATAGTTCTGGGGCACGGTGGTGGGAAGGTGGATGTTGACCTTCGCGGTCTCGCCTCGCTCAAGCCAGAGGGGGAGTTCGACACGCGCGCCACTCTTTCCCGTGAAGCTGAGGTGATAGGAGCCCGCGGGTAGGGGCACCCGGGCGATGGGGGTTAGACCGGGAGAGGCGTAACCTGGCACGGGCTCTCGTCTTAGTACTCCCTCCTTCTCCACGTAGTGCATGAGTTCGACGACCGAGCCTGGCGGCTGGGTTTCGATATCGAGCTCAGCTGGGGTATCCAGCCGTCCTCGCCACTCATCGTCCCCGGCTGTCAGTCGTTCGAAGCGCTGCACAAGCCGGTCGCGCTCAGCATCTCGATGGAAGCGCTCTGCGAGCAGGATTCGCTGATAGGTGAGCTCGGTGAGGAGCCGGCGCACATCCGAGTCGTCGTGGGCACGATCCACAGCGTCGTCCAGAACTCGTTCGGCCTCCGCATAGGCTGCGTCTGCCTGCTTGTATTCATCGAGCGCGTGCTCCCATACGGCATTGGCGCGCAGCCAGAGGTCCTGCGGGACTACCGGCGCTCCGGGGTTGTCAGGGTCCAGGCCATCGAACAGCAGGAGTGCCCTCTCACGGCTCTCGCTGGCGCGTCGGTCCAGCTTACGCCCCACGGCGAGCGCGGCTTGGGCTTCTTCGATCTTTGCTCGGATCAAGTGCTGCAGCTCCAGCTGTGCATGCAGGCGCGGCCCACCATAGAGGCCTCCTGCCACGAGCAGCAGGAGGAGTGCGGCCATCCAGCGGCGCAGGCTCTGGTGGCGCAAGGTGTTCCGGGAGGCTCTGAGAAAGTGCTGGTCGCGTGGTCCCAGGGAAGTGGCCTCGACGGCTCGTGCTTCGTCCAGCTGACGCTGCCGCCAGAGAAGTTCCTCAGCGCGTCCCAGGCGCTCCCACTCGGCACTCGCTTCCTCGATGCGCTGCCGGAGCGCGCGGTGGCCTGCATCCTCGTCAATCCACTGGCGCAGCGTGCCCCAGCTCGCGATGAGCGTCTCGTGGGCAATCTCGTAGCTCGACTGGCCAGCCTCGGTACGCGCATGAAGCAGGCGCCCTTCGACGAGCGCTCGCAGAGCGGCGCGGGCCTCAACCGAATTCTCGGTGAGTTCCTCCTCGCTTCGCTCGCTCCGAGTGCCCTCCGCGGTAATGAGGCGGCCGAGCAGGCGGCGTGCGGCCAGTTGCTCGGTCCGATCGAGGCGTGCGAGCACGCCGTCAGCATGCCGTGACAGCGCGCCAGCCACGCCGCCCATCACGTCCAGCGCAGCCCGGGTGATACGTCGCCCGGCTGCGTCGCAGCGATCCCAGAGCTCCGCCAGCGTGAACTGGAGCAGAGGCAGGCTGCCCGCGCCTTGCGTCGTGGCCTCGACAAGCGTCTGGACGAGCGCCTCGGACTCGAAGACTACGCCACGGCTGCGCGCAGGGCCCGTGATCGCCTCGCGCACGCCGTCGGGGGTGAGAGGCCGCAGCAGGTAGAGCGCCCGCTCCACCGCGTCTCCCAAGCCCGGCAGCGCACCGACGCGGGTCAGAAAGTCGCCACGCACCGTGAGGAGCACATGCACTCCTTCCGCTGGCAGGGCGAGCTCACCCAGGAGGCTGGCGAAGCGTGCCGCCTCGGCAGGCTCGCTGAGAGTGATCAGCTCTTCGAGCTGGTCGACGAAGAGCAGCAGACCGCGCCCCGCCTGGTAGGCCTTCCGCAGCGCCGGTCCCAGCCATTCCTGCGTCTCGGTGAGCTGGGCACCGAGCTCAGCCTCCGTCTGTCCAAGAACAGGGGCGAGCGCGGCAGCAAGGGCCGCTACCGGACGGCGGCCGGGCTCCATCGTCAGGGTCGAGAAGTCGCGGAACTCATCAATCGCTCCCCGAACGACACGGGGCAAAATGCCGGCGCGGCAGAGCGAGGACTTGCCCACACCCGAGTCGCCGGCGACGAGGACCAGAGGCTGCCGACGCAGCCGCTCGATCACGGCGCGGATGTCAGCGTCGCGCCCAAAGAAGAGCGCGCGGTGCTCGGCCTCGAAGGGGGCCAGTCCCCGGTAGGGATTGCCTGCCGGGAGCACCTCTGTCTCGTGGAGTGGCTCGAGCCGCTCGAGCTCGGCGCAGAGCGCCTCGGCTGAGGCGAACCGCTCCTCCGAGTCAACGTGAAGGCAGCGCTCGATCATCGAGGCAAACTCGGGGGCGATGCCCGGGACGCACGCGGTGAGCGGCGGGCCGAGGCCTTGCGCTGCGGACTCCCATGGCCTCGACGCCGCCTGCTCGGCCTCCAGCAGAGGCAGGTCAGGCCGATGCCGGGGTGGCAGCGTGCCGGTGCAGAGCTCGTAGAGGACCAGGCCGAGGGCATAGAGGTCGCTTCGCGGCGTCGCGGACACACCTCGCAGGAGCTCGGGTGCCATGTACCGCAGCGTCCCCGCAGGGGAGCGCACTGCGCTTGGGTCCTGAGGTGCGCTTGTGTCGACGAGCTCGGCCAGACCGAAGTCGAGCAGCTTGACTTCGCCCTCTGCAGTCAGGAACACATTGTCCGGCTTGAGGTCACGGTGGAGTACGCCCTGGCGGTGGGCCGCCGCGAGCCCACGGGCCAGGCCAATGCCCAGGCCGAGGGCGCGCCGCCAGGGCAGGGGTAAGGCCTGGTGCGCCAGGCTGTGTCCGACGAGGTACTCGGAGACGATGTACGGATGGCCCTCGATCTCGCCAACACGGAACACGGTGACGACATGGGCGTGCTTCAGGCGAGCGATGGCGCGGGCCTCGGTCTGGAAGCGCTTGCGGGCCCGGGCATTGGGCTGAGGTGCGGCGATGAACTTCACCGCCACCTGCCGATCCAGGGAGCGGTCGTTCGCGAGATAGACGATGCCCATGGCTCCGCGGCCGAGCTGCCGCACCAGCTGGAACTCATGGAACTCATGGGGCGGTGTCCAGCCGACAGGAGAAGACTCGGGCAGAGGCTGGGGGCTGCTTTCCAGGCTCAGGCCTCCGCGTGCCACCGCGACGAGCAGCTCACAGCAGTCCTTGCACCTGGCAGCGTGGTCGTGGACGCGAGACAGCTCCTCCGCTGTCAGCCGGCCGTCAACGAGCCCGGCAAGAAGTTCGTCCGTCAGACATTGCGGTTCAGCCAGCGCGGCGCGACGCAGCATGGGCAGTCCGGGGTGGATCCTGGAAGAGGTGGGGACTTCTGGCCGGGCAGTACCGGGCCAGCGGTGGAGCATGAAAAGCCGACACCAATCCACGCCCACCCGTCAAGGAGGGCTGTAGACTGAGAACAAGAGAGGTAGGATGGAGGTAATGGCACAGGATGACGCCGAGTTCGAGAGCCTGCTTCGTCGTGCGTGGGAGACCGGCCGCCGCCGGTGGCCACAGGTGGACTTGCCTGCGGATGTCTTCATTCGCCACCTGGCCGGGCTGCTGCCCGAGGCCCGTGCGGCGGGGCCGCTCGCGCCGCTGGTCGAGCAGCTGGACCTCGAGGGGCTGTATCTTGCGTGCGCCTGTGCGAACAACGTGTCCGCGGCAGCAGAGATGTTCGAGCAGCACTACGTGGCAAAGCTCCCGGCGTTGCTCGGGTACCTCAAGCTGTCCGACACGATGCTGGACGAGGTATGCCAGCAGGTTCGAATGCATCTCCTCGTGCGCACCCCCGGTGCCCCGCAGCGACTCGCCGAGTACACGGGCCGTGGTGCGCTGCTGATCTGGATCCGGGTCATCGCCGTGCGCATGTCGCTCAAGCAGGGTGCCTTGGCCCGGGAGATACCCGATGAGAATGGCCTCGCGGCCCTCGAGAACCTGCCGACACAGGGGACGGACCCGGAGATGGCGCTCATGAAGAGCCATTACCGCCACGAGTTCCGCGAGGCCGTGCGCGCGGCTTTCGCCACCTTGTCGGATGAGCAGCGCTATCTGCTCCGGCTGCACTTCATCGAGCGGCTTCCGACGACCCGGATGGGGCCGTTGTTTGGCAAGGACCAGTCGACGATCTCTCGTTGGCTCAAGGAGGCCCGGGAGAGGGTCTACGAAGAGACGAAGCGTCGACTCCAGGAGCGCCTCCGCCTTTCTTCCCAAGAGTTCGAGAGCCTCATGAGCACCATCAAGAGCAGATTCGACGTGAGCCTCAGCCAGTTCCTGGGGGATAAGGATGGCGGAGAAGGCAAGGAAGAATGAAGGGCGCTCTCGCCAGTTGTTGGCTAATCGGGGCACGGCTGCTCAAGAAAGGAGCGCCAGCCGTCGGCGGGAACTCTCGATATCGATCCAGCATGCAACGCTTCAGCCCCAAAGCTGGCCTGATCCCGCCTCGCATTCCAGTTCATGGGATAGGTGGCGAAGCGGCTGATCTCCCAGATCTGAGGAGAGCATGGCGCGGCTTCTCCATGCAGAAGTTGGGGGAAGACATCTCTCAGCATGTACGGCCCCGTCGTTGGCAGAAGGCGCCAACAGCCCAGAGCCATGGGCTGCCTCGGAGCGTGAAGGATGATGTAGTGGGTTTCCAGAGCATCAAAGCGGTCTCGTTCCTGGCCCTCACGCACCTCCACCTCCCAGCCCAGGAGCTCGTGGAAGACCTTGTGCCTCAACCGGAACATTCCCTCAAGAACCTCTTGGGGGAGTTCCTCCGTTGTGCCGACGAAGAGCTGATCCATTGTCAGTAGGGAGTCGGAAGGCGGGCGACCTATGCAGGGAATTCTTTGGAGTCTTAGAGCTCCTAACAAAAGTCAGGTTTGAAGCCCCCGGAAGAGTATCAGGCAGGTCCCCAGAACGAGGAGACTGAAGTGGACATCGTCTCGGCGCTCGTCACGCACCCGCAGTCGCCGCAGCTGATTGATCCATGCGTTG
>NZ_DASPHO010000529.1:0-11433 GCF_035629615.1 Hyalangium sp. | reverse complement strand
AGACCGCACCACCCACGCAGGCCGTCATCCTGATTGCGGGTGAGCCCCACCTGGCCGTGTATCACTCGAACATCCATCACCGCTCGATCTACCCCTTCTCCATGGCCGTGGAGGGGGAGGCGCCAGACACTCCCCAGGATGGGCCTGGCGGAGAGCCCGCTGGGTAGGCTCACGGGAGCGGCGAGGGCACGTCCATGGCGCTTGGATCCTTCTTCCAGCGGGCGATCTGCTCGGGCGAGGGGAAGCTCTGGGGCCGGTAGCGCACGGGATAATCTCCCTCCACAGGAAGCAGCTGGGCACCCATGTCGCGCTCCACGGCTTCCCAGCGCACCACCGCCACGGGGGGAGCCTCGGGGCCGAGCTCGGAGTCCATGAAGAAGATCCGGTCGACGCGCGGCAGCAACGTGTCGATGCCCTTGACCCAGACGGCCTGGCTGACGACACGGCCCTGCTCATCCTCGGAGAGCACGAAGTCGGCGACGAAGAGATCCACCCCCAACTGCTCGTGGTGTTGGCGGAGTTGATCGCGCTGATCGGCGTAGTCGCGCGCCTGGCTGTAGACCGCCAACTTGCGCATGGCCAGCCAGGCCTTGCTGGGGGGCGAGGGCAGGAAGGGCCGCCATCCCTGGGGCGTCCGGCGCAGAGCGCGTCCGTCTATCGGGCGCGGCGCCTGGAGTGACTCCTGGGCGATCTCCGCGGCCCGCAGCAGCCCGTCTTCATCCTCCGAGCCGGTGATGAGCAGCAGATCCCGGTGGGGGACGAAGACCACGGGATCGCCGCGCACCTTGCAGCGGCGCAGCACCTCGTCCAGCAGCATGCGAGACGCGGCGTAGCTGTCACGCCAGGCAGAGGCGCAAACGCCGGGCGCCACCGGGATCAGGGGCTCGGAGCTTTGGCTCCGCAGGTTCTCCATGGCGGCGCCGAGCGCCTCGTCGAACGTGACGCCCCACTCCTGGAAATGCTGCTGCCCCAGGTACTTCATGGCGTCCGGGGTATCGAGCACGATCGCGACGGCGAGCACCTCGCCCAGCGGGCGCCACTCCGTGGGCCTCGGGGTGTTGAGGGGGCTGTCCAGATCAAGGATCTCGAGGAGCGAGAAGGAGGTGCGCGGGCGCACCGCGGGCAGCAACGCCGTGCGCGCCGCGGCGTAGCTGATGGGGAACTCGGGTGCGCGGCCGATCGCCGTGATCTTCCGGAGCACCCGGTCACGCCGCTCGGGGGGAGTGGCGCGGTACTCCTCATAGAGGTTGCCAAGAAAGATCGTCTGGGCCTGCTGGCCCTGTGCGTCGGGGATCTGGATGTGGAAGCGCTCGGGATCGTACCGCAGCGGGTCTGTGAAGCCCGCCGCTCGCAGCGTCTCCAGGGCCTTCCGCGCATATTCATCCTTCTCCAACTGGGCGGCCTCGGCGCCCCCGCCGTCCCCAGGACTGGCCGGGCTTGCCTCCCGCGAGGACGCGGCAGGGGGCAGTGGCTCCTCCCGCACGCTGGCCCACCAGAGTCCGACCACCAGTGCGCCCGTGAGGAGCACCAGGATCCCGCCTGCTTTTTGAGGGCCGCGCATCATGCCTTCCAGTATCTCCTTTGAGGAATCAAGAGATTAGCCGCTGACGAGGTTCTGGAGCTCCTGCCAGCGCGCGTACAGACGGTCCACCTCGGACGTCGCTGTCTCCAGCTCACGCTGGAGCTCCGGCACCTTCGTTGAGCTGCTGTAGACGGCCGGGTCCGCCAGCTTCGCCTCCAGCTCCGCCTTGCGCGTCTCCGCCGCCTCGATCGCTGCCTCCATCCCCTCCAGCTCTCGCTGCTCCTTGTACGAGAGCTTCCCGGGCTTCCTCGCGGGCTTCGATGAATCTGTCGAGGGTGGGGGAGGGGACTCCTTCTTCGGCGCGGACGTGGGCGCCGCTGCGGCCTGGGCCGTCTCCGCTTGCTGCTTCAGGCGCCGGTACATCTCATAGTTGCCCTCGTACCGGATGACGCGCCCGTTCCCCTCGAAGGCCAGGATGGAGGTGGCCACCTTGTCCAGGAAGTACCGGTCGTGCGTCACCAGCAGCACGCTCCCAGTGAAGCTCAGCAGCAGCCCCTCCAGGACGTTCAGCGTGACGATGTCCAGATCGTTCGTGGGCTCGTCCAGCACCAGCACGTTGGCGCCTTCCAGGAAGAGTCGCGCCAGCAGCAGGCGGTTGCGCTCGCCTCCCGACAGCGCAGCCACCCGCTGCTTCTGCATGGGCACCGGGAACAGCAGATCTTCCAGGTAGTCCCGCAGGGCGATCTTCTGGTCGCCCAGCTCCACCCAGTCCTCGCCATGCGAGGCCGCCTCGTACACCGTCTGCTCGGGGTCCAGCGCGGCCCGCGTCTGGTCGTAGTACGCCACCTTCGTGTTCTTGCCGATCACGAGCTTCCCGCCATCCGGCTGCAGCTCGCCCAGCAGCACGCGCAGGAAGGTCGTCTTGCCCACGCCGTTGGGCCCCACGATCCCCACCCGCTCGCCCCGCTGGAGCCGGAAGTCCACGCCCTTCAGCACGCCCCGCTCCCCGAAGGACTTCGCGATCCCCTCTGCCTCGATGACCGTGTGCCCCAGCCGTGGCGCCGCCAGCACCTGCAGCCCCGCGACTTTCGGCCGCTGGAAGCCCTTCTCCGCCATCAGCTTCCGGGCCCGATCGATGCGCGCCTTGCTCTTGGTGCGCCGTGCCTCGGGGCCTCGCCGCAGCCACGCCACCTCCTGGGCGATCCACCGCTCGCGCTTGTGCTGGCCGATGGCTGCGTTCTCCTGCGCCACCAGCTTCTGCTCCACGTACGCCTCATAGTTCCCAGGGTACGAGACGACGCCCTCGCCAGGCTGGATCTCCACGATCCGATCCACCAGCCCATCCAGGAAGTAGCGATCGTGCGTCACCAGCAGCAGTGAGCCCGGAAGCTTGTCCAGCTCCTCCTCGAGCCAGTCCACCGTGTTCGCATCCAGGTGGTTGGTGGGCTCGTCCAGCATCAGCAGGTCCGGCCGCGTCAGCAGCGCCCGGGCGATCGCCACGCGCTTGCGCAAGCCGCCGGACAGCTGCGCCACCGGCCGATCCCAGTCCTTCAAGCCCACGCCCAGCCGATCCAGCAGCGTCTTCGCGTGGTGCTCCGTGTCCCAGCCGCCGAGCTGTTCGATGCGGTCCCCCAGCGCCGAGAGCTGCTCCAGCATCTTCCCCTGCGCCTCGGCGGGCGTGGACTCCAGCCTGCGGCTCAGCTCCGCATGCGCCGCGAGTGCCTCCCTCAGCGGCCCCTGCAGGACGGACAGCTCCGAGGCCACCGTGGCGCCCTCGGCGAACTCGGGCTCCTGCGGCAGGTAGGTGACAAGCGCCCCTCGGCGGAGCTGTAGCTCCCCCGCGTCAGGACGCGACACCCCCGCCATGATCTTCATCAGCGAAGACTTGCCCGAGCCGTTCACGCCCACCAGACCCACGCGCTCACCCTCTTCAATGGTGAGGGTGAGCCCCTCGAAGACAGTGCGGCTCCCGAAGGTGAGCTGGACGTTGGCGGCGCGGAGCAGGGTCACGGGGCCCTCTTTACCTCAGAGCCACTTCAGAGCCACTTCGGAGCGGTACGCACCGGAGGAGGCGCCGACCGGGGAGCCGCCGCGGCCGGCGCGGAAGCCGCGCCCTTGGAGGGCCGCCCGTCCGAGCCCCGGTGCTGCCCCTGGGACTGCCGAGCCTCTCCGCCCTGCCCCCCTGAGCGCCCGCGGCCGCCGCCTCGTCGCTGGCCGCCCCCACGAGGGCCCTGTCCCTGGCCTCCATTCCGCCGCCCCTCGCCGGAGCGCTGACCGCCGCCCTGACGCCGCTGCCCACCCTGAGGCCGCTGCCCCCCGTGAGACCGCTGGCCGCCCTGCTCCGACTGGGCCTGCGCCTCACCGAGCGAAGTAGCGGAGGGCGCCGTCTGCCCGGAGCGGAAGGGGTGATCCCCCACCACCGGCACGTGGCGCCGGATGGTGCGCTCGATGTCCTTCAGGTACGCGCGCTCCTCCGTGTCGCAGAAGGAGAGCGCCGTGCCTGCCGCCCCCGCGCGCCCCGTGCGGCCGATGCGGTGCACGTAGGACTCGGGGATGTTGGGCAGATCGAAGTTGATGACGTGGGTGATGCCCTCGATGTCGATGCCGCGGGCCGCAATGTCCGTGGCCACCAGCACCCGGCAGCTGCCTTCCTTGAAGGAGTCCAGCGCCCGCTCCCGCGCGTTCTGGCTCTTGTTGCCGTGGATGGCCTCCGCGGAGATGCGCGCCGCCTCCAGCTGCTTCGTCACCCGGTTGGCGCCGTGCTTGGTGCGTGTGAACACCAGCGCGCGCCGGATGTTCGCGTCGCCCAGCAGGTGCACCAGCAGGTGCCGCTTCTGCTCGCGCTCCACGAAGTACAGCTTCTGCTCCACCGTCTCCGCCGTGGTGGACTGTGGCACCACCTCCACCTTCGCCGGATCCTTCAGGATGCCCTTGGACAGCGCCTGGATCTCCGGCGGCATCGTCGCGGAGAAGAACAGCGTCTGCCGCTTCGCAGGCAGCGCCGCGATCACCCGCTTCACGTCATGGATGAAGCCCATGTCCAGCATCCGGTCCGCCTCGTCCAGCACGAACACCTCGAGCGCCTTGTACGAGACGAGCTTCTGGCTCATCAGGTCCAACAGCCGCCCTGGCGTCGCCACCAGCACGTCCACGCCGCGCCGCAGCGCCTGCTCCTGCGCGTTCTGCCCCACGCCGCCGAAGATCACCGCCCACGTCAGCGAGGTGAAGCGCCCGTAGGCCTGGAAGCTCTCGACGATCTGGCTGGCCAGCTCGCGCGTGGGCGTGAGGATGAGCGCGCGGATGGGCCGCCCGTGCGCGGGAGGAGGAGGCCGGCCCTCGGAGAGCCGCTGGAGGATGGGCAGCGCGAACGCCGCCGTCTTGCCCGTGCCCGTCTGCGCGCAGCCCAGCACGTCCCGCCCGGCGAGCGCCGGAGGAATCGCCTGGACCTGGATCGGAGTAGGAGTGGTGTAGCCCTCGGCCTTCACAGCGCGCAGCAGGGGTTCAGCGAGCTTCAGTTCGTCAAAAATCATGTCTTCCCGTTTACGGGTGCTTGGCACTCGCACGGTGGCGAGGCCTGAAAAAGGGAGAGGGCGCCTCCACCCGAGAGGCGCCCTCCCTTGACTGCTGGGATCTGTCTTGGCGGACCGCGCCGACTACTTGCGCGCGGCCTGCTCGGCGGCCAGCTTCTCGCGGTAGGTCGCCATCAGCGCCTCGGCCTCGGACTTCGGCACGGGCGAGTACCTCGCGAACTCCATGGTGAACTCACCCTTGCCCTGAGTCGCCGAGCGCAGGTCCGTGGAGTAGCCGAACATCGTGTTCAGCGGCACCTCGGCCACGGCCACCAGGTAGCCCTCGCGGGTCTCCGTGGAGAGGATCGTGCCGCGGCGCTGGTTGAGCTGACCCACCACCGAGCCCTGGAAGTCCTCGGGCGCCTGCACTTCGACCTTCATCACAGGCTCGAGGATGACCGGCTTGGCGGCCGCGTAGCCCTCGCGGAAGCCCATGATGGCGGCCGTCTTGAACGCCATTTCGCTCGAGTCCACCGCGTGGAAGGCGCCGTCGTTGATGACGCAGCGCACGCCCACCACCGGGAAGCCAATGAGGCTGCCCTTCTTGATGGCCTCGTGGAAGCCCTTGTCGCACGCGGGGATGAACTCGCGGGGGATGGAGCCACCGACGACGTCATCCACGAACTCGTACTGCTGCACGGCGTCCGCCGGCAGGGGCTCGAGGTAGCCGCACACGCGCGCGAACTGGCCGGAACCACCGGTCTGCTTCTTGTGCGTGTAGGCGAACTCGCCCTTCTGGCTGATCGTCTCGCGGTAGGCCACCTGCGGCTTGCCGGCCACCACCTCGCAGGCGTACTCGCGCCGCATGCGCTCGATGTAGATCTCGAGGTGCAGCTCGCCCATGCCGCTGATGATCGTCTCGCCGCTCTCCTCGTCGCGGTGCACGCGGAAGGTGGGATCCTCCTTGGTGAACCGGTTGAGCGCCTTGGAGAAGTTGGCCTGCGCCGTCCGGTCCTTCGGGGACACCGCGAGCGAGATCACCGCGTCCGGCACGTGCATGGACGTCATCGTGTACTGCACGGTGCCGTCGGTGAACGTGTCGCCCGAGGCGCACTCCACGCCGAACAGGGCGATGATGTCACCGGCCTGCGCCTCGCTGACGTCGTTCATGTCGCTGGAGTGCATGCGCACGATGCGGGGGATCTTCACCTTCTTCTGGTTGGACTGGTTGAAGATGAAGTCACCCTTGGCGATGCGCCCCTGGTACATGCGCATGTAGGTGAGCTGTCCGTAGCGCCCGTCCTCCAGCTTGAACGCCAGGCCCACGAAGGGCTTGGCCGGGTCAGACTCGAGGATGACCTTGGCCTCGTTGTTCTTCTGGTCCAGCGCCTCGTTCAGCGCCTCCTTGGGGTTGGGGAGGTAGCTGGCGACGGCGTCGAGCAGGAGCTGCACGCCCTTGTTCTTGTAGGCCGAGCCGCACATGACGGGCGTCATCTTCAGGCTGATGGCCCCGCGGCGGATGGCCGCGGCGACCTGCTCGTTGCTGATGGGAGCGTCCGAGAGGAACAGCTCGCCCAGCTGGTCGTCCACCTCGGCCACGCCCTCGATCATCTCCTGGCGGCGCACCTTGGCCTCCTCGAGCATGTCCGCGGGAATGGCCTCCTCACGGATGATCTCGCCGTTCTCGCCGTCAAAGTAGAAGGCCTTCATCTTCACCAGGTCGATGAGGCCCTGGAAGCGGTCCTCCGCCCCGATGGGGAACTGCAGCTTCACCGGGTGGTGGTTGAGCTTCTCCTTCAGCTGGGCGGCCACGCGATCATAGTTGGCGCCGGCGCGGTCCATCTTGTTGATGAACGCGATGCGCGGAACGCGGTAGCGCTTCATCTGCCGTTCCACGGTGATGGACTGGGACTGCACGCCGGACACGGAGCACAGCACGAGGATGGCGCCATCGAGCACACGAAGGGCACGCTCCACCTCGATGGTGAAGTCCACGTGTCCCGGGGTGTCGATCAGGTTGATGTTGTAGTCGCCCCACATGGCGTACGTGGCGGCGGACTGGATGGTGATGCCCTTCTCGCGCTCGAGATCCATCGAGTCCATCTTCGCGCCGACGCCATCCTTGCCACGCACCTCGTGGATCTCGTGGATGCGGCCCGTGTAATAGAGGATGCGCTCAGAGAGCGTCGTCTTGCCCGAGTCGATGTGGGCGGAGATGCCGATGTTGCGAATATTGTCGATGGGTACGTTGGAGGCCACGATCCGGTCCTTCTTCTCGCTTGAAAAACGCCTGGGGGAACAGGGCAGGCGGGGCCTCTACTTCCCACAGGTTGAACTTTCCAGCCAATTCCGCATGCTGGTGGGAACTTACGTGTACCCACCCCCGCCTACTGATCTGGCTCTTCACCTTATATAGGGGAGGCCCGGCCGCCGCAGGGGCAGGGGCTGCCAAGACTGATTTCGAGGGATACAACCATGAGCGCGACCGAAAACTTCTCCTTGGCGAGGGCCTGGCTGCGTGCCTTCAACGCCCACGACGTGCCGGCGCTGGTGGCGCTCTATGCCGAGGACGCCACGCACACCTCGCCGAAGATCCGGGTGTTGCACCCGGAGACGGGCGGCAAGCTGGTGGGCAGGCAGGCGCTGGCGAAGTGGTGGTCGGAGGCGATCGCCCGGCTGCCGGGCCTGCGCTACGAGGAGACGGCGCTGACGGCGGACGCGGATCGGGTCTTCATGGAGTACCTGCGCCACGCGCCCAACGAGCCGTCCATGCCAGTGGCCGAGGTGCTGGAGGTGAAGGGCGGGAAGATCGTCGCCTCGCGCGTCTACCACGGCTAGCCCCTCCCTGGGTGCTCGGGGATGACGAGGAGACACTCCGGGAGATGGAAGATCCCCGCGCTTCGGGGATGGGGTAGGGTGGCGCCGCTTCTCTTGGTGGAGGTGCACGTGGCAAACCCCGACGCGTTCGACAGGGACTTTGGCTATCTGATGCCATTCCTCGACAAGGTGGCGGCGGCGGCGAGCGGGCTGGAAGATCCTGCGGCGCGCGCCGAGCTCTCCCGCCTGCTGGCCGACCAGAAGGCCCAGTGGAACCGCATCCGAGAGCTGCTGCGAGGCTCTCCTGCTGGCAAGGCCGCGCCCTCGGGCCCCGGGCGTGCTCCCGCGCAGACCCTGGCCCGCTCCTCGGCGGATGGCATCAACCGCGTGGCGCCTCAGATGACGGGGCTCACGGTAGGAAGTTTGAAGAACTCCCGTTGAGCTCCTGAAGCGCGTTGTAGGTGGCCGTCTTGTACATCTCGGAGAGCGTCGGGTAGTTGAAGCACGTCTCCACGAAGAGCTGCGCGCCGGCTCCCGACACCAGGGCCACCAGCCCGATGTGCACCAGCTCCGAGGCCTGCTCGCCCAGCACGTGCACCCCGAGCAGCTTCAGGCTCTCTCGGTGGAAGAGCAGCTTCAGCTGCCCGCGCCCCTCGCCGATGATCTGTCCGCGTGCGTTGGTGATGTACCCGGCCCGGCCCACGACGTAGGGGACTCCCTTGGCGATCAGGGCCTTCTCCGTCTCGCCGGCCATGGAGACCTCGGGGATGGTGTAGATGCCGTAGGGCAGCACCGGCGCGAGCGCCTGGGCCTTGCCGAACGCATGCAGCACCGCCACGCGCGCCTGCTCCATGGCGGTGGAGGCCAGCGCCGGGAAGCCGATCACATCCCCCACCGCGTAGATGTGGGGCACGGCCGTCTGGTATGTGGGCCCCACCTCCAGGTGGCCGCGCTGGCCTGGCTTGATGCCGACCGCCTCCAGGCCGAGCCCGGAGGTGTTGGCGGAGCGGCCCGAGGCGACCAGCACCTGATCCACCTCCAGCACGTCCCCGCCGGAGAGCGTCAGCCGGATGGGCTCGGCGTTCTTCTCCGGTACGTGGATGGACTCCACCGAGTACCCCAGGCGCATCGTCACGCCGAGCGCCACCATGCGCTCGCGCAGGAGCCCGGAGAACTCGTCATCCAGGAAGGACAGCAGCTCCGGCTTCACGTCCACCAGCGTCACCGGGATGCCCAGGGCGGCGAACATGCATGCGTACTCGCAGCCGATCACGCCGGCGCCCACCACCATCAAGGCGCGGGGGAGCTCGGCCAGCTCGAGGAGCTCGTCCGAGTCGTGCACGCGGGGATCGCCGAAGGGGTAGAGCGGTGGCCGGTAGGGCGAGGAGCCGGTGGCGATGAGGATGGAGCCCGCGGTGAGCCGGCGCTCGGGGTGGCCCTCGCGGCGGACGAGGACAGTGTGCGCGTCCAGGAACGAGCCGTGGCCCTGCACCACCTCCACGCCGTGGCGCTCGAGGTTCATGGTGATGCGCTCGCGCTCGACGACTTTGACACGGCGCTCTCGGTAGAGGAGATCGGACACCGTGGCCTCGCGGCGCAGGGTGGTCTCGATGCCGAACAGGCCGCGGGCGCGGTAGCCGGAGAGGTAGAGCGCCGTCTCCCGCAGCGTCTTGGAGGGCAGGGTGCCGGTGTTGGCCGCGGTGCCGCCGAGGACGGGCTCGCGCTCTACCACCGCCACGCGCTTGCCCAGGCGCGCGGCGTGCGCGGCGCCCTGCTCGCCCGCGGGGCCCGAGCCAATCACCACGAGATCGAAGTCAGCCATGCCCCGGTCCATACCTCCCAAGCCTCATGTCGGGAAGCCCGGGTGATGGCTCGACGTGTCGGAGCGGACGGCTCGGCCGGATCCAACGGGGCGGAAGGAAGAGGTGCTGATGAGGCTCACCGCGGACTAGGCCGTTGGCTGCGCCTTCATGAGGTCCTGCAGTTCCTGGGCCGTGATGATCTCGAACAAAGTGATGATGGGTATGATCGCCGCCAGGAGCACCCAGAGGCTCAATCCGCCCCCAAGCAATACAAACAGGCACAGCAACTCCAGCACCAAGCTGATCCAGGCGGCAGCGATCGACCGGGTCCGCGCGATCACGAGCGCCAGCAGGAAGAACGGCGCACCGGCCATGATGCTAAAGACGACCCCGATCACCGGGTGACCGACACTGAGAGCGATCAAAACGAAGCTCACAGTGAGGACTGTCAGACCCATGATCAGAGGTGAGATCCAGAGATCCCGGAAGATCTTGCGGAGCCTTTCAGGGGCCGCGCGCACCGCCAGGGTTGTATTGCAGCTCAGGCACAGCAACCGCTTGCCGTGGGCTGGAACGCAACGAGGGCAGTAGAACGCACTGCATTGACGGCACCTGACGGCTGGCTCGAGGGCGTGCTGCGGACAGATCGGCGCAAGCTCAGGAGCAGGGGAGGGGTCGACCTTCGGCGCAGCGGGGGCTTCGATGGCCTCCACGGCCATGGGCGCGGGTGCCACGAGTGCGACAGCCTTCTCAGGGACCGGCACGCGTGGCGCTACCTGCCCGAGGCACTGCGGGCAGAACTCGGCTTTGGGGGGCACATTCGTGCCACAGGAGGGACAATTCATTGTGGGAGTTGACTCCGGGAGAGGCGTCCTCGCTCACAGGGAATGAGCCAGCAAGGAGGAAAATGATGCAGACATTCTGCTCATGCGCGCCTTCCACTCAGTCCTCGTCCGCGGGGGGAGGGGGCCGTTCGGGTTCTGCCCCCCTTCCGCTGTAGCGCAGGCCCTCGGAGAGCTCCTCGGGCGTGAGCAGGCGAAAGGTGCCCTCGGGCACGTCCAGCTCCACGCCACCCACGGCCTCGCGGTGCAGGGTCCGCACAGGCAGGCCCACGGCTCCGAGCATGCGCTTCACCTGGTGGTGCCTGCCTTCGGTGACGGTGACCTCCACCGTGTGCTCGTCGCGGAGCTTCACCTTCGCGGGCCGGGTCGGGCCGTCCTCCAGGGTGACGCCGCGGCGCAGGGGCTCGAGCTTCTCTTCATCCGCCGTGCCCTGCACCGTGGCCACGTAGCGCTTGGGCAGGTGCGTCTCCGGAGAGGTGGCGTGCGCCACGAGCTTCTCGTCATTGGTGAAGAGCAGCAGCCCCGTGGTGCCACGATCCAGCCGGCCGATGGCGTGCCAGGTGTACCGGGCCAGCTCGTCGGGGAGCTGGGGCAGGAGCACCTCGTACACCGTGCCCGTCCGGTGCTGGCTCACAGTGGAGGTGAGCAGGTCCGCCGGCTTGTGGAAGGCCAGCACCCGCGTCTCCACCTTGCGCCGGATCTCGGCCCCGTCCACCCGGATCACCGTGCCCTCGGGCACCGGCGCCAGCGGCTGGCGCACCACGCGCCCGTTGAGGGTGACGCGTCCAGCCTGGATGGCGGCCTCTGCCTCGGAGAGGGGGAAGACCCCTGCCCGCGCGAGTGCCCTCGACAGCCAGTCAGGCTTCGCCTTTCCCTCCCAGCGGCTTCGGGGGGGGGGCTTGCTCTGGGAGGCCGAGGGCCTGCGGGTAGGGGGCTTGCGG
>NZ_DASPHO010000528.1:0-5031 GCF_035629615.1 Hyalangium sp. | reverse complement strand
ACGGCCGCAGCGAGTACCAGGACTTCCTCGGCATGACGCTCTGGTCCAGCCTCCCCATCGAGCTGGAGGAGATCGACCGCATCGAGGTGATTCGCGGTCCTGGCAGCGCCCTGTACGGCGCCAACGCGATGCTCGGCGTCGTCAACATCATCACCCGCGCGCCGGGGTATGGGCAGCGGCAGATCCACGCCACGGTGGGCGGAGGCAACACCGTGAGCGGCTCCTTCGTCAGCTACGGCGCCGCGAGCGCCCTGCGCTACCGCCTGTCCGTGGGCTACGGGCAGACGGACAAGTGGAGCCAGGACTTCGGAGAGGACCGGCCGGACATCGTCCGGCGCTCGCCCAGCGAGGAGCGGGGCTACCAGGGCGCCCGCGGCAACCTGGCCACCGAGTACACCTTCGCGCCCGGGTTCGAGCTGGGCGTGTCCTCGGGCGTCCACCGCTTCACCACGGAGCTCTACCCGCTGGGGACGCTGCGCAACTTCTACATGGATGGAATCACGGCCTACGGGAAGGCGGACGCCACCCTCGGGCCCGTGAAGCTGAAGACCTTCTGGAACCACGTGAACGTGGATGCGGGGCCGCAGTTCGAGCCCATTGGCCAGCGCTCGCTGGCCACCCATGTCGCCTCTCACGTCTTCAATGGCGAGGCTCTCTTCAGCAAGGCCTTTGAGCTGGGCGGTGAGCACCTGCTCACCGTGGGCGCGGAGGGGCGCCTCAAACGCGTGGGGTGGAACTACATCGGCGGGGTGACGGAGGAGTTCCACGCGGCGGCCTTCGTCCAGGACGAGTGGCGGCCCGTGCAGCCCCTGCGCCTGCTGGCCTCGTACCGCGCGGATCGCCACCCGCTGCTGAACGAGGGCAAGCCCGGCCTGGCGCACTCGCCTCGCGTGTCCGCCATCTACCTCCCCTTCGAGGGGCACGCCTTCCGCCTCAGCGGCGCCTCCGCCTTCCGCGTCCCCACGTTCCTGGAGAGCTACACGAACCTGCTCGTGCCCGCCCCCGGAGTGCCTGGCGCCAGCGCGCTCACGCTGGGGAGCCGGACGCTGAAGCCGGAGCGGCTGGTCGCCTTCGAGCTGGGCTACCGCGGCGAGGCCCCTCGGCTGGGCATCGACTGGGACGTGGCGCTCTACCAGAACACGGTGAAGAACCTGATCGGCCTGTCCGCGGTGCAGCGGCTGCCCGCGGGCGAGTCCTTCGACCCCGAGAGCGGCACTTATATGGTGGGCCGCTCCTTCTTCCAGAACGAGCCGGCGACCTACACCTCGCGCGGCGTGGAGGTGGGCGTGTCGCTGGCCCCGGTGGATGGCCTGGGCATCAAGCTCAGCTCGGCGCTGCAGAAGGTGACGGCGAAGGGCGAGCTGGATGGGCTGTGCGGCCCCTGCAGCCAGGCGCCGGGGGTCAAGCTCTTCGGCGGCCTCACCTACCGCACGCGCATGGATCTGGAGTTCGGCGTGGACGCGGCCTACACCTCGAGCGCCACCTGGATCGAGCGTGAGCCCGCAGAGGAGGATCCGACGCGCATCGAGTTCCTCTCCAACCGGCTCCCGGCCTACACCATCCTCAACGCCCGCGTGGGCTACGAGATCATCCAGGACAAGCTCTCGGTGGCGGTGGTGGGCTCGAAGCTGGCTGGCACCCACGCCCAGCATCCCTTTGGCAACCGCATCGAGCGCCGCGTCTTCGCGAGCATGACGGTGATCCCATGAGCTCCCTCCGCTCCCAGGGCCGGGCCCTCGCGGGCCTGATGCTCTCCACGCTCCTCACGTCAGGCTGCGAGCCGCCGCCCGTGGTGGCCACCGACGATCAGCAGCAGCAGACGCGGGCCGCGCGCATCGAGGGCAGCGTCGTGGTCCAGGGCCCCGCCCGCGGCAATGCCGTGGTGTTCCTCTATGACGCCCAGCGTCCTCCGCCGCCGCAGGGGACGGGGCGCCCGGTGGCCTTCACCCTCGTTCCCCAGGCGGTGCTGTTCGGCTCGGACTTGAGCAAGAGCACGACGGGGCCGTTCACCGCGCCCTTCGTCTTTCCCCTGGTGCGCCCGGGGAGCTACCTGTTGCGAGGCTTCATCGACACGGACACCTGCCGCACGGACGTGAAGCCCTGCCACGGCCCCGACTTCATCCCCTGGTACAACGTCACCGCCGAGCCGAACCTGTGGGACGTGGCGGGGGCCTCGGTGGATCCAGCCACTCGCATCCCCCGTGTGATCGAGGTGGGCGAGACCGGGGATGGCACGCCCATCCCGGTGACGGGCATCACGGTGAGCTTCTCCGAGGTGGCCACCGTCGCGGCGGACCGCCCGGCCTTCGACGTGGTGGGCTCGGCGACGATCGATCCAAACGGGGGCAACCAGTCCTTCAAGCTGCGCGCCCGCCCCATCCGCGAGGGCGTCGTGGACCTGAGCGCACCTGTCTTCCTCGTGCGCTTCATGGACGAGAACCGGGACAACGTGCCGGACGACGCCAACCGGGATGGCGCGCCGGACCTCTGGCCGCGAGTGCTCATCCGCAAGCTCGCGGACGGCGGCAACGGCCTCACGGACGAGAACGACCTGGACAACAACGGGGTGATCGACGCCCAGGGCGCGGACTACGTGCACGCGGACGGCACCGTGGACGGCCAGCCGGATCTCGTGGTGATCCCCACGGTCCTCCTGGCAGACCCCCTCCTGTCGGGGCTCTACGACTCCGAGAACCGCCCCAAGATGGACGCCGTCGTCCCCACGCCCGAGCTGACCGTGGCCTTCCGCCCCATGGCGGTCGACGTAAGCAACCCGGCCGTCCCCAAGACGCTCAGGGCGGTGCCCGCGGGGCGCTATGCGGTGATCGTCCTCCAGTCCACGGGACAGGTGTGGCGAGTGCCCAATGAGCTCTCGCCGCAGCTGGCCGGCGGGCTCGGGCTCCCCCCCATCGACGGACAGGGCTTCTCCTTCCAAGTCCGCTAAATACCTGATCTTCTAGGCGTTTCCTGGCAGGGCCCTCCCTTGAGGAGGAGGGCCTACACTTCTTCTCGCTTTCCTGGTTTCGCCTCTTTCACTTCGTTTTGACATCCGACTGGCTTTCCTGCACTATTCCAGTTGTGCAGTTCAGGGGATTTTCCTGAACGAGGGAAGGATCCTTATGAAGGCTGGAACGCTCTCCTCTGTTGCTGCTATCTCCATTCCTCGTCCCGCTCTGGAGGCAGTTCGCCCCGTGCTGAAGGCCGCTACCGGGACGCCCCAGCGCGTCCTGCTCGTCGATGACAGCCGTTCCATCCGAACGCTGCTGAAGATCTATTTGATGGCCCGCAACTTCGAGTACGTCGAGGCCGAGTCTGGTGAGGAGGCCCTGAAGGTGCTGGAGCAGGGCGCAGTGGACCTGGTGCTGACGGACTTCCGGATGGAGGGCATGAGCGGCGCGGACTTCGCCATGCAGGTGCGCTCCAACGAGAACCCGCGCATCGCGCGCACGCCGATCCTGATGATGACGGGCGATCCGAACGTGGCGGAGGTCCGCACGCAGGGCCAGAAGGCAGGCATCAACGCCTTCGTGCGCAAGCCGGTGAGCTGCGCGCAGCTGATGACGCTGGTGGACACGATCCTGCCGCGCAACAGCTGAGCCGCGGGACACTCCGCTGAAGCAGCTCCCACCCATCCTCTCTCCGTGAGGGGGTGGGTTTTTCGTTCGAGCCCTGGCGCCCCCTGCTCAGGCCGGGCGCGGCGCCTCACGCGTCCGGCGGCGCTTGCGGACGGCCTCCACGGCCCGGATCCCCAGCAGCACCGTGAGCACCGCGCCGTAGATGAACGGCTCGGTGACGTCCTGCTTCACCCGCCAGACGAAGTGGATCACCCCCAGCGCCGCCGCCAGGTAGCCCAGCCGGTGCAGGCGCTTCCACGCGGGGAAGCCCAGGCGCCGCACGGCCGCGTTGGTGGAGGTCACAGCGAGGGGCACCAGCAGCACCAGGGCGATGAGGCCCACCGCGATGAACTTCCGCTTCGTGATGTCCTCGAGGATGGGGCGCAGCGCGAGCCCCTGATCCGCCACCGCGTAGGTGAGGAAGTGCAGCACCGCGTAGCCGAACGCCATGAGGCCCACCAGCTTGCGGACGCGAATGGGCCACGTCCACCCGAAGAGCAGCTTGAGCGGCGTGCACGCCAGCGACCCCACGAGGAACACGAGCGCCAGCAGCCCGGTCTGGTTCAGCACGGCCTCGATGACGTTGGGGCCAAGCGTTCCCTGCGCGCCCTGCACCGCCAAGAGCGCCAGCGGGGCGAGGCCGCCCACGAGCACGGCGGGGTTGAGCCAGGGTAACGGCGGGGAGGCCATAGAAAGCTCAGTAGTTCTCGCGCAGATCCATGCCGGTGTAGAGGGAGGCCACCTGCTCGGCATAGCCGTTGAAGGGCAGCGTGGGGCGGCGGCGGTACTCGCCGACGCGGCGCTCGGTGGCCTGGCTCCAGCGCGGGTGATCCACCTCGGGGTTCACGTTGGCGTAGAAGCCATACTCGCTGGGCTTGGCGAGGTTCCAGGTGGTGGGCGGCTGCTGCTCGGTGAGGGTGATCTTGACGATGGACTTGAGGCCCTTGAAGCCGTACTTCCAGGGCACCACCAGCCGCAGGGGCGCGCCGTTCTGGTTGGGCAGCGTCTTGCCGTAGAGGCCCACGGCCAGGATCGTCAGCGGGTGCATGGCCTCGTCCATGCGCAGGCCCTCCACGTAGGGCCAGTCCAGCACGTGGCGCTTCTGGCCGGGCATCTGCTCCGGATCCATCAGCGTAGTGAAGGCGACGTACTTCGCGCGGCTGGTGGGCTCCACGCGCTTGATGAGCTCGCCCAGGGGGAAGCCGTGCCAGGGGATGACCATGGACCAGGCCTCCACGCAGCGCATCCGGTAGACGCGCTCCTCCAGGGAGAACCAGGAGAGGATCTGATCGATGTCCACCGTCTGCGGCTTGGCCACCTCGCCGTCGATGACGACGGACCACGGCCGTGTCTTGAGGATGTGCGCGTGGCGCGCGGGATCGTTCTTGTCGAGCCCAAACTCGTAGAAGTTGTTGTA
>NZ_DASPHO010000527.1:0-11080 GCF_035629615.1 Hyalangium sp. | reverse complement strand
CGACGCGCAGGTTGCGCACGCGGTCGTCGTGCTGCACCGTGAAGTCGACCCTCACCGGCGCCTGGCAGGCAAGGAAGAGCGCCGGCGCGTCGAGCACCGCGAGCTGCGCGGCGAGCGCTGCGGGCACCCGGAAGCAGCCTGGGCGCTGGCCCTCCCAGAGGTCTGCAAAGACTTCGCTCGTCCCGGCCGGAGAGGAGGGGGAAGGCAGCACGGGCTTCACGCTACAACATCGCACCCCGCGCGGCCACGGCAGTACGCGCCTGGTAAACCCATGGTGAACTCGCCAGCCCTGATGCCCTATAATCTCCACGGCGCGCCGTCTCGGCGAGCCGTGACGTTTTACTCGACACCTCAAGGAGTCCCCATGACAGCTTCCCTCCAGCAGTTCCTCCAGAAGCTCGAGACCGATGTCTCCCTCAGGGTGCAGGTTGCGAGCTGCCAGACCAACGCGGCCGTTGTGGATCTGGCGTCCAAGAACAGGTTCCAGTTCAGCGTCGCGGACTACGAGGCGCACCTCGACACGAGCCTCGACCTCGGCAAGCTGAGCGACGGGGCGGCGATCCTCTCGGGCCCGAAGCACTGCCCGACCGGCTGGCCCTAGGCATCAGGCGCATTCCTCCTATTGCTCACCGGACCTTGCCGGCGGGCGCCGGACCGGCAGGCGCCGTACTCGGCATACTGGAGCCCAGGCCCAGCTCGCTCCCGCTGGCGTCGTGCCAGTGGTTGTGCTCGGCGGACCAGATCCGGTTGCTGGAGCCCAGGCCCAGCTCGCTCCCACTGGCGTCGTGCCAGTGGCCGTGCTCGGCGGACCAGATCCGGTTGCTGGAGCCGCTCCCACGGCTCAGGAGGACTGCGACGACCCCAATGCCGAAAACGAGCACGACGGCGGTCGCAATCATCGCGAACGTCGACTTGCGCTTGTCGCGGACAGCCTCGGCGGGTCCGCAGCACTGCTTGTACTTCTTACCGCTCCCACAGGGGCAACGAGCGTTGCGACTCGGTTTCATCGTTCTCGCTTCTGATCGTAAGGGCCGCAGCCTCGTTGGCTCGCCGAAAACAGGCTATCCGGCATTTTTATTTCCCGCGAGTACCTGCACTCAGGGGCATTTCATCCCCGGGACGTGAGATCCCAGGTTCCCTCTGGAGGACTCACATGGCAACTCCGAAAGCAGCCAGAGATCGTGGCTGATGAGGGAGGCGATTCAGCATCAGGATTTGAGAGTGTTTGTGCGGAGGCTAGAAGACACAATGTGAGGCGCTATGCAGACCCTCGAGTCCGAGCGCCTTCTGTTCCGCCCGATGACCTGGGAGGATCTCCCCTTCTTCATCCGGCTGCACGGTGATCTGGAGCTCGTCCGCTACCTGGGCAGCGGCAAGCCCCGCACCGAGCAGCAGACGCGGGAGTGGCTGGAGCGGACCCTCCGCTGGTACGCGGAGGACCAGGTGGGCCACCTCGCCATCCTCCTCAAGGCCAGCCAACAGCTCCTGGGCCGGGTCGGGCTGACGTACTACGAGATCGAGCTCCCCACGGATGGCAGCGATCCGCTCACTCACTGGGGCCGCGGCTCGACGCCGCCTGGCGTGCCCCTCGTCCGGGAGATCGATCTGAGCTGCGCGCTCGAGCCTGGTGCCTGGGGCCAGGGCTACGCCACCGAGGCCACGCGCCGCCTCCGCGATCATGCGTTCCAGGAGCGCGGGCTCGAGCGGCTCATCTCGATCCTCCACCCGGAGAATGCCAGGGCACTCCACGTCGCGGAGAAGCTTGGCTTCCGGGCCCGGGACCGGGTTCGCGTCTATACACAGACGTTTCGTCGCCTGGAGCTTGCCCGCGAACCCTGAGTGGCGCCGAGCTCGCTCTACGCGCGCAGCACCTGGCCGATGCTGCTCACCATGGCCTCGCCGCTCTCGGTGAGCTGCGCATGCTCGCGCACCACCTGCCAGCCGCTCTCGAGCTTGGAGCGCAGCTCCACCACCTTCTCCGCGTACTCCGGGCGCCGCCGCGACAGGCGCTGGTACAACTCGTGGATCCGGACCAGCACGAACATCTGGTGGAAGGCGCCAAACATCGGGCGCGGATCACCCCGGAGCGGGGTCTCGTAGACCGCGTCGCTGGGGTTGAGGAACATGGGGCTCACGGACAGCACCGTGTTCAGGCGGACGTGAGAGCCCTCGTGGAACAGGTAGTCCGCCAGGATGACGGGGTCCTTCAGGAAGTCCACACGCATGAAGATGGAGCCATGCCGCTGGAAGTCCGCGAAGGACTTGAGCGTGTCATCCTCGAACAGCGTGAGCTGCTGTACCGACTGCGCCAGCTCCGTGTGCGCCTCGGGCCACAGCTCCTGGAGCAGCGCCAGCCCGGCGGCGATCTGCTCCACCCTCTGGGGCGAAGCCTCCGGCAGGACCCGGAAGCGCGTCCCGCTGCCGCCCATGTCTTGCGCTGACCGGTTGGCGCGCTGGACGGTGACGGTCTCCTGCACACCCCCCAGATCGAGCGCCACCTGGAGTGCCGCCTGGTGGGTGGCCGCGCGCTCGAGGCTCCGCTGGACGACGGCGAGCACCTGCTCCAGCCGGTCCAGCTCCCGGGCGAACCCGGCTTCGTCCTCCTCGCCCACCCGATCCCGGACGGCGAAGTACCACTCGAAGAAATCCGGGTGGAAGAGGTGCACATCGGACGCCTCGCGCAGGGCGCGAAGGACGTCCTGACGCTCGGGAGCCGCCTGCTCTACCACCTCGAGCAGGCTGCTCCGAGTCACTTGGATGAGCGCAGCCCGATCGAGCTGCGACGCTTCGGCATCAGGGGCCCAGGTTCTCATGGCTTCGGCCGAGTCCCTTCCTCAGGCCTGCGCTCATCCCCCACGCGAGGCTACTTCTTGACGGTCGGATCAGGCCCCTGTCCGAGCAACGCCAGGTTCGGGAGCATGTTCTTGATCTGACCCTTCACCAGCTTCTTCATGACTGCCTCCGCTGCGGGGGTTGCCTTATCGCAACGAGTAGAATTCTACATATTCGCGGAATTCCCTCAAGTACAAACCTTCCCGTGCGTCAGGAGACCTGTCTACCCGGGGGCGTCTGGCTCCAACCGGGCTGGGGCCGGAGCAGCGGGAGAGTAGCGCCGGGCGCCCAGCCACCAGCCCACCGTGGGCAGCAGAAGTAGGGCGGCAAGTCCCAGCTGGAGCTGCTGCGGGGTGAGCCCGAACCCGTCGATGACCAGGCCCGTGAGGCCGGAGGAGAGGATCATCGCCGAGGTGAAGAGCGTGGAGTCCGCGGCGAAGGCGCGCCCGCGCGTCTCGTTGGGGACCCAGAGGTTGATGAGCGAGCTGGAGTAGACCCAGAGGGTGGAGACGCCCATGTTGGCGATGATCAGGAAGAGCGAGGCCCAGAGCAGGCTGGGCGCCACCGCGAAGAGGGCAAAGGCAGTCATCATCACGAAGAAGCAGGCGCCAATGCCACGCACCAGCGAGCGCTCGCCGCTGCCGCCGATCCTGCGGGCCACGGGTGCGCCCAGCATCGCCCCCACGCCCCGGGCCGCGTACAGCAGCCCGATGCCGATGTCCGCATGGTTTGCCACTGGGAACACCCGGGCGCCGAACACGCTGTAGAGCAACATGATGCCGCCGCCGGCCAGGCCCCAGCCGGCCTTGGCGAACAGGACCAGGCGCACGCCCCGGTCATGGAAGAGCAGGCGCAGGGCCTCCTTGCGGGCTTGGATCCCCAGCGCGCCGGCCCAGCTGCCGGCCTGGGACGAGGGCTCGCGCCGCGGGAGGCTCACGCGGCTCACGCACGCGGCGGCCGCGAAGAAGGTGGCCGAGTCGATGATGAAGGCCATGGAGCGGCCCAGCCACGCCGCGGTGAGCCCGCCGGCCAGCGCTCCCAGGGCCAGCATGGCGGACCAGGTGATGCCGTAGACGATGGTGTTGCCCGTCACCACCTCATTGCGGGCGAGCACCGAGCCGATGGCGGCATTCTCGCTCGCGTCGAACATGGCCGTGACAGAGGACTGCGTGAAGCGCAGCGCATAGATCAGCCAGACGTGCTCGGGTTGCCGCACCCAGAGCAGCCCCAGCACGATGACGCCGCGGAGCACGCAGCAGATGAAGATGACCTTCTTGCGATCGAGCCGGTCGGCGACCATCCCCCCCACAGGGCCGAACAGCAGCCCGGGCAGGAGGATGGCAACCAGCAGCAGTCCAATGGACTGGCCCTTCCCGGTCAGCTCCATCAGCATCGCGTACAGCGAGATGGCGGTGAACCAGTCACCGAGCTGGCTGATCACCCGGGACAGCCACAGCCAGCGGAAGGCGTGGTTGTTGCGCAGCAGCTCGAAGTAGCCCACCTGCGCGTTCTCCACCGTGCTCATGTCCACCGCCTGGCGTCGTGGGGCGTGCTGCTGGCGAGCCATGGGGACGGTAGCACGGAGGCTGTTGTGGCGGAGACGGCGAGAGCAAGCAGCCGCGATTCAGGGCCAGCCGAACGCCGCTCGAGACAGGAACCCCAGGGTGACGCTCGTCAAGTTGGCCAGCAGGCTCCAGAGGAACGCGCGCTTCACCCTGCGAGATGAGAGCCACGCCGCCTCGACGAGGATCGCGAAAGCCTCCACCACGACCAGCGTGCCCGAGTAGCTCAGCCCCAGCCCGCGCACCGTCGAGAACCCGAACCACACCAGCGGATGGGTGAGCGTGCTGGCGAGGAGGGCGGCGCGCCAGCCCGCTCCAGCGCGCAGGTAGATGGGCACCTCCACGGCCTGCGTGAAGGCGAACGCAATGAGCCACGCCTTCATCACGAGCGCCGGCCCTCGATGAGCCAGAGCGCCCCGACTGCGAGCTCCAGGTAGCCGTGGAACACCGCGAGTCGCAGATAGCCCAGCCGCGCTTGCGTGAGATCCACCACGCCCCACACGGCGATCCCGAACGCGAGCGCCACGAAGAGTGTGAGCGGCACCCCACCGAAGTCCTCCACCAACGCCCTCCAGGTCGCCCGCCAGGGCCGCGGTGCCGCGCGGGGACGGTCATCCTCCGGGATGAGCCTCAGCCACACGCTGTAGTGCACGGACTGCAGGAACGCGAAGGCCAGCACCAGCCGCAGCGCCAGCACGGGAGGGGCACGCGGCGCCAGCGCCTCTGCGTGTTGTGTGAAGGATGCGCCCGTCCAGGGAGCCGTCCAGGCGCCCAAGGCCGTCAACACGGGCTCGGCGGTACCGAGCAACAGGGCCACCGTCCCAGCGGCGGCCAGCAGCGGCACAGCCCAGGCCCGCGCATGCCGCTCTCTCCAAGCCCACCACCAGAGCGCTACGGCGATCACATTGTGCAGGTGGGCGAAGGCCAGCTGGAAGGTGGCCCCGAAGCCCAGCGCCAGTCCGCTGAGGCATGCCCAGACGGTGAGCATCAGCCCCTTGCGACTCCACGGCCCTTGCGCCCCCAGGATGGCAGGAAGCAGCGCCAGCAGACCGATCGCCGGCCCGGCGCCGAGACAGGTCGCCAGCAGCGGGGCGCCGCAAAGCAGGGCGAGCACCGTCCGGCGATGCAGCCCCGGGCGCACTACGAGGTACCGTGCGTCCGAGACGAGGTGCGGCACGCCCAACAGCACCGGGCCCAGCGCGAGCATCCAGAGCGGCGCGGCGAGCGTGAGCAGGAAGGCGATCACCACCTGGGTGGCCCCGAGCCACGCCACGCGGCGGGCCCGGTCCGCGAAGAGCGGCCCAGCCCACGGAGCAAGGAGCCGATACAGCCGCGCGCGCAGCGCATCCGCGGGCGCGAGGATCGCCTCCACCGCGCTCATACGATCCGGCGCTTGCCGCGGATGAGCCACCCGGCCAGGAGCGCGGCCAGGAAGAGGGGAGTGGCCGGAGCCGCCGCACAGCTGCTCGTGCTCTGCCCCCCCGCCTCGGCAGCCGGGGACTTCGTGTCCGGAGGGGGCGAAGAGGCCACACACGTGAGGCAGTCGTACTCGACAGCGGTCGGCGGCGGACCCTTGCTGTAGTCGTTCCGCCAGCACTTGGACTGCTGGCAGGCGCCGGCCTTCTGGTCATCGGTCTCGCAGCTCGCGTTCGCCTGCTTGCCCGAACATCCCGAGGCATCAGGGGGCGGTAGGTCCGCCCAAGCGGCAGAGGAGAGGAGCAGCGCGGCAGGGAGCAGGAGTCGCTTCATAGGAGGACGATCCTACACCCGGTGGCGGGTGGGATGCCTCAGTGGGGGCCTGCGCTCCCCGACGGCGGAGCGAGCGTGCGCATCACCACGGAGCGGCACGCGGGGCAGATGACACCCGTGCGCTCCCAGTGCACCTGCTCCTCCAGCTCGCGAGGATCCTGCGGCCCCGCCTCGAGCTGCTGGAGGATCGAGGCGAGCTCGTCACCCGTGCCACCCCCCGAAGCGTCGAGCACGTCCTGCTCGCCTTGAAGGACGAGGGTGAAGCGGTAGTACACCTCGCTCGGGGCGATGTGCCGCCCGCATGCGACGCAGGTCTTCGGTGAAGGTCCAGCCACGAGAGGAGACACTAGCCAATTCCCTGCCTGGACACCCAATCATTGCCATCGCGGGTTCCACACGATTGGATGCGCCGCCGTGACGACTCTGCTCCAGCGAGCCCCTTCCTTCTTCCTCCTCGGCCTGCTTCTCGCAGCGAGCGCACCCGGAGCGGAGCCGGCAGCTCCGGCCACCCCGGCGGTCGCGGCTCCCGCCCCCGAGGAGCCAGCGGCCCCCGAGCCACCTAACTCCCCGCTCACCTCGCTCTATCCACTCTGGGAGAACACCGCCCACCTGCTCAACCACAGGGACCTGTATCTGGGCTCCAGCAACGCGGAGTTCGGCATCCTCGGTGTGGCGCAGCTGGGCACGCATCCCCTGTCTTTCATCTTCCGCACGCCCAACATCCACGGGAAGGTGAGGCTGTTGTCGCGCGAGCGGCTCGCGGTGGCCGCCCACGCGGAGTTCGTCGTCTTCCTTCCCGGGTCGAGCGAGGCCTTCATTTCGAGCAACTACATCTCCCGCCTGGACACCCGGGACATCCTCCTCACTGTTGTACCGGTGGGTGTCACGGCCTCCTACGAGGCCACCCCCTGGCTCTACCTGCACGGCACCGCCACGATGATGGGGATCTTCGACGACGGGCCCTACCGCAAGCGCGTGGTGCCCGGCCTCACCCTGGTGGCCGAGTTCCTGGCCTTTCAGCGCCACACGTTCCGCGCGCACATGGGCGAGGTGGGCTTCTGGATCCACGACTTCAACATGCTCGGCGCCTCCTACTGCTACCGGCGCAAGTGGTTCGAGGCGCAGATCGGCTACTTCTACCGCTTCATGAGGGAGGGCCGTCAGGCCAGCCCGCTGTTCTCGCTGGGGGTCTATCTGTGAGGCGCCTCTGGCTCGCGCTCGTCCTCCTGGGGCTCGCCGCACCCTCGTGCGACTGGGAGCACTACGCGCTGATGAACAGCGTCCCCGCCAGAGGGGATTCCTCGCTCAACCCCGTGGTGCGCGTGTATCTGGGGCTGGATGGGCTCTCCCACAGCGCGGTGGTCCGCGCGAGAGAGCAGGGCGCCTTCGCCGGGTGGAACCTCTCGCGCTTCATCCCCATGTTCCCCGCCACCAGCGACGCGAGCTGGACGCGCATCCTCCACACCGAGCGCTTCGCGGGGCTCGAGTACGGCCACTACGATCCGGTGAAGGACAAGGTCTACAACAAGGCCGTGGGCGGGCTGCTGGTGCATCTCGTTCCGCCGCTGGAGGAGCTCCCCTTCACCCTGCCCGCGTACGCCCAGGCGCCCGCCTACTACAAGGCGTTTGACTACCACGCGAGCGCCTACCTCGACGCGCTCTGGAGCTACGACCGGCCCTTCTATGGGTACTACCGCGGGCTCGACAACCTCTTCGTGGCGCTCGAGGGCCGCAGCCAGGTCCAGGACACCTTCACCGCCTATCTGCTGGAGACGGACGTCATCGGGCACCTGCGCTCCGAGGATGATGTCGTGGCTTCGCTCCTCTCCCTGAACGAGCGCATCGAGCGGTTCAAGCAGGCGCACCCCGAGCGCTCCTTCGTGTTCACCCTCTTCGGCGATCACGGGATGGACGGGGTCGCCAAGCCGCTGGACTCGGTGGTGGACTTCCGCGACGAGCTCGAGGCCGCGGGCGTCGCCACCGTGGAGTCATTCGAGGAAGCGGACAAGGTGGAAGGGCCCGCGGCGGTGGCCATCCTCCACACGCGCGTCACCTATGTGGCGATCCACGCGCGCGAGCAGTGGGTGTCCGAGGTGGCCCGTCGGGCCTCCACCTCCAAGGCCGCGGACCTGGTCTTCGCGCGCGGAGAGCCGCGGACGGGCTTTCCCGAGGGGCTCACGTGGGTGAGCGCCTGGCGCGAGGGCGAGCTCGCGGCGAGCTTCGCCTATGACGCCGCCACCGACGCCTACTGGCTGCCGAGCGACGTGGACTGGGAGGCGCTCGATCTGCCCGTGTCCTTCACCTCCGGGGCGAGCCACGGCGTCTTCAGCGACGAGGCGCTCTTCGCGCTCAGCGTCGAGCGCACCTACCCGGACTTCTTCTTCCGAGCACGCACGGCCTTCGAGCCCATCAGCGTGGAGTTCCCGGCGGACATCGTCGTGTCCTACCGCCACCCGTTCATGTCAGTGGGGTACCAGGCGCCCATCAGCAGCGCGAACGAGGTGGGCACCGCGGGCAGCCATGGCGCCATGGATCGCCTGGGCAGCATGGGCGCGCTGCTCTCCGAGGAGCGCGAGCTGCCGCCCGCGGTGCGCTCGGACAACCTGCTGGAGCTCTTCCCGGCCCTGGTCGAGCACATGACGCAGCGCGAGGTGGAGCTGTTCCCCAGCGCGCAAGGTGCCGAGCTCGACTACGACGCACTGCGCTGAAGTCAGTCGCTTCGAGCACTGGCAACCCGCCCTGGGTTTGAATAGACTTCCAGGAAATCCATGTTTTTGCACTTGTAGTGTTTCGCCGCGCTGACTTACGATGACCCTCCCGTGTCAGGGCTCCCAAGGAGCCAAGGAGTACAGAGTGAAGACTGAATACAGCAGGGCAAGAAATTGCTGGGGGGCCATGCTCATCACCGCCGCAGTCCTTGGGGCATGTGGGCCGGTGGAGGAGGCTCCTGTCGAGGAGGATGCTCTCGGGACGGAGGAGCAAGGCGCGCTGACAGGGGTCCTGCTGGGCGTCGTCACGGGCGACATCCACACGGATGTGACGCAGCCGTTGAGCACCCACTCGGAGCAGATGGTGTGTGAGATCTCCGGCATGGGCGCCCGGTGGATCCGGATCAACGCGGATGTGACGACCACGGATGAGACGACCTACCGGCGCATCGTCGAGAAGGCGCACGCCAAGAACATCAAGGTGCTGGTGACGGTGCCGGCGAAGTACTGCGGCGCGGACAACGACCAGGCCGCGATCGATGCGTTCACCACGGGCTACGTGAACCACCTGAACGAGCTGGCGAACGGCCTCTTCGTGGGCCCAGTGCGAGCGGACGCGTATGAGATTGGCAACGAGCCGAACGTGATGGAGAACACCGGCTGCAGCGACAGCGTGAGCCGCCCGCGCGTGGGGGCCAACGCCTTCGCGTGGCTGCTGCGCCGGGTGTGGGAGTGGAAGCAGGCCAACGCCCGCCAGGAGCTCATCGTCAGCGGTGGCCTGCGCAACGTCTACGTCACCACCAGCGCGGCCACCACCACCGACGGGTACTGGAACAGCCTGTTCGCCTCGTCGGCCTTCATCAACGGGGCCGGGAGGATCCGGCCGTTCGACTACCTGGGCGTCCACCCGTACAACAACAACTTCATGGACTACGCCTGCATCAACAAGGGCCTCACCACGTGCTTCGTCCCGTGGAAGAACAGCGTGAAGGCGGGCCTGCAGGCGGCGGCCGCGCGCATGAACAGCGTCACGGGCACCACGGACACGAAGCTCTTCGCCACCGAGTTCGGCTTCCAGGTCACTCCTGCGATCCCGCGGATCCCCCCCGCGCCGGAGCCCGTGCCCAACTTCTGCGCGGGCCTCGAGAACTGCACGCTCAAGTACGCTCCCGTGGGGCAGGGGATTCCTACTCCACAGCCTTACACGTGGTACCTGCAGCTGGCGGCGGGCATGAATGCCGCAGGCGAGGCGTTCGCGGCCAGCGGCGTGACGCCCGTTGCCCTGTGGAACAGCTACCGTGACGACGCGGGCGCGTCCTTTGGCCTGCGCCTCGGGTGGGATGACGAAACCCACAAGTACCCGGTGAAGCCGGCGGGCTGGAACAAGTTCCGCAACCTGGCGGGCGGCACGGGCAGCACCAACCAGGAGGCCTGCTGGGTGGCGGGCACGAACTTCCCGGTGGACTTCGAGAACGGCGACACCCTGCGCACCACGTCCTCCAACGACTGGGCCTATGGCTTCTACAAGGGCGTGTGCGCTCCGGGCGAGCGCATCATGGGCCTGTCCAAGTCGATCGCCAGCGGCTGGGCGCGCCATGGCCGCTGCTACAAGGATCCGCTGGACAGCGGCCGTTACATGCACCCCACGCCGGAGACGCCGACCTGCACGGCCCGCGACGTGACCGCCGGGGATGCCCGCGGGACGAGCCAGACGACCAGCGAGGACTGGGACTCGGGCAACTGGCGGGCGGAGTGCGCCCCCAACGAGTACGTGGCGGGCGTGGCCCAGTCGCAGGACCACAAGTTCAGCCACGTCCTCTGCTGCCCGGCGACCCTGTCGGCGCAGAAGACCTGCACGACGGTGCCCTTCGGGAGCGCGGACAACCAGCAGGATGGCGGCTCGGGGAACTGGGACGCGCAGGGTTACAAGGGTGAGTGCGGTGTGGGCCGCTACGTGGCGGGCGTGAGCCGCACCCCCACCACCGGCCAGCCGAACGCGCTGCTCTGCTGCACGCAGTAGCGCCAGGGTCTCACCTGGGGAGGCAGCCACCTGGGGCCTGCCTCCCCGGCTTCGTCAGCCGCCAGAGCGCACGAGCACCTGCACATCGGCGCTTGGGTTGCCCTGGGTGAGGACCGGAATGGGCGCGCGCGTGGAGAAGACCCGCCCACCGTCCGTGATGCGAGCGTTCACGATGTAGGTGGCCTCGGGGCGGAGGCGCTGCGGGCTGA
>NZ_DASPHO010000526.1:0-27129 GCF_035629615.1 Hyalangium sp. | reverse complement strand
ATGCAGATCAGCGAGGTGTCCGGGACTGTGGAGGTCCGGCGCGCGGACGGAACGTGGGAGGTCGTGAAGGCCGGCAGGGTCCTGCACCCCTCGGAGGCCATGCGCACGAAGGACGGCTCGTACGCGGTGCTCATCGGCGAGTCGGCGGAGGTGCGGGTGGAGCCCGGCACCGAGGTGTCACTGGAGGAGCTGACGGCCGAGGTGTCCCGCTTCTTGCTGGCCAGCGGTATGGCGACGGCCTCCGTGCGCGCCGGCAAGCGGCACACCTTCGAGGTGAGGGCCGCCGGCACCGACGCCGTGGCGCGCACCACCGAGGGTATCTTCACCATGAGCAACGATGGGGCCGGCACCGTGGCCGTCGGCACGCGCGAGGGCGAGGTGGCGTTCCTCGGCAATGGCAAGGTGGTCATCGTCCGCGCCGGCCAGCAGTCCGTGGTGCGGCCGGGCTCCGCTGGCCCCTCGGAGCCGGTGAAGATCCCCTCCAGCCTGCTGCGCAAGGTGCAGTGGCCCTCCGCCCGGCAGAACAAGCGCGAGATCACCGTGCAGGGTCAGGCCGAGCCGGGCACCCGGCTGGAGATCGCCGGGGAGAGCTTCTCGCCGGGCCAGGACGGCGCCTTCACCCGCACCGTGTCCCTGAAAGAAGGGGAGAACGACGTGAAGCTCAAGGTCTCCTCCGTGGGTGGCCAGAAGGAGGAGGCCAGCCAGAAGTTCAACGTCGACACCCAGGCTCCTTCGATGAAGGTCAAGGTCCCCTGGGGTAATTCCGGGGGTCAGGACTCACCCGGAGAAGGTCAGGAATAACTCTTGGGGGCCGACCTGCGAGATAGGATTTCTGGGAATTCGGAGTCGCTTGTAGAGTCAGCGGCAATCTGAACCGGCTCGCTCCAGTCCTGCTTCTGCTGCTCTCCTCGGCAGCGCTGGCGGATACGCTCGAACTCCTCGGGCCTTCCGAAGCCGTGCCGCCGGAGGCCTTTGCCGTGGCGCTGGTGAGGCGAGACGCCTCAGGCGCCCTCGCTCCCCTGGAGGCGCCGGTGCTGTCCGCCGAGGGCGCGGAGGTTCGCCCCGGGCCCCCGCAGCCGCCGCTGAGCACCTTCCTCGTCATGCCCCAGCCGGGCGCACGCGCGGTGGTGCTGCGAGCCCGCTCCGGCGCGCTGCGGGCAGAGGCGCGCTATGCGATCGGGCCTCCGGCCGCCGAGGTGACGCTGGCGCTGGAGCCGCCCAGGCCTGTGAAGGGAAGGGACAAGGAGGCCACCCTCACCGTGCGCATGCTGCGGCCGGATGGCGCACCGGACGACTCCGGAGCACCACCGGTGGTGCGGGCGAATGTCGGCCGCGTGGAGGCGCTCGCGAGGACGGGGCCGGGCACGTACCGCGCCCGCTACGTGCTGCCAGGGACGAGCTACCCGGAGGTGGCCATCCTCGTGGCGCTCTCGGCGTGGCCTCATCCGCAGTCCATCTATGGCGCGTACGGGAAGATGCTGGTGCCGCTGGCGGCGGCGGTGGAGCTGCCGGGCGAGACGGAGCCGGGCGCGCAGATCTCCATCATGATCGCCGGGACGACATTTGGCCCGGCACAGGCCGGCAGTGATGGCAGCTTCAAGCTCCCCGTGGTGGTTCCGCCCGGGCATCCCTTCGGGCAGGGGCGGGTGATGGACAAGGCGGGCAACGTCAAGCGCAGGCCCATCGATCTGGGCCTGCCGCCCACAGATGGCCTGGCCTGCGTGCTCAACCCGACGCGGCTGCCCGCGGACGGGGCCGCGCGCGCGCGGATGCTGTGCGCGGCGAGTGATCGGTCGGGCCGCCTCGTGCCGGACGCACGCGTCACCGCGAGGCCGCGCTATGGCACCCTGAAGGGGCCCCAGCGGGCCGAGGGAGGCCTGCTCGAGTGGATCTACACCGCGCCCCGGGAGCTCCCCACGGAGCCCGAGCGCATCCTGGCGGCGTGGCCTCAGAGAGGCTCGAGCTCTCGGGAGGAGCTGACGCTCCAGCTGGTGCAGGGGCCGGTGGAGAAGATCTCCCAGGCCATCGCCGAGCCGCTCGTGCACCGCGGCGCCGAGGTGGGCGTGAGCGTGACGGTCGAGGATGCCTTCAGCCGGCGGCGGCCCGGAGCGCAGGTGGCGCTGAGCGCTTCCGAGGGGACGCTCGCCCCGCCTCGGGAAGAGCGCCCTGGCGTGTTCCAGAGCCGCTGGAACGTGCCCGCCGAGGGGCCTGCCGGAGAGGTCGCGGTGATCGCGCGCGCCTTCGGGCCCACTGGGAGCGAGCCGGCGCGCATCAGCGCCTGGGTGCGGGACGGGGAGCTCCAGGTCGGCGTGTCGGATCTGGCCGGGCTGCCCATCCCCGCTCAGCCGCTGAAGGTCGGCGGCGAGCAGCGTGAGACAGGGGTGGATGGGACGGTCAGCCTGGGCCCGTTGCGCCCTGGGAAGTTCGAGGTGGTGCACGGCGTCTGGCCAGGGCTGCGCAAGGTGATCCATGTGCTGGGGCCGAGCGGTCCGGTGTACCCGCAGGATCCACCGCTGGTACCGGCACCCGTGGCGCGCAAGGTCCGGATCGAGCCCTTCGTGCCCGTGAACGTCCGGCTCGAGGTGGACGGAGCCCAGGTGGCGTACTGGGTGGAGGATCTCCGGGGCAACCGGCTCCCGGATCGTCCGGTGCATGTGGCGCTCTCCTCGGGACGCCAGGAGGCCGTGGAGGTCCATGACGGGAAGACTCGGTTCCGCGTCGTGGGCGCGGCGCCCGGGCGTGTGAGTGTGTCCGTGGCGGACGTGCAGACGGGGATGACGGCCGTTGCCGAGGTGAAGCCGTGAGGTGGCTCGCGTGCATGCTCGGCGTTGCGTTCCTCCCCTGGGCCGCCCAGGCGCAGCAGCCCGTGGAGGATCCGCCGGGGCTCTCGTCCACCCTTGCCGGCCGGGTGTGTGACGATCGGGATGGGGATGGGCGCTGCGCACCGGAAGAGCCGGGCGTCCCGGGCGTGCGGCTGGTGCTCGCCACGGGGAGCGAGGTGCGCACGGACTCGCGGGGGCGCTACCACTTCACGGGCGTGGACTCGCGCACTCCGGATGCAACGGGCGGCGTGCACCTGCGGCCTGGGCGCCACCGCCTGCGGGTGGACCCGCGCACCTTGCCGCCCGGGGGAAGGGCGAGCGTCGAGGCCGCCACCGTGGAGGTGCCCTGGGGCGCTGTCGTCCTCCAGGACTTCGCGGTCCGCATCCGTGTGGAGTCCGTGCAGGCCCTGGCCTCTGCTCCCGCGGAGGCTCCTCCTCAGGCGGAGATCCGCGAGGAGGGGGTCGCCTTCGTCGTGACAGGGCAGGCCTCGCCGGGAGATCAGGTGCGCATCGCGGACACCGAGGCCCAGGTGGATGCGGATGGGACGTACCGCTCCACCGTCCTGCTCAGGGCCGGAGAGAACGTCCTCTCCATCACCGCGACGTCGCCGGGAGGTACGGCGCGGTTCTTCCGCCAGCGGGTCGACGCCGTGCGGCGGGAGGGGAGCTGGCTGCTCGCCCCCCGCGCCATCGAGCCCGTGGGCGTGCTGCGGCTGCCGGCCGGGCGTGAGGAGGAGGTCCCCAGCGGCGCATCCTCGCTGCGGGTGGAGGCCCCTCAGGGGACGCGCGTGCGCACGTCACAGGGCGAGGTGACGGTAGGGCCCCAGGGCGAGGCCGAGGTGCCGATCCTGCTCTCGCCGGGACGCAACCGGGTGGAGCTCGAGCTCGAGCGGCCGGGCGAGTCTCCCTGGAAGGAGACGGTGTCGATCGTCGCCGTGGCGCGGCCCTTCTTCGTGGGGCTGCTGGATCTCGAGGGCGCGTATTCGCTCGGTGATGGGGCCTTCCAGCTCCATGGCCGCGGGGCGGCGCATGTCGAGGCACGGCTGGGCGAGCTCCAACTCCTGGGCGAGCTGGATCTGCGTGACACGGACTTCCGGACGTTGCGGCGTGAGGACGCGGCGGCCTGGCTGCGCCCACGCCTGCCCGAGCGCTTCGAGCGGAGCCTGGATCCGGAGCGGGCCATCGACGAGTGGGGGGATGACTCCGTGGGCCTGGCCCCCAACGCCGCGGAGGGCCGCCTGCGCCTGGAGGCCCGGCACGATGCATATGGCCGCGCGGGCGTCGGGACGTACCGAGCTTTGATGGCGGACGGGGAGATCGGCCGCTACCACCAGCCCCTCTTCGGGCCCTTCGCGGAGCTGAAGACGGAGGCGGGCCCCGTCCGCCTCGGTGTGAACGCGTTCGCCGGGAGCCTGACGGATCCCGTCCGAGGGCTGTCCACGAGGCCGGCCCACGAGGAGCTGCACGCCACCGGAGGCAGCCTCTACTTCCTGGGCGCGGCCGCCGTCGTGGAGGGCTCCGAGCTGCTGCGGGTGGAGCTGCGGGACGGGCTCACCGGGCTGCCGCTCGCCGAGCAGCACCTGATCCGGGGCCGGGACTACGAGATCGACTATGCCGCGGGGCGCATCCTCCTGGCGCGCCCGCTGTCGTTCCTCACCGGTTACCCCTGGCTGCGCACCGATGCCCTGACGGCGGCGCCGGAGCCCGTCCTCGTCGCCGACTACGCCGCGCTCGAGCTGTCCGGCTCTCGGGACACAGCCGGTGGCGAGGCCTGGGCGGAGTGGGGCGGCACGCGGGTGTCGCTCGCCGCCGTGCGCGAGCGCCGCGCGGGGGCTCCCTATGGGCTCTTCTCCGGACGAGCGCGTGGAGCGCTGGGCGGCTACACGCTGGAGGCGGAGGTGGCGCACAGCTCGGGGCAGGCCATCTCCCCAGGCGTGTTCGGCGTCTCGGATGACGGCGGCCTCACGTACCTGCGGCCAGGGGCGGACCTGGCCACGGGCGGCGAGGCCCTCGGGGTGCGGGTGCATGGCCCGGGGCCGCTCGAGGGTGGCTCGGTGGACGCGGCGTTCCGCTGGCGGGATCGGGGCTTCTCCGACGGTGCCCACACGGAGGCCGCACTCTTCCGGCAGCTCTCCCTGCGCGCCTCACAGCCGGTGGGGGACGTTCGCCTCACGCTGCTCGGGGACGATCGGCGCTCGGCGGATCCCCGCCTGCCGTTCGCTCCCTCCTCCATTGCCGCGCGCACGCTGGGGGTGGGCGCCAGCTACGAGCGCGAGTCCTGGAGCGTGCGCCTGGAGCTGAGGGATGCATGGCTGCGCGCCTCCGAGGTGGCAGGGGAGGGGCCCGTGCTGGCGGGAGGAAGGACGTCGGTGGGGCTCCAGGGGCGGCTGCGCGTTCACGAGCGGGTGGTGCTCTCGGCGGGGCATCGACAGGCGCTCCTGCGCCGGGGAGAGGGCCCAGGCAGCGTGGATGACTCGTTTGCCTCGGCAGGAGTGGACGTGCAGCTGGACGAGGACACCACCGTGGGCCTCCGCGGCGGCTGGGGGCCGGAGCTGGGCCCGCAGGTCTGGGCGAACGCCGCCTCGCGCCGGGGGCCCGAGGTCTTCTACGGCGGCTACTCGGTGGACGTGGACGGTCCGGACTTCGGCGCGGGCCGCGCGGTGATGGGGGCCCGCACCGAGCTGGAGGGTGGGGCGAGCGTCTTCGTGGAGGACATCAGCGCGCACGACGCGAACGCGGTGCGGCGGGCCCGTGCGGTGGGCTTCCAGCAGGCCGTCTTCGGCGGGCTGCAGGTGGGCGGGCGCTACGAGCGGGGCGTCCGCAACCCGCTGGATCTGCCCTCCTCACTGACGCGCGACAGCGGAGGCCTCTTCGGGCAGCTCGTGAGAGAGCGTCTCCGGGTGGACGCCCGGGCGGAGGTGCGCCGCGAGCGGGGTACTCCGGTGCGCGGTGCGCAGGGGGCCGTGGATCGCCTGCAGGCGGTGGTGGCGCTGGCCGCCGAGGCGCTGCTGCGAGAGGACCTGAGCCTCTCCGGGCGTGTGAACTTCGCCCGCACGGTGGGTGCCGAGCGGCTGGAGGAGCGGCTGCTGGAGGGCTCGGCCGCCGCCGCCTGGCGCCCAGGTCCATTCCTCGTCGTGGCGCGCTACAGTGTCACTCGCGAGCTGCTCCCCGGGGCTCGGGGCGCGTTCGGCGATCGGGCCCTCCAGGTCCTCTCGCTGTTGCCCGCGGTTCGCCTGGGAGACCGGGTGTCGGTGGCGGCCGGGCTGCACGCGGGCCGCTCGAGTCTGGGGGATGCCGCCGCCTGGGTGGGGACGGGGACGCTGCGGCCCTCGGTCCGGGTGGTCGGGGGTCTGGAAACCGCGGTGGAGGTCGCACGGCGTACCTCGGCGCACGAGGGTGGATCGCTGAGTGCGCTTCGGGCCGAGGTGGGGTATCGGGTGGACGAAGGACTGCGCTTCGCCGCAGGCTACACGGTGTTGGGTTTCAGCGGCCTGGGGCTGTCTGAGGAGACGACGGATGAGTCAGACCGGCTCTACCTCCGAGCAGAACTGGCCTACTAGGTGGCGGCCACGGCTGCGGCTTGCCCTGATCGTGGGCGTGCTGCTGGGAGCGATCACCCCCTCAGCCCGTGCCGGGTGGAGCGTGAGGAGCGTCCAGGGAGTCCCCAATGACGTGGAGGTGTGGGATCCGAGCCTCTTCTCGGTGTCGACCAGCACGGGTGCCTGGCTGTTGAGCACAGATGGGACGACGCTGGCGAGCATCCCCTCGGTCCCGCCACGCTATCCCTCGGGCACCTACCGCATGAGCGGGGGCTGCTTCCTGGCCTTCCTGGACGGCGACACCGTGGAGTCGGTGCTCCCGGCGTTCTGTGCCAACGGTACGGGCCCCATCGGCAACACGTCCATCCAGGTGCTCCGGGTGAAGGCCACCGAGACGGGGGCCGCCTACGCCATGGGACGAGAGTTCTCCCCTGCGGGGACGCGGATCGGGTTCACCTCTCCCGCCAACTTCGACAGCAGGCCCTGGGGCCAGGGTGGGCAGCCCTCGCTCACGGGGACTCCCATGACCCTGGGGGTCGTGCACCACGGCACCTCCGATCATGCCCTGATTGCGACGGGGCTCACCCGAGAGACGCAGCTGCACTGGCTCGTGGATGGCGTTCGGACAGGGGTCTTCCGCGTCTTCGATGGAGGCCCTCCGGCCAAGGAGGTGCAGACGATCGATCTGTTTGCCGGTGGAGGGAACACCCCGACGGCTCTGTTTGGCTGGTCCACGGGGCTCCAGCGGGGACGGCTCGTGACGGACGGCGGGACTCCCTTCCAGGAGGTGTCCTTGCCTGGAGGCCCGGGAGCCGTCGCGGCCGTGGATGTGAACACGGGGCCCGGTGCCCTGCACGGAGATGGCTTTGGGATGGCGACGGTCCTGCGCGCGGGCGAAGTCACCCTGGTGAGCGCGGTGCCTACGGACCAGCCCCAGGACATCGCCACCCAGTGGCGGGCCAACCCGACGGTGCCCACCTCGCTGACCGCACCCCGATACCTGAAGTGTCTGGGCGCGAAGACCTGTGTCATCGCTCAGACCGTCGCGGATACCTCCAACCTCTTCGTCTACACCAACGACGCTCCACCCACGCTCACGGTGGCGCCGGGTGTGCCCGAGCCGTTCTCTCTGGAAGAGGGGACGAGCCGCACGGTCCAGCTCCGCACGTCGGACCTGGATGGGGACGCGGTCCGGTTGGCAATGGTGCCGGCCAGTCTCTCGAGGCCGGGCTTCTCCATGACGACCGCGGCGGTGGGGGGCGGCCTGGACGTCTCACTCCAGGCGGGCACGATCTGCGCGAACATCACCCAGAACCTCCAGATCACCGCCACCGACGGCCTGGATGCCCATGCGGTGGTCCAAGACTATCTCCTCTTCGTGCCGCACACGCTTCGCCCGCAGGCACCCGTGGTCTCCCCCTCTGGGACGATCCTCCTGCAGCCCGGAAGCGGGCCGAAGACCCTCACGGCCGAGGCGAGCTCTGCGTGCGCCATCAGCGACTTCAACTGGAAACCCTTGTCGGATGGCGGCGTGCCGCTCGCAGTGTCCGGGCCGACGAACTCGGTCGCCATGTTTCCGACGCCCGACATGATGTGCAAACCCCAGGGCGAGACCCATCTCTACCGCGTGGTTGCGATCGACGAGGGAGGGCTGAGCTCCCTTCCCACGGACTTCACCATCCAGGTGCTGCCATGGGGTGCCCCCCACCGTCCCTTCGCGGCGGGGAGGGAGGGGACGGTCCTGGCGGGGGCCAGCGTGGGTGCGCCCCTGTGGCTGAGGCCTGACATGCCCACTCACCCGTGCGCGATTTCCACGGGCTTTCCGGGGGTGGATACCCTCTGGTCGACCGCGGACGGCGGGCTGCCGCCTCCGGGGGTCCGGTTGCGCGCCAAGGGCGGAGCGTTGATCCCGGGCTCCAGCGCCGTGACAGAGGAACTCGGCATCGAAGCGGACGAGTGCACGGATGTCTCGTTCGCGCTCACCGCCCAGCACTACACGCGCGGTGGCTTTGGGAGCGGGGGCGAGATCGCTACCGTCCTGGTGAGGGTGGACAAGAACTGGAACCCGGTCTCTGAAGGGTCCGTGAAGCTCTCCACGAGCACCTCGACGGCGGAGACCGTGGCGGGGACGGCGAGCCTGACGGGGATCCGGTGTCTCCCGCAGCGGGGAGACCTGGGGCTCCAGGCGCGCCTCAGGCTGAAGAGCGGTCAGACAATCCTCCGCGAAGTGGTCGTCCCCGTCCCTGGCCCCTGGCAGTTCACGCTCGGCGAAGCGTGCCTGGGGGCCACCTACCAGCTCGAGGGAGAGCTGCTGGTGGATGGCGCAGGCGGCGGGGCTCTGCCGGGCGGCAGGTGGGCCTTCGACTCGAAGCCCTCTTCGGTGGTGGTGACCGAGCCGATCACCGTGCCGGCCGTGGAGCAGGCTCAGCTTGACCTCGTGGAGCCTGCACCCCTGGTGGCTCGCTGTGGCCAACCGGCCACGGGTATCTTGGAGCAGCGCCTCCAGGCACCCTGCTCCGAGCTGGAGCTCCAGTGGAGGCAGGTGGGCGGGCCTCCGCTCATCCTGGACGCTTTCTCCGGACAGCGGATGGAGGTGGCCACGCAGGAGACGGCCTTCGACGAGCTGATTGGCCAGTCCGTGCTGATGAGCGTCACCTCCGATCAGGTGAGGGTGGACGCGCCGGAGCCCATCGCCTTCCCCATCATCGCGGAGCCCTTCGTCGAGCTGCAGCGCCTCACCGAGAAGGCCACGGGCACCGACAGCGATCTCGTCGGCGTGTCCGTCGAGCTGCGCAACACCACGGAGTGCGGCGTGCGCCAGGTGGACCACGTGGAGCGCATCGAGGGCATGGACTACGTGCCCGGGAGCGCGCGCTTCAATGGCACCCCTGTGGAGGCCCTCCTCGAGGGGGACACACTCAAGGTGGAGGGGCTCCTGTTGGAGGGCAGTACCACGGGCCGGCTCACGTACGTGGTGCGCCCGCGGCTGCTCGAGGGCGCTCGCTTCGGCGGGCAGTCCTTCCTGCGCAGCGTCCCCATCTCGCGTCTGCTGGAGGATCCTCCGGTTGCCGGGTGTGGGTGCTCGGGCGGTGGCTCGGGGCTGGCGGTGCTCGGGCTCGCGGGCCTGGCCGCGACGGTGCGCCGCCGCCGCCGCTCGTGAGCTGCGGGCTCCGCCGTCACAGTCCGAAGGAGATGCGGCGCTTGCTGGGCTCCTCGCGCCGCTCCTGGAGGATGCCCATCAGCTCCAGGCCGTGCAGTGTGCCCAGCGTCTCGCGCTCCGAGAGGTCCGTGAGCGTGAGCAGATCTTCCACCGTCTTGGAGCCATCCGCGTAGGCCAGCAGCATCGCCTGGGGGCCCGTCAGCTTCAGCTCGTGCAGCGCATAGGGAGCATCGGCCGTCGGGGTGAGCCGGCGCGCGCGCGGCATCTTCTGCCTCAGGGTCATCAGGGTCTCCAGCTTGAGCACACCCTCCAGGATGAGATCCCCCGGGAAGATGGACAGCGGCACCAGCCCCGCCCGCTGCAGCCGCATGGGACTGAAGCCATAGCCTCCGGACGACCAGGCGAAGGCGGACCAGATGATCTCCTTCACCTGATCCTCGACGAGCACCCGGCGCTTCTCCGCGTCGAGGAGGCCCAGGCGCATCATCGCGTCCCCGGTGCGGACTCCCCCTTCCTTCGAGAGCGCCGACACGGCCTGCAGGTCGCTCTCGGACAGCAGGCCGCGGCGGGCACAGAAGCGGGCGAAGCGCTCGTGTGCCAGGTTGGACGCGGCGTACACGGGCTTGCCCGCCTCGAAGTAGACGACCTTGAGGATCTGGCCCTGCTTGAGCTTGAGTTCCCCATGGTGACGCGCCTCGTAGTACGCGTTGAGGAGCCGGGGGATGGTGGCTTCCTTGATCTCCCCTTCGAGCGTCCACTCCGGCAGGGTGCGGCGGCCCACGCGGACGGGCGTAGGGGCCTCCTGGCCGGTCTGCTTGGCCCATACCTTCTCGCGCTGGCCGAAGGGCAGGACCTCTGGCTCTTCAGGAGCCTGGAGCTCGGGTTCAGGTCCGGGCTCTGCCTCGCTCTCACTGGGAGGAGCAGGCGCTTGATCGACCGGGGGCTGGGTGCCGGGCCGGGGCTCGCTCGTCGCGGTGGCCTCGGCCAGCTCGGCCAGGAGCGCCGGGTCGGGACCGAGCACGGGGTGGGCCGCGCGGGGCGGGGGCTCCTCCTCAGGGAGCAATGCGTCCGGCGGCAGCGCAGTGGCGAAGGGTTGGGTGACCTCGTCGTCGTCGTCGCCGTCGTCGTCGTCGCCGTCGTCGTCGTCCTTCTTGGCCTCCTCCGAAGCCACATCCACGTCCATGAGCTCGAGGATGGCCTCCTCTTCCTCCTGGGCCTCGGGCGGCGGCGGGGGGGGGAGCACGGTGCGGGGGAGGCCGCACTTCTGCTCAATCGCCAGCAGGAGGGCATCCAGCTCGAACGGCTTGGGGAAGAAGTCCCGGGCGCCGTAGACGGTGATGGCCTCCCGGGCGAGGCGATCCCCCTTGTACACCCCGCTGATGGCGATCGCGGGGATGGCGTGGGGAATGAGCGCGGTGAGCAGCTCGGAGCCGCGCATGTCGGGCAGGTGCAGGTCCACCACGGCCGCGTCGAAGGCTTTGGGGCGCAGCAGGGCGAGCGCCTCCTCGCCCGTGTGCACCGCCTGGGCAGAGTGGCCACGGCTCTGGGCTGCCGCCACCATCAAGGAGGCGAGTTCGCGGTTGTCTTCGACGATGAGCAGTCGCGCCATGGGGGCCTGTCACCATAGCATCCGCCTCATGGACGTTCAGGGCTTCCACCATGTGGCCATCCAGGCGCGGGATGTGGAGCGGGTGACCGCCTTCTACCGGGACCTGCTGGGGCTGTCCGAGCTGACCCGGCACCACCGCCCGGATGGCTCTTTGAGGAGCATCTGGGTGGGGGTACCTGGCGGGGGGTTTCTGGCCATTGAGGCCGCGACAGGCACCCCCGAGGAGCTGCCCTTCCGGCACGAGCGGCCGGGGCTCCTGCTGCTGGCCCTGCGCATCCCTCGTGCCGCCCGGGCCTCGGCCGTGGAGGCCTTCTCCCGGGCGGGGGTGCCCCTGGAGCACGAGACGCGCTGGACCTTCTACGTCCGGGACCCGGAGGGCAACCGGGTGGCCCTCAGCCATCACCCGGAGGACTGACAGGGCACAACCGTGACGGGTCGTCTTGCGAAAGGCGAACCCCCTAGGTATCAAGCGGGGAGACATGCGCCTTGGGGAACTGCTCATCCAGGAGAAGCTCATCACGTCCCAGGCGCTCGAAGAGGCCCTGGAGGCGCAGGTCGTCCACGGCGGGCGCCTGGGGACGAACCTGCTGGAGCTCGGGCTCCTGTCGGAGAAGGACCTGGCGCGCATGCTCGGGCAGATCCACGGGTGCGCCCACTCCTCCGGGACGATGACGCCGGAGCCCCAGGCGCTGGAGCTGGTGGATCTCAACGACGCGGACAACAAGGACTACCTGCCCATGCGGGTGGACGCGACGAGGCTGAGCCTCGCGGTCATCAACCCGCATGACTACCCGACGCTGGACGCGTTGGCGTTCAAGACGGGCAAGCGGGTGGTGCCGGTGGTCATCCCCGAGTTCCGGATGAACCAGCTGCTGCGCCGCTACTGCAAGGCGTTCCGGCCGCTGCGCGCCATCGACATGAACTCCGTCCGGCCGTCGAAGACGGTGCAGGAGGCGTCCGGCGCGCCGGCGAAGCCCACCAAGTCGACGGAGCTCATCAGCGAGGAGGAGTTCCAGTCCGTCTACGCCCAGGCCCTCACCGGCGGCGCTCGCTCCGAGCTGATCAACGAGCTGCTGGAGGCAGAGGAAGAGGTCATCACCGGGGAGGAGGTTGTTGCCGAGGCCGCCGCCGAGGAGGAGGAGGTCATCACGGGCGAGATGGTGGAGGAGGAGGTGGCGCCCGAGGAGGTGTATGTCCCCATCCCCACCGCGCAGCCCGAGCGGCCGCCCCTCGCGATGTGGACGATCCCGGTGGGCACTCCCGTCCTGGAGGATGCGCACCCTGCTGCGAACAGGCCTCCAGTCCCGGACCACGCGCTGCCGTCGGCCCCGCCCGTGACACCGTTCCGGCCCGCTCCCTCGGAGCCTTCGCCGCCCGTGCCGGAGCTCCCGTTCATTCCCGCCCCCGCGGACACGCCCGCGCGCCGGCCCACCACGGGCTTCATCCCCATCCCCTCGGACGACGGCACGATGCGCCCGGCTCAGCCGCTGAACACGCTGCCTCCCGTGGCGCCGATCGTCCCGCCCGTGGCTCGTCCCGCCGCTCCGCCCGGACAGCCTCCGGTCAAGGCGCCACCCATGGCCGCGAAGCCTGGCGTCGCGGCGCCTGGGAAGCCGGCCACCGCCGTGCCTGGGCATCCTGGCGTCGCGGCACCAGGGAAGCCGGTCGCCGCACCTGGGAAGGTCATCACTCGCCGCCCCGCAGCCACGGCCCGCCCGGCGGCCCCGAAGCCGCTCACCTTCGTGGAGGCCCAGGCACAGCTCGCGCAGAGCTCGGATCGCGAGGACGTGGCCACCACGGTGCTGCGCTACGCGGTGGGCAAGTGGCGGCGGTGCCTGCTGCTGTCCGTGCAAGGCAACCTGGTCACGGGCTGGCACGGGATGGGCAGGGGTGTCCGGGACGCGGCGGTCCGCCGCATCGGCGTGGCGCTGCGCGAGGGGAACACCTTCCGGCTCGTGCGAGACACGCGCTCGCACTACATCGGCCCGGTCCGCCGGGACACGGCGATGAACGTCTTCTACCGGCTGCTCGGCGCGGACAAGCGGCCGGAGCCGCCCTTCCCGAAGACGTCGGTGATCCTCCCGCTGCTCGTGCGCGGCAAGGTCGTCCACCTGCTGTACCTGGACAACGGCCCGGAGCAGCTCACCACGCCGGATGTGGGTGAGCTGATGATCCTGGCGCAGAGCGTGGGCCGCTCGTACGAGGAGATGATCCGGCGCCGCAAGAGCGCCTGAGCCGCTACTCGTCCTCCTCGCTCTCGAAGTCGACGCTGAAGTTGACGCGCTGGTTGGGCTCGACCAGGAAGGACTTCTGCCAGCGCGCGCCGTTCACCGTGACGACGAGCCGGTGGTAGCCCTCGTAGAGATCCAGCTCGTCGACGGGAGCCTTGCCCACGTTGCGCCCGTCCACCTGGACGGAGGCCCCCTCGGGGGCGCGCACGTTGACGAAGCCCTTGCTCAAGTAGATGCGGACGGTGGTGCGGCCCTCGGGCGCCACGGTCACCGTGCGAGAGGTCTGGATGCCCAGGGCCGGGTTGCTGAGGGACAGCACGTGCCGGCCGGGCGGCATGGGCAACGTCACCGGCGTGCGCCCGAGCACCCCACCATCGGAGAGCAGGGCTTCCACACGCGGATCCACGATCAGCTCCAGCGAGGGCTCGGTGCCGGCATCCACGCCGCCATCCATGCCCGCATCCGCCACCCCGGCGTCCTCCACCAGCACCAGGACGCCAGCGTCGGCAGGCATCCCCGCGTCGGCGAGGTCCAGCAGCAGGTCGGCGGGAGGCGGGGCGGTGATGGTCAGCGGGGTGTCACTGGCCTGCCAATCCTCGAGGCCTGGGATGTTCAGCGGGAGTCTGTCACGGGCCACGACGACGGCCGCCGCCACGGAGATCAGGGCCAGCGAGGCGATCACCAACGGGAGGCGAGAGCGAGGTGCGGGCGGAGCCGGCGTGGGAGGCACGGGCGCCGGTGCGGGTACCGCCGCCACAGGCTGCTGGGGCGTGAGAGGGGGGGCAGCAGCGGGCGCGGGCGCTGCAGCGGGAGCCGCGGGAGCCACGGGACGGAGCGTGGTGGAGCTCGTCGTCGCAGGAGCCGCGGCCGGGGCCGGGGGCCTGGAGGGGTTGGCGGCGGGGACCGTGGGGACCTTGGTGGACGACGGAGGAGGAGCGGCGGGGATCTTCGGGAGCTGGGTGGACGACACCGTGGCCGGAGCGGCGGGCGCGACGGTGGGCGCCGAGCCCGTCGCGGGCTTGGGAGCACTCCCATGCTTGAGCGCCTCGGAGATCCCGAACTCGAGCACCTTGCCCCGCGCCGAGCGGGCCTCGTCGGTCACCGGGAAGAGCCGGTTCATGAACGTCGAGAGGACGTCCTGCGGCGGCAGCGCGCCCATGGCCTCGATGATGGCCTCGCGCAGGGCGAGCGCGGAGGGGTAGCGCTCATTGGCGCGCTTGGCGGTGGCCTTGTGCACCACCGCGTCCAGCCCGCGCGGGATGTTCAGCGGCAGGGCGGGGAGCGCCTCGGTGAGCGTGGCGGTGTCGGCGTCCTTCGCGTCCTTGAAGGGGATCTTCCCGGTGAGGAGCTCATAGAGGGTGAGCCCCAGGAGGAACACGTCCGTCTGGATGTTGACGGCATCGCGCCCGCCGAGCAGCTGCTCGGGCGCGCTGTACTTGCGCCGGTTGCGCACGCGGCGGCCCCCGCGCTCGCGAGGCGCCACACTCAGCGCCCCATAGCCCGTCATCTTCACCACGCCCGTGAAGGAGATGATCAGCGTCTCCGGCCGGACGTCCCCGTGCACCAGTGGCGTGCCGTCATCGTTGCCGGCCATGTGCGCGTAGTGGATGCCCATGGCCGCGTCCGCGACGATCTTCGCGGCCAGCGGAGGCGGAATCCGCGGCGTGACTTCCATCACCCGGCGCAGCGTCTCGCCGTCGGCATACTCGGTGACGCGCGCCAGGCCTTGCTCCAGCGTCGCCAGGCCGTGCACGCGCAGGATGTTGGGGTGCTCGAAGACGAGCGCGCGGTTCGTCTCGCGGCGCAGCTTCTCCGACAGATCCGCGTCTTGAGCCACCTCCTGCGGTGCCCAGATGAGCACCACGGGACGAGGAGGAGCGCCCTCCTCGAGGGCCAACCCGAGGAACGCGCGGGAACCCTCGCCCGACAACAGCGGACCGAGGGGCTGATAACGAACCTGGCTCATGCGGTGATCATGCTAGAGGCGTTGGCCTTGGAACGGGAGGGTGATGTGGTACCCATACCGTCCCCGGCGTACGAGCAACAAGACGCTACGTCCCCGTCTCGCCGTCAGCAGGGCCTCTCGGAAGGCCTCCGAGTGAGGGATGGGTTGGTTGTTGACCCTCAGGATCACGTCTCCTGGCTCGAGGCCCGCCTCCTGGGCGATCGAGCCTGGCCGCACGCCGGAGATGGCGAGGGAGCCACGAACCTCCTTCACTCGCAGTCCTAGTCGATCCCAGGCGAGCGACTCGATGAGCCGAGGAGGAAACTCCACGGGAGTCACCTGGAGTGTGCGCAGGCCGCCTTCGCGGAAGAGGACCAGGGGAAAGGGAGAGCGGGCCGGGTAGCCGCGCACGCGGGTGTCGAAGTCCTCCGAGTCGCTGATCCGCGAGCCCGCCATCTCCGCCACGACGTCCCCTCGGCGGACTCCTGCCTGCTCGGCCGGGCTGCCGGGCTCTACGCTGGCCACCAGCGCTCCGTACGAGCGATCCCAGCCGAGCTGTGCGGCGACTTGACTCGGCAGATCGACGGCGTCAATCCCCACCCACGCGGGGCGCACCTTCCCGAAGCGCGTCAGCTCCTCGACGATGCGCCGCACCTTGTCCGCGGGGATCGCGAAGCCGATGCCCTGTGCGCTGGCGAAGATGGCGGTGTTGATGCCGATGATCTCTCCATCCACGTTGAGCAGCGGCCCGCCCGAGTTGCCGGGGTTGATGGCCGCGTCCGTCTGGACGAAGTCGTTGTAGACGGTGCCGTCCTCGGCGCGGAACGTGCGGCCCGTGGCGGACACCACCCCCGCGGTCACCGTCTTGGACAGACCGAACGGGCTGCCGATGGCGATCACCGTCTCGCCAATCATCAGATCCGAGCTCGTGCCCAGCTTCGCGGTGGGCAGCGGCTCCTTGGGGTTGACCCGGAGCACCGCCAGATCATTCGGCGAGTCGCTGCCGAGCACCTCCGCTTCCAGCGTGCGGCCGTCCGCCAGCACCACGTGGATGGCGGAGGCGCCACGGATGACATGGTCATTGGTGACGATGATGCCGGAGGCGTCGATGATGGCGCCGCTGCCGAGCCCCTGCACGCGCCGCCGCTCCTCGCGCCCGCCGCCGAAGAAGTCCTCCAGGTAGGAGCGCCGACCTCGGAAGCGCGTCTCCACCTCCTGCTCGGTGCCGATATAGACGACCGCGGGAGAGACCTTCTGGACCACCTCGACGATCGCGTCCCGGCGGCGCGCCAGATCCGCCTGGGCGCTGGAGGCCAGCAACAACGCAGTCAACAACCACCCTTTCATACCTGCGACCCTCATTCCATACCTCCCTTTACACCCCAGGTGTTGAGCGAGCGACGGCAGGACTGTCGGGAACCCCGCAGCATTCCCTGGGCCGTCTGGATGCGGTGTGCGGCTCTTTAATAGATCAAGTACTCGGGTGGCGGTGGGTTTGAGGGGCCCCTTCACCGGCGCCGAGGAGTGGCAGAGATGAGTCTCGTCCTGGTCGCGGACGATGAACCGGCGGTGCTCGAGGTCTTGAGCCAGGTGGTGGAGGACCTGGGGCATGACGTGCTCAGGGCCCGGGATGGGGAAGAGGCGTTCGGGCTGGCGCGTGCCAAGCGGCCTCAGCTGGTGGTGACAGACCACATGATGCCGCGGTTGAGCGGGCTGGAGCTGTGCCGCCGGCTGCGAGGCGATGAGCTCCTCAAGGACGTGCCGGTCATCCTGCTGAGCGCGGTGCTCCCGCAGGGAGCGCCAGAGGCCTCGGCCTTTCTGCACAAGCCCTTCGAGATCACCGACTTCGAGGCGGTGATCCGCCAGAAGCTGGCGCACCTGCCAGAGCCGCGCCTGCTGTCAGAGTCCCCTCCGGTGGAGGCGCTGGGCCACTGGGTGGCGCAGACGCTCCAGGGGCCGCTGGCGGCGGCGCGCGAGCACCTGCAGCGGTTGCAGGCGGCCTCCGCGGTGGATCGGCAGGCAGTGGAGGCGCTGGGAGCACAGCTGCGCTCGATGGAGTTCGTGAGCAGGAGTCTCCAGGAGGCGGCGCGGCTGGCGGCAGGGAGCGTGACGCTGCAGTGCGTGGCGGAGGATCTCTTGCCGCACCTGCGACGCGCGGTGGAGGCATGGCAGGCGCAGGAGCCCCAGGTGGCGATCCACCTCACCGTGCCGGAAGGGCCGGTGGGGCTGCACTTCGATCCCGAGCGCATGCGCCAGGTGTTCGACGGGCTGCTGGCCAACGCGGTGCACTACGGGAAGGGCCGGGGTGCGGTGCGAGTGGAGCTGCTCGCCGCCCATGCGCTGGTGACGGTGCGGGTGCGGGACGAAGGGCCTGGCTTCACGGAGCAGGAGCTGCCGCGGCTGTTCGCGCCATTCCAGGCCCGGCCGGACGACGGGGGCACGGGGCTGGGGCTGTACATCGCCTCGGAGCTGGCGCGCCTGCACGGTGGCGCGCTGTCGGCGGAGTCCCTTCCGGCGAAGGGCTGCACCCTGAGCTTGCTGCTGCCGCGGGGCTGATCAGGCGCGCTGAGACTTCAGCATCCAGCCGATCATCTTGTAGAGCAGCCGCGCGCCCACGTTGCCGTCCCACTCTCCGCCCTCGGGATCGGGGGCGACCTCGGTCAGATCGAAGCCGACGATGGTGCGCCCCGATCGGACGACGCCCGCGATGAGGGCATTGGCCTGGGGGAAGGAGAGGCCGCCGGGCACGGGCGTGCCGGTGTGGGGGCAGAGGACGGGATCCAGGCCGTCGATGTCGAAGGAGAGGTACACGTGCTGGGGGAGGTGGGAGACGAGCTCGTCCACCAGCCGGTTCCAGGGCACGCCGTCGAACTGCTTCTGCTGGAGCGTGGCATCGAAGTAGGCGTGGATGCGGCCGTTGGAGAGCTCGATGAGCTGGTGCTCCTCCTCGCTCATGTCGCGGATGGCCACCTGGACGAGCGACTTCACGCCGGGCAGGCGCTGCACCACGTTGTACATGATGGAGGCGTGGGACCAGGTGAAGCCCTCGTAGGCGTTGCGCAGGTCGGCGTGCGCATCGAGGTGGAGGACACCGAGGCCAGGATATTTCTCGGCGTGGGCCTGGATGGAGCCGAAGGAGATGGAGTGATCCCCGCCGATGGCACCCACGTGCTTGCCCTTGTCGAGCCACTGCTTCGACGTGCGGTAGACGAAGTCGTTCATCTTCTCGGAGAGCTGGTTGACCTCGGCGGCGGCGGCGCGGAGATCAGGCTGGTCGGCGTGCACGCCACCGGCCTCGATGACGAGCTGGGCGCGCTCCTTGGCGCGGGTGTTCCAGGCGCGCAGGTTCTCGGACTCGGGGAGGAGGGCGATGCCACGCTCGTAGGGGCGGCCGGTCTCCACGTCGAAGAGGTCGACCTGGCGGCTGGCGTGGAGGACGGCGCCGGGGCCCTCGGAGGTGCCGCCGCCGTAGCTGGTGGTGGCCTCGAAAGGGACGGGGACGAGGACGACCTGGGCCTCGTCGGGAGAGTGGGGGAGGCCGAAGATGCCGGAATCAGGGGAGGCGGCGGCGCCGGGGTCGAAGTGGGTAGCCATGGACCGGCGCAGGATAAGCCCCTCGTGCCTGGCAATCACCATCGCTCTGCGCTCGAACGAGCAAGCGCCACGTGGGTAGAATGCCTGGCTCTGCGTTGGGCGGAGCTCAAGGGGAAGTCTACATGAGAGAGGCTGTGGTGAGGTTCGGCTTGGGGCTCGTGCTCAGCGTGGCACTGGTGGGCTGCGGCGGTGACCCGGAGGAGGTGCCTACCCTCCGGACCCTCCGCGTCATCGAGCACGCGGACACGGATGCCGTCACCGACCATGCACCCATGGGGGATTCCGCGGGGGACGTGCTGACGTTCGCCAACCCGCTGTTCGACGAGGACAACACGCGGCAGGTGGGCACAACCCAGGGCTACTGCATCCGAGTCGTGGCGGGGCAGTCCTGGGAGTGCATGTGGACGGCCTTCCTCGACGAGGGGCAGCTCACGGTGGAGGGGCCCTTCTTCGACACGAAGGGATCGACTCTGGCCATCACGGGTGGCACGAGGAACTTCAACGGAGCCCGAGGGCAGATGCAGTTAGAGTTCCGGGATCCGCTGGGCAAGGAGTTCGACTTCATCTACCAGATCCTGCTGGATCCCTGAGTCGAGAGGCGCTTCAGCTCCAGCGCAGGACGACCTTTCCCACCGTCTCGTTGCTCGCCATGCGCATGAGTGCGTTCCGGATGTCCTTTATGGGCCACACGGCATCGATGACGGGTCTCAGTGCTCCTGAGCGAAACAGCGGGAGCAGGTGACGCTCCGCCGCCTGGGTCAGGGCGATCTTCTCCTCCAGAGGCCGGCTGCGCAGCACGGTGCCTGTGATGTGCAGCCGCTTCATCAGGATTGTGCCCAGGTTGACCTGGGTCTTGTTGCCCGCCACCAGCCCCACGAGCAGGGCCCGGCCCTGGGGCGCGAGCGCCTCCAGCGTCTCCGGGACGTAGTCCCCGCCCACGAGATCCAGCGCGAGATCGGCCCCTCGGCCACCCGAGGCCTCGCGCACTGCCTCGGCAAAGCGCGGTGGTGTGCCATCGACAAGCACCGTGCGCTCCACCCCCCATTCTCGTGTGCGCGCCAGCTTTGGCGCATTGCGCCCGGTGCCCACCACGCGCACTCCCATGGCCCGGCACAGCAGCGCCGCCGCTGAGCCCACGCCGCTCGCCACCGCGTGGACCAGCACCGTCTCTCCCAGCCGCATTCCTCCCTGCAGCACGAGCGCGTCGAAGGCCGTGAGGTACGCTTCGGGCAGCGCGGCCGCGTCCGTGAAGTCCATCCCCTCCGGCATGGGCAGGGCCTCGCGCTCATGGACGGTGAGCTGCTCCGCCCAGGCGCCGCCCCCCACCAGCCCCATCACCCGGTCTCCCGGGTGGAAGCGGCGCACCCGCGGCCCCACGGCGAGCACCTCGCCCGCGTACTCCAGCCCGGGAACGTCCGGCGACGCATCCGGCGGCGGGGCGTACTGCCCCTTGAGCTGGAGCAGATCCGCCCGGTTGAGCGCGGTGGCCCGCACCCGGACGAGCAGCTCCGCGGGGCCAGGAGTGAGATCAGAGCGCTCGTCCAGGGAGAGGACCTCGGGACCGCCAGCGCCTGTGGTGCGGAAGACTTTCATGGGAACCTCGGAAGGGGCCTTACCCCATCCAGGGCTCAGCCGTTCCACTCGGTGTAATGCGTCGTCGCCTCGCCCATCGCCAGTCCATGGCGCCGTGCCAGCTGGAACAGGTGGGGAAACGCGGCGAGCTGATACCAGAAAGGCTTGAGATCTTCCCGCCGCCAGAGCGCGTCACGTGCAACGCCGAACGCTCGCCACCACTCGCGCAGCTCCCTCCACGAGCGGATCCGAGGGAGCGCCGTGGTCAACATGACGAGCCCCAGCATCGCGGGCGTGTCCAGATCGGGCTCGGCGATGCCCTGACCGAACATCGCCCGTCCGAGCCGCCCATCCTCCGGGAACAGGAGGAAGCCACTCGTCATCCGCGGGTTGCATTCCAGCGCGAACAGCTCCCCGCTCGCGGTCTCGATGAAGTCGAACCCGAGGCTCCCCGTGAAGCGCGTGCCCTCGAAGAAACGCAGGACCCACTCCCGCGTCCCCGCATGGCCAAGCGGCTCGTAGTAGTAGCCCGGCCCTCCCGGGAACCGGTACCGCGGCTGGTAGCAGACATGCGCCAGGAGCGCGCCCTCCCAGAAGAGGCTGGAGGTGCACAGCTCCGTCCCCTCGATGAACTGCTGCGCCAGCAAGGTTCGCTGGAAGTCGAGGCCCGCGAGCGAGGCTCCTGCCTGGATCACCCGTGTCTTCTGGCCGAAGCGCGTGAAGGCTGGCTTGACGATGAGCCGGGGGTGCTCGCGCAGGAGCATCTCCAGGTGCCCCGGTCCCTCCAGCTGCCACGTTCCCGGCGCGGGCAGGCCCCGAGCGGCAACGCGCTGGTTGAACACCCCCTTGTCATGCAGGGCCACGAGCTGCTCGAAGCTATCCGCCACCACCAGGCAGCGCTCCCGAAGCCGCTCTCCATGCCGCGCCACATAGAGGATCTCCTCCCCGGTGGGCACGAGCGCATCCACCCGGTGCTCCTCGATGAGCGACAGCAGGCGCTGGATGAACGCCTCCTCCTCGAAGCGAGGGGCAGGCACCTGGAAGGAGCGCTCCACTTCACGCGAGTGCCGGGTGGCGTGGGTCGGAAAGGTGTCGCACACGAGCACCTCGTTCCCGGCCCGCTGGAGCTGGCGGACCGCCGCGAGCGCGGGGATGCCGCGGGCACCTGTCAGGAGGACTCGCACGAGGGGTACTTGCGAGGGATCTCGGTCAGGGGCTTCGGGCCCGGCCCCAGCGTGAGCGCCGGGCCCGTGGTCCACTGCCGGAAGTAGTGACGAAGGTAGGAGCGGTGGTACTCATCCTTCGGAGAGAGCGCCGGCAGGTGGATCCACGACACCTCCGGGTAGGCGTGGTGGTTGAGGTCCAGCTCGCGGTGCAGGTTGAGCCAGCCATACGGCCACGGGGCCTGCAAGTTGAAGGCTCCCTTGAGCACGTCCCGCGGCGCGTAAGAGTGTTCCAGGTAGTTCACACCGGACCAGATCGCCCCGGCCGCGGCGTAGAAGATCGCCAGCCGTGCCACGGACAGGCCGGACAGCACGCACACGCCCGTCACCGCCAGGGCACACAGCAGCAGCTCCCCGCGGATCCGCCCGACGCTGATCTCCGGGTGGCGGAAGATGGCCTCGGCGATGTGGAGCCGCTCGGACATGCGCCGGAACACGCCCGGGGCCACGAGCAGCAGCAGCAGGAAGGGAGGGATGATCCAGTACCAGAACCCCACCAGCATCAGGTACCAGCCGATTGTCCGCGCCACGCGCGACTGATGCGGATAGTAGAGGTCGAACATCTCCTGATCGCTGCGGTTCTTCAGGTGATGGCTCCAGTGGGTGATGGAGAGCATCGAAGAAGAGATCGGGAAGAGCAGCCCGCCGAGCACGCCGAGCCAGCGGTTCCACACCGGGTCCGAGTGGAGCTTGAGGTGCGAGGCCTCGTGGAGCAGGGCGAACTGCGTCTGGAAGAGCACGGCGAACACGGCCACGCACAGGCCCAGCGCCCAGCCGCTCTCCACGTGCGCCCCCAGGACGAGCAGCCCCACCAGCGCGGAAAAGACGCTCACCGTCAGGAGCGTGTTCAGGCGGTTGGGGATGCTGCGGAAGTCTCTGGGCGCGCTGCTCATAGGGGCCCCCAGTATCTCCCAAGTCCCGCCACGGTTCAGCGCCGCTCTCGTCGATCGCCCACGATCCTGGCGGGGGACCCGGCGACGATGGCCCACGCGGGCACATCGCGCGTGACGATCGCACCCATGCCCACCACCGAGTGGTCTCCCAGGGTCACCCCGTCGATGACACCTGCGTTGGCGCCGATCCACACGTCCGAGCCCACGCGGATGCCGCGAGACGTCACCGGCTGGTCGCGGAGCGTCCGCTCTGGATCGAGCCCGTGGTTGAAGGCGTAGAGCGTGGCGCCCGTGGCGATGCGCGTCCCGTCACCGAGGTGGATGCCCGCCGTGCCACCGTCCAGGCTGGCACGAGCGTTGATGCTCACCTCCCGCCCCAGGAGCACGGGCCCGTGGACGAAGACCTCCGCCGCGATGCTCGAGCCGGGCCCGACGACAATGGTGCGCCCAGGCTCGGCGAACAGGCGGGCCTCGGGCGCCACGAAGCAGCCCTCCGCGATCTGCACCGTCTCCAGCTCCATGAAGCGCGCCTGCACCTCGCGCTGCCACTCCTCGGCCCACTTCCGGTGGCGAGGCTTCAGCGAGAAGTACAGCCAGGGCATCCACGAGAGCCTCAGCTTGTGCTGCTCTCGGCGGCGGGCGTCGAGTTCTTCCACGGGCCCTGACTTACTTCACTTAGGCGTGGACGGTGAATTCACCACCAACGGAATCTGGATCTGGAACTCGGGCCGGTTCGGATCGCGGGGGAAGTTCACCTTGCTGATGTGGCCCTTCAAGCACTGAGCCAGGTCCGTCGGCGCTGAGCTCGGCTCGGTGACCCGGGTGTCCGTCACCCTCCCGGTGTTGGCGATCGTGAGCACGAGCATTAATCGGGGGATCGAGAGCAGCTCGGTGCGGTGCGCATCGATGCACTTGCGGAGCTTCCTCTGGTGCTTGCGTACCTCCCGGACGACGCCGTCGGCGGTGAGCGGGGCTGGAGCACGCACCGGCTTCGGTATCACCGGCGGTGGGGACTTCACTTCCGCGAGCTGTTCCGGAGGAGGTGGCGGTGGCTGCTCCGCCACGGGTGGAACTGGCGGGACTGGCGGAGTCGGAATGACCGTGGGCGGCAGCTGCGCCACCACGGGAGCCGCAGGAACCGGAGGCGTCACGAAGTACCAGGCCGCGACTCCCCCCAATGCCACCAGCGCCACCGCTGCCAGCGCGCCAATCGCCATGGACAGCCCTGCGCTTCGTGCAGGAGGCGCAGGGGCAGGAGGGGGCCGGCTGGCTTGGGTGACGATCGCAGGGAGCCCCTGGGGAACCGACGGCCGCACCAGAGTCTTCTCGAACCCGACAGGGTCCTCCACCGACGGCGGCGACGGCTGGGCGGTGATCGCCTCGAGCTCGGTAAGCGAGGGGATCTTCGTCTTGCGCTCGACGTCCTCCTGGCCGAACAGCCGCTGCATGTACTGCGCGAGCTGGGACACGCCCGGAACCGAGGGCGTCACACGCAGGAACTCCTCCAGATCGGCGCGCATCTCCGCGGCGCTCGCGTAGCGATCCTCGGCGCGTCGCTCCAGCGCCTTCATCACGATCCGATCGAGGGCCGGAGGCACCTCCGGGCGCGTGTGGCTCGGCGGAGGGATGGGCTGAGCCATCAGCGCCAGCAGCACGCCGATCTCGTTGTCCCGCTCGAAGACCCGGCGGGCCGTAAGCAGCTCATGGAAGGTGACGCCCAGCGAGAACAGATCGCTCCGGGCATCGGTGGGCTCCCCGCGGGCCTGCTCGGGGGACATGTACCCCCACTTGCCCTTCAGCAGCCCCGGCTGCGTCTGCGTCATCCGCGAGGAGGCCTTGGCGATCCCGAAGTCGAGCACCTTCACCGTGCCCTGGTAGGTGACGAAGATGTTCGAGGGGGAGATGTCGCGGTGGACGAGCCCCAGGGGTTGCCCCTGCTCCTGGTAGCCGTGGGCGAACTCCAGGCCCTCCAGGGTAGAGAGGATGATGCGGGCGGCGATGGGGATCGGCACGCCCTCACGCTGGTAGTGGGCGGCGGCGATCACCGCGTCCAGATCGTCGCCCGCCAGGTACTCCATGCAGATGTAGTACCGGTTGTCCGCCACCCCCAGATCCGTGATCTGGACGATGTTCGGGTGGTGCAGCCGCGCCGCCAGCCGCGCCTCGTCCAGGAACATGGAGACGAATTCCCGGTACTGGGTGAGGTGATCAAGCATGCACTTGAGCACCACGTCCCGCTCGAAGCCCTCCGCGCCCAGCTGCTTGGCGAGGTAGATCTCCGCCATGCCGCCCTCGGCGAGCTTGCGGATCAACACGTAGTTGCCGAATCGGCGAGGCGTGGTGACTGGCCGAGTCAAGGGAATCACCGCGGGCGAAGACGTCATGGCCGGCCACTCCGGAGGGTGCGGACCCAGTATGCCTCGCTTTGCCCCGAGACGAGACGGAACACCAGGAGCTCCGTGGGCGGCAGGCGCTGGGAGAACCGGCCCTTGGCGTCGAGCGCCACCGGCTGGCCATTGAGGAACAGCCGCGAGCCAAGCGGGACCACGCCCTCCACGGGCACCTCGCCGCGCCCGAGGCGCTCCCCCGGTCGCGGGCGGCTGAGGGCAAGGCCCCGGCGCTCGTTGTCGTACACCAGCTCGAGCTTGTTCATCCGTCCGCCGGCGAGCTCGTCGCCTCCCGGTCCCAGCGCCGCCACGTACCAGAGATAGCGCCCCTCGCCGAGCGAGCCCGGCTCCAGGATGTACTGGGTCTTGTTCGTCACCCGCTGGAGGATCGGCGTCTTCGCGTCGGAGGCGCGGTAGAGCCGGAGCTGGTAGGTGCGAGCTCCCTCCCGGGGCGAGAAGGTGAAGTGCAGCGCGGGGGCGGCGCTCTGGAAGAGGACGCGGGCGTTGAGGCCCGTCTCCATGACCTCGGCCTTCGGGCTCTCGGCGACGAGCGAGGAGCGGCCGCGGTCCTGCTCGAACCGGGCCGAGCCCTGCGTGCGCACGGCTCCGTCCTCACCCAGGAAGCGCCAGTGCAGCTCACCGCGAGCCGGTGGCTCCACGCGCACCCAGTCCGTCCCCACTCGCCCCACGAGGAGTGGCTCCCGGAAGGAGGCCTCCTGGGCGACCTCGACCCGCAGCGGCCCTCCAGAGGAGGAGGGGACCTGGATCCCCGTCACGGGCTGCCCGTCGGAGAACACCCGCGTCCTGCCGCCCGGCGGGAGCACGAGCGGTGGGACTGGCTCCCGTGCAACCTGAGGCGATTCCGAGGCGCGGCTCATCTTCTCGCCGGCCTGGAGGACCGTGGTCTTGCCATCGGCCACCAGCTCGACCTGGCCGGTGAGGATCGCCACGGTGGCTCCGGCCTGGGGATCGCTCACGGAGACGGTGCTCTGCTCGGAGATCTTGAGCTCCACCTGGCCGCGGCCGTCGGTGAGCTTCAAGGTGTGTTGCCCCGCGCCGAACTGGAGCCGGGCCTTGCCGCGGCTGAGCTGCAGCGCGTAGGTCTTCTGCTCCCCCTGGCGGGAGGCCTCCTGGAGCGACCCTGCCGTGTCCCCGGAGAGGTTCACCTTCAGCTCGTTGGAGGACAGGCGCGCGCTGGCCTTCGCCGGGATCTCGAACGCCGAGCCAGGGCCAAGCGCTCGGGACTGATCCAGGGCGAGCTCCGTGAAGACGGACTCCTGCGCGCCCCGCACGCGGACCTTGCCGTCCTCAGGCTCGAGGGTGAAGACGATCGCCTGCGCGAGCAGCACCTGCACTGGGGGCGGCGCCGCGGGCTCGTCGTCCGAGAGCACGATCTCCTTGCCCATCACGATGGGGACGGTCTGCCCATCCAGGCCGATCACGCGAATGTCTCCGTACTGGAGCGTGAGCTTGGGCTCCTCCTCGCGGAGGTCGAACACGATGGCCGAAGCGGTGAGCAGCTCCGCCCGGCCGAAGCGCCCTGTGACGGTGAGCCCGCTGCCGGGGGCCTGGGGCGAGCTCGAGACGACGCGGCCCTCTTGCAGCTCCAGGGTGAGCGCCTCCGGGGTGCCATTGACGCGGAAGCGGCTGTTCTCGGCCACCTCGACCTCCGCCCCGTTGATGTACCGCACCCGAGCGGTGCTCCCGGGCCCGGTGACCACCGTCTCCCCAGGGGAGAGCGGTTCGTCCGCCTGGGCGGCGCGAGTCGCCGCCTCACGCTGCACCGTGACCTGGCCCTGGAGCTGCGTGAGCTTCGCGATCTGGGGTGCGGCGGGCTTCTTGTCGCACCCCTCGCATCCCCAGAGGAGCAGGAGCAGCGGAAGCGTGAGCGAGAGGGCGCGCAAGGGATCAGTTCTCCTGCGGTGACAGATCCACGTAGAACAGGGCTTGATCCCCAGCGCCCACGTCCACGATCTTCGTCTGCGAGACGTAGCCTCGCGCCTCGAACGTGACGCGGTAGCGCCCGGCCGGGAGGCGGAGCTCGAAGTCCCCCGTCGAACGGGTATGGGTCTTGAGCTTCGTCTCGGCGATCTTGAGGGTGGCTGAGACAGGGCGCCCTTGGGTGGAGCGGACGCGCCCGCGCATCCAGGCCCT
>NZ_DASPHO010000525.1:0-8047 GCF_035629615.1 Hyalangium sp. | reverse complement strand
TGGGCCGAATGGCCAGGGCCCGCGCGAAGGCCACGCGCTGCCGCTGTCCGCCCGAGAGCTGACCCGGGTAGCGCTGCCCCATCTCCTCGAGCTGCACGAGCTTGAGCATCTCGTCCACCCGTGCTTCCACCTCGGGCCGAGGCTGCTTGCGGACATTGAGCCCGAACGCGATGTTCTCCCGCACCGTCATGTGCCGGAAGAGCGCGTAGCTCTGGAAGACCACCCCGATGTTGCGCTTCTGCGCGGACACGTCCGTGCAGTCCACCCCATCGATCAGCACCTTGCCTCCATCCGGCGCTTCCAGCCCGGCGATGACGCGGAGGATGGTGGACTTGCCAGCGCCCGAGGGCCCCAGCAGGGTGGTGATGGCTCCAGGCGGAGCCTGAAAGGACACGTCCGACACCGCCGGCGTTCCTGCAGCGGTGAACCGCTTGGTCAGCTGCTCGACGACGACGCTCATGGCGTGTGCGCCCTCCATTCGACGTACTTCTTGACGATCAAGGTGATGACCGCCAGCACGGTCAGCAGCGAGGCGGTAGCGAAGGCCCCAACAAAGTCGTACTCGTTGTAGAGGATCTCCGCGTGCAGAGGCAGCGTCGTCGTCACCCCGCGCACGTGCCCGGAGACCACGGAGACGGCGCCGAACTCGCCCATTGCGCGCGCGTTGCAGAGGATGACGCCGTAGAGCACCCCCCACTTCACCTTTGGCAAGGTGACGCGCATGAAGGTGTACCAGCCGCCCGCGCCCAGCGTGAGGGCCGCCTCCTCCTCGTCGCTGCCCTGGGCCTGCATCACCGGCAGCACCTCGCGCGCGACGAAGGGGAACGTCACGAAGAGCGTGGCCAGCACGATGCCCGGCACGGCGAAGATGACGTGGAGATCATGCTCCGCCAGCCAGGGACCCAGCCACCCCTGCCGCCCGAAGAGCAGCACGAAGATCAGGCCCGCGATGACGGGTGACACGCTGAAGGGCAGATCAATGAGCGTGATGAGCAGATCCCTGCCACGGAACCGGAACCGGGCGATGAGCCACGAGGCGGCCAGCCCGAAGGCCAGGTTGAGGGGGACGGCGATCAGCGCCGCCGTCAGCGTCAGCCGGATGGCGGCCCAGGTGTCCGGGTGCGCGAGCGAGGTCAGGTACGCCCCGGCGCCCTTCTGGAAGGCATGGATGAACACCGCCACCAGCGGGACGACGAGGAAGATGCCCAGGAAGAGCAGGGCCATGCCGATCAACAGCCAGCGCAGAACGGCTGGCCCAGCCGCGGCATGGGTCCTCTTTTGGAGCAGGAGCGAGGAGACGTGCATGGTGGGCTATCCAGGCCGGACTTCGAACCGGCGCTGGGTCCAGCGCTGGAGCAGGTTGATGGCCAGCAGCAGCGCGAACGAGGCCGTGAGCATGACGACGGCAATGGCTGTCGCGCCCGCGTAGTCGTACTGCTCCAGCTTGGTGACGATGAGCAGCGGGACGATCTCCGTGCGCATGGGCATGTTGCCGGAGATGAAGACCACGGAGCCGTACTCGCCGATGGCCCGCGCGAGCGCCAGGGTGAAGCCGCTCAGCAGCGCCGGCAGGATGCTGGGGAAGATGACCTTCGCGAAGGTCTGCCACGGCGTGGCCCCCAGCGTGGCCGCCGCCTCCTCCACATCCGCGTCGATGTCCTCCAGCACGGGCTGGACGGTGCGCACCACGAAAGGCAGCCCGATGAAGGTGAGCGCCACGACGATGCCGAGCCAGGAGTAGGCCACCTGAATCCCGGCGGCCTCCAGGTACTGCCCAAACCAGCCATTGCGGGCGTAGAGGCTCGTCAGTGTCAGCCCCGCGACGGCGGTGGGCAGGGCGAACGGCAGGTCCACCAGCGCATCCACCAGGCTCTTGCCTGGGAAGCGGTAGCGGACCAGCACCCAGGCCACGAGCAGGCCGAAGACGGCGTTGGCCAGCGCCGCCACCAGGGAGGCCCCAAAGGTGAGCTGGTAGGCGGCGACAGCGCGCGGGGAGGCCACCGTCTCCCAGAAGTGTTCCCACGTCAGGGTGAACGTCTTCAGGAAGAGCCCGGAGAGCGGCAGGAGCACGAGCAGGCCCAGGTAGAACCAGCTCAGCCCCAAGGACAGCCCGAAGCCTGGGAGGATACGGCGGCGTGCGCGTTGAGCCATGGGGGGACGTCTCGGTTACTGGGCCATCGGCGTGTAGATCTGATCGAACACGCCCTTGTCGTCGAAGTGGGTCTGTTGAGCCTTCTTCCAGCCGCCAAAGACCTCGTGGAGGGTGAAGAGCTTGACCGGAGGGAAGTGGCTGGCGAACTTGGCGGAGAACGCCTGGACGCTCGGGCGATAGTGGTGCTTCGCGGCGATCGTCTGTCCCTCCTCGGAGTAGAGGTACTGGAGGTAGGCCTCGGCGGCCGCCCGCGTGCCCCGCCGGTCCGCGTTCTTGTCCACCACGGTGACGGGCGGCTCGGCGAGGATGCTCTCGGACGGGATGATGATCTCGAACTTGTCCTTGCCCACCTCCTCCGTGAGGAGGAGCGCCTCGTTCTCCCAGGCGATCATCACGTCTCCGATGCCCCGCTCGGCGAAGGTGGTGGTGGCGCCCCGGGCGCCCGAGTCCAGCACGGGGACGTTGCGATAGAGGCTCGCGACGAACTCCCGGGCCTTGGCCTCGTCGCCGCCCGACTTGCGGAGCGCGTAGCCCCAGGCCGCCAGGTAGTTCCAGCGCGCGCCGCCCGAGGTCTTCGGGTTGGGGGTGATGACCCCGACGCCCGGCTGGACGAGATCCTCCCAGTCGCGGAGACCCCGAGGGTTTCCCTTGTGCACCACGAAGACGATGGTGGAGGTGTAGGGCGAGCTGTTGTTCGGCAGCCGGGACTGCCAGTCCTTCGGGATGAGCCCCCCCTTCTCGTGGAGCATGTCCATGTCATACGCGAGCGCGAGCGTGGCGACATCCGCCTCCAGGCCGTCGATGACGGAGCGCGCCTGCTTCCCGGAGCCACCATGGGACTGCTTGATGGAGAGCTTCGTCCCTTGCGTCGCCTCCCAGTGCTTCACGAAGGCGGCGTTGAAGTCATCGTAGAGCTCGCGGGTCGGATCGTAGGAGACGTTGAGCAGCGTGATGGGCTCGGAAGACGAAGCACCCGGCTTCGAGCACGCAACCAGCGCGAGCAGGAGGCCGGGCAACAGGAGCAGGACGGCGGAGTGTCGCCGCCAGGAGCCAGAGCGGCTCACAGGGGTGGAAGGAGGCATGGGTCAGCTCGAGAGCGAAGAAGAAGGAGAGGGGGAGGAAGGAGCGGAGACATGGCCGGCGCGGACGGTGAAGTCACCGAAGCCCTCGCCGGGACGGCGCTCCCGTGCGTAGGCGGCGAACAACGGCTCGAGCACCCCGAGGATGGTCGCTTCGTCGATGTTCTCGCGATACAGGCGGTTGAGCCGCTGGCCGCGCACGTCCCCTCCCAGGTAGAGGTTGTAGCGGCCGGGGGCCTTGCCTACGAGCGCGATCTCGGCCAGGTAGGGACGGGCACAGCCGTTGGGACAGCCTGTGATGCGCAGGAGGATCTTCTCTTTCTGGAGGCCATGCGCCTCCAGGCGCTCATCCAGCCGGCTGACGATCTGGGGTAGGTAGCGCTCGGCCTCGGCCATGGCCAGGCCACACGTGGGCATCGCCACGCAGGCCAACGCGTTGAGGCGCAGGGGGCTGGAGCGGCGGAAGCCATCCAGGCCGTGCGCTGCCACGAGCGCGTCGATCTCCGCGCGGGCCTCGGCGGGGACGCCGGCGATGATGAGGTTCTGGTTGGCCGTCAGCCGGAAGTCACCCTTGTGCACCCGGGCAATCTCTCTGAGGCCCGTGAGCAGGCGTGCACCGGGCGTGTCCGCCACGCGGCCGCTCTCCAGGCGCAGCGTCAGGTGCCAGCGCCCGTCATGGCCTTGCTTCCACCCGAAGAGATCCCCATTGTGCTCGAAGGTGAAGGGGCGCGCGGGCTGCAGGGAGAAGCCCAGCCGCGTCTCCAGCTCGGAGACGAACCACGCGATGCCGCGATCCTCGATGGTGTACTTCAAGCGCGCGTGCTTGCGGCTGGTGCGGTCCCCGTAGTCGCGCTGCACCTTCACCACGTTCTCCGCGACGAAGAGGAGCTGCTCGGGGGGGATGAAGCCGATGAGGTCCGCCAGGCGCGGGAAGGTGGCGGCGTCACCGTGCGTGGCGCCCATGCCTCCACCGACCACGACGTTGAACCCCAGCAGCCGCTCCCCCTCGTAGATGGCGATGAAGCCCAGATCCTGGGAGTAGACGTCCACGTCATTGAGCGGGGGAACGGCGACGCCGATCTTGAACTTCCGGGGCAGGTACGTGGAGCCCAGGATGGGCTCCTCTTCCTCTCCGCTCCCCGCCACCTTCTCCTTGTCGAGCCACACCTCGTAGTAGGCGCGCGTCTTCGGCAGCAGGTGCTCTGACAGCCGCATGGTCCAGCGGTACACCTCCTCATGCACGCGCGAGTCCACGGGGTTGGGGTTGCACATCACGTTGCGGTTGACGTCCCCGCAGGCTGAGATCGTGTCCAGGAGCGCCGCGTTGATGCCGGCCATGGTGGACTTGAGGTTGCCCTTGATGACGCCATGGAGCTGGAAGGCCTGGCGCGTGGTGAGCCGCAGCGTCCCGTTGGCGTACTGCTGCGAGATCGCGTCCAGCGCGAGCCACTGGGCCGGGGACAACACGCCTCCGGGCAGCCGGGTGCGGATCATGAAGCTGTAGTCCGGCTCGAGCTTCTGCTGCCGGCGCTCCTCGCGGCTGTCCCGGTCATCCTGCTGGTAGCTGCCATGGAACTTGATCAGCTGCGTATCGGAGGCAGCGATCGCCCCCGTCACGGGATCGGCGAGGCTCTCCACCAGGGTCCCGCGCAGGCGGCGGCTCTTTGTCTTGATGTGCTCCACGTCGGAGAGCGCAGGGGGCTTGGTCGTGCTCATAGGGTGCTCCGATCAGTAGACGTCGCGCTGGTAGCGCTGCTCGTCGCGCAGGGTGGAGAGCCAGGCCTCCGCGTCCTCGCGGCTCTTGCTTCCATGGGTGGAGATGACGTCGATGAGGGCCGCGTGGACGTCCGGCGCCATCCGCTGGGCGTCGCCGCACACGTAGAGGTGGGCGCCCCCCTCCAGCCATGCATAGACGTCCTTGCCCTCCTCGCGCAGGCGCTGCTGCACGTAGATCTTCTCTTTCTGATCCCGGGAGAAGGCGAGGGAGATCCGGTGCAGCTCGCCCTTCTTCAGGGCCTCCTGCCACTCCGTCTGGTAGAGGAACTGGGAGCGGAAGTGCTGCTCTCCGAAGAAGAGCCAGTTGCGGCCTTTCCCGCCTGTCTCGGCGCGCTCCTGGACGAAGGCGCGGAAGGGAGCCACTCCCGTCCCAGGGCCGATCATGATGACGTCGCGGGCCGGGTCCCGAGGCACGCGGAACCGCTCGTTGGGCTCGATGAAGACACGCACGCGCTCCTCATCGCCGGTGCGCGTGGCCAGGAAGTACGAGGCGGTCCCCATGTGACGGGTCCCGAAGGCGGTGTAGTCCACCACCGCGACCGTCAGGTGGGCCTCCGCGCCGACACGCTTCTGGCTCGAAGCGATCGAATAGCTCCGGGGTGCCAGCTTTCGCAGCGTGCGGACCAGCTCCGCCGCGGTCCACGGTGCCGGCCAGATCCGCAGCAGGTCGATGATCTGGTGGCTCTTGAGCAGCGCACGGAACGCCTCGGCGCCCTCTGGGGTGAGCATGCGCTGGAGCTCCGCGCTCTTGGAGAGCGCGGCGTGGCGCTCCAGGACGGGCCGGCTCAGCTTGGTGAGCTCCAGCTCCTCGGTCAGCCACTGCTTCAGGGGCAGGCTCCGCCCGTCCCGGGTGATCTCGGCGGCCCCATCGGCCGAGAGCACGGAGAGGAAGTCGGCGACGAGCTCAGGGGCGTTCAGCGGCCACACACCGAGCGAGTCCCCAGGCTCGTACGTCAGGCCAGAGTCCCCGAGCGACAGCTCGACGTGCCGCGTCTCCTTGTTCGCCCCGCGCCCGGTGAGGCGCTGGTTGACGAGGACCTCCGCTACGACGGGAGCCTCCTTGCCGTGCTTCGGAGCCGGGGGAGCCGTGCGCAGCGGCGTCACCACGGCCGAGGAGGTCCGGGGCGCGAGCTCCTCGGCGGCGCGGCCCACGGCGTGGTCGAGCCAGCCTTTGGCCACCGGCTCGAAGTCGACGTCGCAGTCAGCCCGCTCCTGCAGCCGGGTGGCCCCGAGCTGCGCCAGGCGCGTGTCGAGGACACGCCCCACCTCGCAGTACTTGGGATAGCTCGAGTCCCCCAGTCCCAGCACCGAGAAGCGGAGCTGCTCCAGCTTGGGAGCCTTCTTGCTCAGGAGGAACTCGACGAAGCCGCGCGAGTCATCCGGCGGATCCCCATCCCCCTGGGTGCTGATGATGAGGTAGAGCAGCCGCTCCTTCTGGAGCTCCCGCACCGGGTAGTCCGACGCGCGGTAGAGGCGCACCGAGAGGCCAGAGGCCTCCGCCTGGCTCTTGAGGCGCTCGGCCAGCATGCGGCTGTTGTTGGTCTGCGTGCCGAAGATGATGGTGAGCCACGCCTCCGGGACAGCCTGAGGCACGGGCGCGGCCGCGGGCACAGACTCCTGAAGCGGGCCGCGCTGCGCAGCGAGGCCAGCGAGGTAGCCGCTCAGCCACTGGAGCATCTCGGGCGGAAGTCCCTCCACCAGCCGCTGAAGCAGCCCGCTCCGCTCCTCGCCCAGGAGCGTGCTCGTGAAGGGACTGACAGGCGCTGCCTGTCCCGGGGGACGTGCCACCCCCTTGGCGGAGAGGGAGCTCATGGGCCTGTCTCCTGGGCCGACAACACCTGGCGCACCCAGGCCTTCACATCCGCGGAGGCCTCCAGATCGACGCCGCCCACCCCTGCGTCGCGGAGCTGATCCCGGAGCGCGCGCCGGGCCTGGGGAGCCACGGTGTGGAGCAGGGCGATGAGCCCCGCCTCCGCCAGCGCCAGGGCCACTTCCGTGTCACCCCGGACGACCGTGACGTGCCGCCCTTGATCGAACAGCTGGCGCTCCAACTGGAAGGCCCGCTCCTCGGCCTCGGGCGCATCCGGCAGGAGGATGACCCCGCCCGACTGTCCGAGCTCCTCTCGACGCTCTTGCGCGGTGATGAGGGAGCCGGCCTTGGCCTTGCCTCCATCCCCCGCGGGTCCGAGGATCATCCCTGCGGCCACCGTGTCATGGGTGAGCGCGTCGATGAAGATGAAGGCCCCTGTGATCCGGTTGTCCTGGTACGGATCGCACAGCAGGGGGCGCTTGCACACCAGCCGCACCTTGCCGATGTCATTGAGCGCCAGCGTCTCCGCGGGGACCTCGGTGAGGTTCTCCAGGTCCTTGCGCCAGAGGATCTGCTCGAGGGTGGCGGGGACGGTGCGCGAGGTGTGCTTCACCAGGTAGCGGCGAGAGCCATCCAGCGGCTGCTCCCCGAACCACACCAGCATGGCGTCCAGCCGGTGGAGCGCCTGGGGAGGCTCTGCGACGTGGGAGATTACATCCCCACGGCTCAGGTCGACCTCGTCGGCCAGCCGCAGCGTGACGGAGAACGGCGCGCTCTCCTCCTGGCGCTCGCCCTCGAAGGTGTCGATGGCCGCCACCCGCGTCCGTCGCTGCGAGGGCATCACCACCACCTCGTCACCCACCCGCACAGTGCCCGAGGCGATCTGCCCGGCGAACCCGCGGTAGTCCAGGTGCGGGCGGAGCACGTACTGGACGGGGAAGCGGAACGGGGCCCCGTCCTGCCGTCGCTGGTGGGGCAGGGACTCCAGCCACCCCAGGAGCGTGCCGCCTTCGTGCCAGGGCGTGCGGGTGCTTGGGCGCGTGATGTTGTCGCCCTTGCTCGCGCTGACGGGGAAGAGCTTCACCTGCGTGAACCCCAGCGTCCGCGCGAACCCGACCAGCTCGGCGCCGATGCGCTCGAAGAGCTCCCGGTCGAACCCCATCAGGTCCATCTTGTTGACCGCGACGGCGAGGTACGGGATGCCCAGCAGCGAGGCGATGTACGCGTGCC
>NZ_DASPHO010000524.1:0-5661 GCF_035629615.1 Hyalangium sp. | reverse complement strand
CGGGAGTCCGTGGCGCGGCTCGAGTTCACGCGCAAGGCCAGCTACGAGGACATTGGCTCCATCATCACCATCTACCAGCGCCACGTGCAGCAGCTGCGGGGGCTGTCCTCGTCGCTGAAGTCCCTGGACGGAGACGGCTTCTCCGAGGCGGAGTTCGAGTCCCGGCTGGCGAGCCGTGGACCGCAGCTCATGTCCTGCGTCTATTTCATCGCCAAGGCGAAGGCGCGGTTCCTCGGAGGAGCGCCTGAAGAGGCCCGCGAGGCGCTGGCAGCTGCCGAGAAAGATCTGAGGGTCGTCGGCGGTCTCATCGCCCGGTACGACTATGAGCTGTATGGCGCGTTGAGTCTGGCAGCCTGCCTCCGGAGCGCGCCTCCACCGCAGCGGGAGGAGCTCCTGGGTGCCCTGCGGCGGCACCACCAGCAGCTGGCTGTCTGGGCCCGGCTCTGCCCGGAGAACTTCCTCGCCGCGGAGCGGATGGTGGCCGGCGAGCTGGCGCGGGTGATGGGAGACACCGACGAGGCGATGCAGGCCTACGAGAAGGCGATGCAGGCGGCCCGTGAGTACGGCGTCATCCCTCACGCCGCCCTGGCCGCGGAGCTGGCCGCCCACTTCTTGAAGGAGCGGGGGTGGGGGACGGCCGCGAGTGCCTACGCGCACGACGCCTGGGAGGCCTACCGGCAGTGGGGAGCCGAGGGGAAGATGCGGCAGCTGGAGGCCTGGTGGCCGCGCGTGGCGGTTCCCCGCGAAGCGAGCACGGGCACCGCTACGGCCCCCTCGCAGCTCGATGCGCTGAGCGTGGTGAAGGCCCAGCAGGCCGTCTCCCGGGAGATCGTCCTGGACAAGCTGGTCGCCACGCTCATGGGGGTGGCGCTGCAGAGTGCGGGCGCTCAGCGCGGGGCGCTGCTGCTGAAACAGGGTGAGCTCTTGAAGGTGGTCGCCGTCTCGGATGCCGCGGGGACCCGGCCCCGCGAGCCGCACGAAGCGCTTCCCTGGACGTTGCTGGCCTATGTGCGGCGCACTGGCGATCCCGTCCTCATCGACGACACGTCCCAGCCTCACACCTTCTCGAGCGACACCGAGCTGCTGAGGCGGCAGGCCCGCTCCGTGCTCTGCCTGCCCTTGCACCGCAAGGACGAGTTCTATGGGGCGCTCTACCTGGAGAACTCCCTCACCACCGAGGCGTTCTCCCGGGAGCGCCTGGAGCTGCTGGGCCACATTGCCTCGCAGGCCGCCATCTCGATCGAGAATGCCCGCCTGTACACGGACCTGCATCGCGCCGAGGCCGCGCTCCGTCAGGCCAACGAGGAGCTGGAGCGACGGGTGGAGGAGCGGACGCGGGAGCTGACGAAGGCCCAGTCCCAGCTGGTGGAGACAGCGCGCATGGTCGGCATGGCGGAGGTGGCCACCAACGTGCTGCACGACGTGGGTAACGCGCTCACCACCATCGTCGTGGACACGGGGATGATGCGCCAGGCTGTCGCCTCCTCGCGGCTGAGCCGGATGAGGCAGGTGGCGGCGTTGATGGAGGAGCACCGCGCGGATCTGCCGCGCTTCTTCGCGCAGGATCCCCGCGGCAACCACCTGGTGGACTACCTCTCGAGCCTCACCACGGAGCTGGCCAAGGAGCAGGGGACGCTCCAGAACACGCTGGAGGACATGGACAAGAACGTCAGCCGGGTGCGCGCCATCATCCAGATGCAGCAGACGTATGCCACCTCCACGCTGATGCCGGAGGAGTGCGAGATGGGTGAGCTGCTCGAGGATGCACTGCGGCTGCAGCAGGGAGCCCTGGAGCGCGCGAGCATCCAGGTGACTCGGGAGGTGTCACCGCTGCCTCGAGTGAAGGTGGATCGCTACAAGGTGCTGCAGATCCTGTTCAATCTGCTCAGCAACGCCTGCCATGCGCTGGAGGAAGGGCCGCTGGGCAACAGGTGCCTGGCGGTGCGGGTGGCGGCGCGGGGCGAGTGGGCTCGCATCCAGGTGGTAGACAGCGGCGTGGGGATCGCTCCGGAGCTGAAGCCACGGCTGTTCAGCCAGGGGTTCACCACCCGCGAGGACGGGCAGGGGATTGGCCTGCACTCCAGCGCGTTGGCGGCCCAGCTGCTGGGGGGCCGGCTGACGCTGGAGAGCGAGGGCCCCGACAAGGGCGCCACCGCCACGCTGGACCTCCCGCTCGCACCGCCCCAGGTCGCAGTGGCGCAGGCCTAGCCGGAGCCAGGCTCGGCGTAGCCACCCTGGGCCAGCCGCTCGCCGCTCATGGCATAGAGCTCGGCCGAGTGGTGGCCCACGCCGTTGGCATCGATCCACCGGTTGTAGAAGTTGAACAGCGCGCAGACGTTGATGGCGTCGTAGAGGGCCTCGTCTGACCAGCCGGTGGCCTTCACTGCGTCCATGTCCTCCTGGCGGATCTTCGCGGGGGAGAGGTTGACCTTCTCGATGAAGAGGAACAGGGCCCGCTCGGCTTCCGGAATGGGAGCGGTGTGGGGGTTCTCGAGGATGGCCTCGACCTTCTTCGCATCACCCAGCAGCTTCGCCGCGACCGCGGCGTGAGAGTGCGTTCAAAACAAGCAGTGGTTGCCCCGAGAGGTGAAGGCGGCGATCAGCTCGCGCATGCCGGGCGGCAGGGGCGAGGGGCCACGCATCACGGCCTCGGTGAAGACGGACAACGGGCCCGTCACCCTCGGCTTGAACGCGAAGAGGTGCCAGATGCGAGGGAAGGGCCTGCCCGCCGCGCTGGCCCTGCGGATCATCTCCGCGTAGTGGCCGGCGCCCTGGTGGGCCTCGACCCCCTTCAGAAACATTGGATGCATGAGCGCGTCTCCCGAGAGCCCAGCCTATACCGCGGCTTCGGCCTCAGAACAGCGCGTGCTCCGCCAGCAGCACGGCGAGCCCCACGATGAAGCTCGCGAGCGTCACTGGCACGCCCACGCGCAGGTAGCCCAGGAAGGACACCTTCACCTTGTCGCGCGCGGCCTCGAAGACGATGAGGTTGGCCACACTGCCGATCAGCGTGAGGTTGCCCGCCAGCGTGGAGCACAGCGCCAGCACGTGCCAGCCCAGCTCCGGATCCTGCAGTGTGGGCACCCACGTCCGCGCCAGCATCACGAACGGCACGTTGCTGAAGAGGTTCGAGGCCACCAGCGTCAGCGCCGCGAACCCCAGCGTCTCCCGCCACGGAGGCCCCGCCATCAGCGGGGAGAACAGCGCCCGGAGCTCCCCCGTCCAGCCGTACTTGTTCACCCCGTACACCACGACAAAGAGGCTGGCGAAGAACAGCAGCAGCACGAAGTCCACCCGCTCCATGATGGAGCGAGGCTCGCGGCGGGCCAGGGCCATCACCACCGCCGCCCCCGCGAGCGCCGTCCAGCTCATGGGGAAGCCCGCGAAGAAGGCCACCACCACCACGGCCAGCACCGCCACCGTCATCGCCAGCAACGGCCGATCCACCGGAGGCGGAGGCGGGTGCGGATCGAAGCGCTTCGAGGGCAGCTCCTTTCGGAACAGGTACAGCAGCAGCGCGATGACGACGCCCGTGGACAGGATCGCCGGCAGGGCCATGTACGCAGCGAAGCTCGCGTAGGACAGCCCCGAGGCCCCCTGGATGAGCATGTTCTGCGGGTTGCCCGTGAAGGTGGCCACCGAGCCGCTGTTGGAGCCCATGCACACCGCCATCAGGTACGGCACGGGAGGCAGGCGCGCGTCCTCCACCACCGCCAGCACCAGCGGCGCCAGCATCAGGCACACGGTGTCATTCACGAGGAAGGCAGACAGCACGGCGCTGATGCCCGTCACCGCCGCCAACAGCAGCCGGGGCGTGTGCGCCAGTCGCACCGTGTACGCGCCCGCAGTCCGGAAGAAGGCCGCCTGCGCCAGGTACGCCGCCAACAGCATCATCCCCAGCAGCAGGATGATCGTGTCCAGGTCTACCGCGTGACGGGCCTGCTCCTCGCTGTGGTTGAAGACCTCGGCGGGGGTGACGACGCCGAACACCACCATCAGCACGGCGCCCAGCAGTGCGCCCCCCGGCCGGTCCAGCTTGAGGAAGGGAAGACGGGCCCCGGCGATGAAGACGTAGGTGAACAGGAAGATGACGAGGGCGGTCACGAAGCGCGGACAGTACCCCAGGTGCTTCTGCTACGCTGGAGCCCTCACGCCTCGCCGCAAGGGACATCATGACCGGCACCAGCCGGCCCGACGAGGGGCCGGTGCAGCTTGACGGCAGCGAAGGCGAGGGGGGAGGGCAGATCCTCCGCTCGGCGCTCTCGCTGTCGCTCATCACCGGCCGCCCGTTCCACATCACCCGCCTGCGCGAGCGCAGGGAGCCCCCCGGCCTGCGTCCCCAGCATCTGGCCTGCGTGCGCGGCGCAGAGGCCCTCAGCTCGAGCACCAGCGAGGGGGCCTCCCTGGGCGCCTCGGAGCTGTCCTTCACCTCAGGCCCCGTGCGACCGGGAGACTACGTGCTGGAAGTAGGCACGGCCGGCAGCACTCCGCTGCTCTTCCAGTGCCTCTTCTTCCCGCTGGCCCTGGCGGGCGGCGGGGTGCTCACCCTCCGCGGTGGGACGCACGTGCCGCACAGCCCCAGCTACCACTACCTCGCCAACGTCTGGCTGCCGGTGATGCATGCCTACGGGCTGCAGGCCTCGCTCAGCCTGACCCACGCTGGCTTCTACCCGGAGGGTGACGGCGAGTTCCATGGGGAGATCGCTCCTCCGCGCGAGCCGCCCAGGCTGGTGGATCTTCCAGCGCGCGGCATGCTGCAGGACATCACCCTCAGCACCTTCATCGGCGGGCTGCCCTTCTCCATCGCCGACCGCCAGTCCCGCGCCGCCGAGGCGGCCCTGCGCGAGCGGGGGCTCTACAGCCACACGCAGAACCGGGCCCTGCCCGTCACCCGCTCGGCGGGGAGCGTCACCTTCATCCTGGCGCAGTTCGAGAACACCTTCGCCGGCTTCGCCGCGGTGGGCGAGCGGGGACGGCCAGCGGAGGAGGTCGGGCGCGAGGCCGCCGAGGCCGTGGCGCGCTTCATGGAGTCCGCGGGGGCCATCGACGAGCACCTCGGCGATCAGATCCTGCTGCCGGCGGCCCTGCTCGCCGCGGGCCGACTGGGCCCTGCCTCACCGGGCACCACGCGCTTCACGACTTCCCAGGTGACGGAGCACCTGATGACCCACGCCCGCGTCATCGAGCGCTTCCTGCCGGTGAAGGTGGCCGTGGAGCCGGGCGGCGCAGTGGAGGTTCGTCCGGCCTGAGGCGCGAGGGCCGCGAAGTCCAGGAGGCTTGCATGCGCATCTGCGTCACGACGTTCGGTTCGGAGGGGGACTTCCAGCCCTATTTCGCCCTGGCCGTCGGGCTGCGGCAGGCAGGGCACGAGGTGGTGTTCGCCAGCGTCGATCGCTACGCCGAGCGGGGGCGGGCGCTCGGGCTGACGTACGCGACCGTGGGGCGGCCTTGGGTCGACAAGGCAGGCCCCGAGGTCGCCGAGGCCTTCCGGGATCGGAACCCCGCCAGGCAGGCGGGACAGTTCACTCGGCTGCTCGAGGACGATCTCGCCGCCATGGTCCCCGGGCTCCTCGAGGTGACACGTGACGTGGACCTCGTCGTCAGCCATGTCTTCAACGTGGCAGGAACGGCCGCGGCCCGCGCGAACCAGAAGCCCGTGGT
>NZ_DASPHO010000523.1:0-6122 GCF_035629615.1 Hyalangium sp. | reverse complement strand
CAGGGGGCATCGCGACGTGGAGCAGCACCGAGGGCAGCCCCGCAACAGGCATCTCCGCGAGGAACCTACACACTCGTTTGTGAACCTCGGGATCGGAGTTGGAGGCAGCCCCTCCTCGCACGAACTCCAGCAGTTGTTGGATGACCTCCGGAGGAAGCTCTCCACGAGACTCCGCCAAGGCACTGGCCGCCTCTCGCGCGATGCGATGCTCCACCTCCTCCATGGAGGGGTCACCGGACCAATCGGCTTCATCTCGCAGGAACTCGCACAGAACCTCCGTCCCCTCTCGCCAACGATGCTGACGGATGGTTTCAACGTACTCAAGGCGCACCGTCTCGTGGGTCTCCCTCCTTGCCAACCTCAGGAGTTCCCGCCGCTCGTCAGACGTTGCGGAGGACGCAAGAGCGAGGAGCGCCCGCGACCGGCATTTGGGAAACGAATCCTCCAGCGTGCGAAGCAAGAGTTGCCGCGCCTCCCCCTCCGGGTGCTGCGCCAGTGCCCTTACTGCAGCGAGCCGGGCCTCCTCGTCCGGATGATCCAGTGCGGGGCGAACCAGTTCGAGGACCGGCTCCCCCTTCGCGGCCAATGTCACCAGGGCGCCATGGCCTGGTTCGGATGCTGGATCGGCCGCCCACTCCCGAAGCGCACGCAGGTCCTCCGGACGCAGCGTCCCGATTCGGGAAGGCTCAATCGGCTCATCGCGATTGGCTCGCTCACAGCAGTCGAGGATGACCTCGCGATCCGGCAAGAGCGTGGCTTCCATTGCTTTTCGAAACGCGAGCGCCTTCTCTTCGGACTCCACATGTGCTCTCCGGCTGCAGAAAACGATTCCCGCGCGCTGGATTTCGGAGAGCAGCGGCGGGCGGGCTTCGAGCATCGTCTTCAGTTCCTTCGGCGAGACCACGAGCGCCACGGCCTCAAGATATTCCTGCAGATCGCCCTGCCTCATCTCTCCCAGCGCGGCAATCAGCTCCGGCGCGATCGGATGCCACCGCTCGCTGCGGATCGTCCGCGCGGCCAAGCCGAGCCTCGCCGGCCGGCAAGCCGCGAAGAAAGCCTGCATCTCCTCACGAGAAGTCCCCTTAGCCCGGTAGCGCAGAGCATGACTCCAACTCTCAAGCAGGCTCTCTCGCCGCGGGTGCGTGACGAGCCACTCATGTCCCCCGTTCTCGCGGCGCCCGGCCACGAGCGCGTCCAGCGCAGAGCGGTACGGCCTTGTTTCCTCCCAGAAATAATCGGCCACGTCCTCATCGCGCGCACCCGGAGGGCGGGTTCTCCTCTCCACATCCTGCCGATGAGCCGCATACTCCCGCTCGATCTCATCAAGGCCCTGAAGGACCTTGGCGACCAAACCATCGAAGGAATCTTGCTTAGCGAGCATTGCTCCGAGAGCGAGCTCAGGCGTGCCCGGTGCCTGCCCTTCCAGCGACCGGTCCAAGACCCCAGCGTAGACGCTCGAGAGATCCCATAGCTCCGCAAGCCAGCGAGGCCTGTCGAGGACGCTGCTGAAGAGGCCCTCCTGCCGGTATGGCACGACCTGGCGGATGTGCCTCTCCGCGATCTGCCGCGCCTCCCCAGACGCCAGGACAGACTGCCGTTCGACGTCTGTCCACTCAGGCGGATGCCAAGTCTCGGCCCAAGCGAATCCCTTGATGACCCGCTCCGACCTCGGCGCAAGAGCCTGCACCATCAGGGAAACCGGATCACGCCCATCCAGCCATTGCACAGCGGCGAAGAAGGCCTCCCTGAACCCATGCTCACCATCCGCCAGCAACCGTGCGCGCACCGAGCGTGCGATGGCGGCCCGCACGTCTGCAGGGATCCAGTTCTGTCGATCTCGAAGGTTCTCGGCGATACCGAGCGCATCAGCGACATGACCGTTCGCGATCAGACCCGAGAGCAGCGGCTCAATCACTCCCCGGGCCCGCTCCGCCCCCTGCATCCCCTTGATGAGCTTCTCCAACCCTTGAATGGTCGTGGGGTGCGCCCGGTAGGAGGTGCCAGCCGAATCCGTTTCGAGCCACCGCTCTCCCGCCATCCACCATGCCAGCAGCCCCACTTGCAACTGAGGAGCCAATGCGGGTGCCACCTGCCTGACCAGACTTACACGCCGTTCCATGGCGTCACGGGTGAAGGTCGGGGTGTCGCACAGCAAGGACCAGAGCACGGCCGCTTCGGGTATCGCGTTCCACGTGTGCAGCCGGATCTCCCTCTCCACGAGATCGGCCAACACGTCGACGCCGGACTTCTTGATCAGCAGCGACAGGGAGACCTCTCGAGAAGACGTCGCCTTCTTCAGTTGCTCTGCAAACCCCTGGAGGGAGAGAGGAGCCCTCAACGCATCCGCGATCCTTCCTGCTGACTGCGAAGCGAGCCGACGCTGCCAGGGCCGCGCTTCGCGCAGCATGTTGGCAAGAATCCTCCTTCGCGCCTTCTCGTCGTAGTGCTCGTAGTCGATCCGAATACAAGAGTGCTTCACATCCTCCCAGTCTCCCGCGTCCTCCAGGATGGACTGGCGTGAGGTGATGATGAACTTCTTGTCCACTCGCGCCTGGCGCAGGATCCGCCCCAGCTCGCTCACCCACCGGCCGGCGTCCCCGCTCGACTTGGACCTGCCCCATGGATCCTCGATGATGAACAGGACTGCGCCCGGGGTCGCTAATTCCTTCCGGACCTCCTGGGGTCCTCCGGTCGCGTGGCAGATCTTGAAGGGAGTCTGCCGTTCGTTCTCGGGGCCCTCGGGAGTGCTGAGCTTGTACTCGAGGAACTGAGCCGTCAGCGTCTTGCCGGCACCTGTCTTTCCTACGAGCACCACGACGTGCCTGCTGGCGAGGTGCTGCTCGATCTTCTTGAGGTTTCGCGGGGGAACGAAGGTGTCGAGTGCGGGCGTCGGATACACGCTGCCGCCGGAGCGCTGGGCGTCACCCAGAATCTCCCCGCGGGTCCAGAGCTTCGATCCGATCCCGAGGAGGCGATTGCGGACGCTGCCGATCAGCCGGTGAAGGCACTCTTTGGTCTTCACGGTCGGGACATGCAGCCGGTTCGTGAGGAGTTCCCTGATCTTGAAGGTGACAAGCTCCGAGGGTGCCTCCGACAGAACGGCGATGCGCCTCTTCACCGCCTCGCCCTCCGTGCCCTTGGCGACCTCCTTGGGCAGGACCGGGTTGGCCGGCGAAGAGGTCATCTTCGCCACGCGGAGAGACTGAAGATTGGGTGCGAGCTGAGCGTTGGTGATCAAGAGGTAGCGGCGGAGCGGATCCGCGTTGAGGAAGTCCCAGGCCCGCTCGCGGGGGGCCGGCCCCTTCTTTCCCTTCAGCGTCTTGCCCTTCCCCCGGAGCAGCTCGCGAAAAGCAGTGGGCTTCCACTCTGAGCTGCGGAACTTCACCTGGATGGCCAGGGTCTCGGTGCGGAAGATCGCCGATGCCTCTTCCCGATTCACGTTGAGCTGAGCCTCGATGTCCTCCTGCGAGGCCGGCTCTATCTCGATGTGAGGGAGACCACGCTGGAAGATCAGCTCCAACGCCACCCAGACGGTCACGAAGATCTGGTACTCGTACCCGATGTAGGCCGGCTGGCCTTTGCTCTCCGCAGTGTCCTCCTGCTCTCCGCCGTCCCTGCTCATGCGAGTCGCCTACCACGACTCGTGGAGCACGAGCGAGCCAGCGCGCAGGGCCTCCGCATCCCACTGCATGTCCCCACCTGTCAGAGCGGCATGACTAAAGCCTACTCATTGGGTAGTCTACCCCTGGGCGGGCTGGCCGCCCTCTCGACGCCAAGGTACGCGATGACGGACTCCCCATCCCCCGACTCACTCAGGCCTGGGAACCTTGTGGGCCCCTGGCGTGTAGAGGGCTATGCAGGCAGGGGCTCCTACGGCCTGGTCTTCCGCGCCCGCTTCGCTTCACGCCCCCACTCTCCGCTCGTGGCGCTCAAGCTGGTCGCATTCCCCGCGGATCCCCGCTTCCTTCGCGAGGCCGCGTTGCTGGCCAGGCTCTCTCATCGGGCCGTGCCTCGGCTTGTGGCTCAGGGGGATTGGCATGCCAGCTCCGAAGCGGTGCACCCCTACCTCGTCATGGAGCTTATCGTTACCCAGAAGGTAACCCGCCGATGATGTGTTGTCCCAGGTATGATGACGCAGCGGCAGTTGGAGGACGTGACGGGGGAGGACCTTGCCCGCTCGCACCTGGGGCATGCAGCACGTAACAAGCGGTTGGTGGAGGTGGGAGTGGCGCTGGCAGTCTCGCCCGGAGCCAGTCTGCCCAAGGCGTTCGAGGACTGGGCCGGGTTGAAAGGAGCCTACCGGCTGTTGTCCCATGAGGCAGTCACCCACCCGGCCATCCTGAGCGGGCACGTGCAGGCCACGGCAGAGCGCTGCCAGCAGCACCCGACCGTGCTGTGCGTGCAGGACACCACGAGCCTGATTTTCGCTCATGCGGTGGATGGGGACGGAATCATCAACCACATGAAGGCAGTGCATGGGGTGATCGCCCATACCGCATTGGCGGTATCGGCCTCCAACCATGAGGTGCTCGGCGTCCTGTCCCAGCAGGTATGGGCCCGGCGCGGCAAGGTGCCAGCCGAGGAAACAGCGTCCCAGCGCCAGCACAGGCGGCGAGAGAGTGAGAAATGGTCCGAAGGGGTCTGCCAGGTGTCCGAAGCCCTGGCCGCATCGGCTGAAGGCCAGCGCCCTCGGGTGCTGCACGTGTTCGACAAAGAGGGGGACAACTTCGAGGCGATGGAAGTGATGGAGGCGTTGGGCGACGGCTTCGTCATCCGTGTGAACTCCAATCGGCTCCTGGAAACTTCGGTGCATGGTGGCCTCTACCTGCAGCAAGCCGTGGAACGAGCTCCTGTCAGAGGCCACTACCAGTTGCAGGTACCGCGAGGGCCGGGCCGGGCCCAGCGTCAAGCTCGCCTGCAAGTACGTGCCTGCACCGTGGCAGTGCGGCCACCCAGACTCCGAGAGCGCAAGGGGGATGCGCTCAAGCTCAACGTGGTGTTGGCTCAGGAGGTGGACCCGCCGCGCGGAGTCAAACCCCTGCACTGGTGTCTGATGACACGCGAGCCCATCGCTACCTGGCAGCAGTGCCTGGAGGTGATACGCGCCTATGAGGGGCGCTGGCGCGTGGAGGAATTTCACATGGGCCTCAAGACGGGCTGCGCCCTGGAAAGCCACCAGTTGAAAACACGCCCGCGCATGGAAAACCTGCTGGCCGTTTGCAGCGTGATTGCCTGGGGCATGCTGGCGCTGCGCGATGCGGCACGCCAGGGGTCGCCTTCGCCGGCCTCCACGCTCTTGTCCGAGGTGCAACTGGCGCTGCTACGCACTCTGCGTCCCAAGCTGCCTCCCCATCCCGACACCCACCAGGCGCTGCGCGCACTGGCCTCTCTGGGCGGCTTCATCGGCCGCAAAGGCGGCTGACGTAAATTAGTTGGCCAACTTCTATGCTCGTAGCGCAGAGGCGCAATGCCATAAGTTGGAAATTTAATTTACGCCAGCGTCCTAAGGTGACGGTGAGCCCGGCTGGCGCACTCTCTGGGCAGGCTGGCAACGACTGCTCCAAGTCGAACTGGGCTATCGGGCCGCCCTCGACCCTCCGCTTCCTTCTTCATCTTCTGGGTAACGATGAGGTCATGGAGTGGAGAGCATAAGAAAAATGGGAGGCGGGTTGAAGGTGAGGGCTGGAGCGGAGGGGCCGAGGAGGGCCGCGGACGGGGGCTGCCCGAGCAGTGTGCCAGGCCGGTGTAGGGGGCCGAGCCCCCCCATGGGGCCCACTGCTGCCCAGGCCGCCCTCCCTTCAGGTGCGCGGCAGGAGCCTGGGCCTGTGGGGTGTCTTGAGCGCCTCAACACCCCGCTGCCCTATGTGGCCCTCGCGCCGCGGCCAGCCTCGCACCTGCCGTGGCCAGGCCCAGGTGCCTCACAATCGCGCGCACCCCTCGGGCTCCCTTCACCTACGCCAACACCCGGCGCCTGCCTCCACTCCTCACCCAGGCGAACACGTCCAAGTCGAACGTCCTCCTCAGCAACTCGGCCCTGTCCTCTCGCGGCGGCCTCTGCTTCATCCGCTCCCTTCTGGCCGCTGCCTCCTTCCCCGCGCTCGCCTCCTCCTCACCTGCTTGGG
>NZ_DASPHO010000522.1:0-5936 GCF_035629615.1 Hyalangium sp. | reverse complement strand
CTCGCGAGCTGCGGCGGAGGAGATCTCCTGCGGCTTCGAGTGTACCTCCCACGGAGGCGGATACCCCGGCGAGCTGATGGTGCCGGGCCTGATAACGGGAGAGTGCGTCGCTCATCGGGTACCTCGAGAGAAGAGTCGGTGGATTCGAGGGCTCAGGGCCCTCCCTCTGCGGCCTGCTTCAACTCGAGCAGGTACAGCTTGAGGTAGGCCTGGGCGCGGCTGACGCGCTTGTAGGAGTTGACCACGGTTATCTGCAGCAGACGGGCGCATTCCTCGTGATCCTCCACGTCCTGGTGGTGGTACAGCTCCCACGCTCCTGCCTCCTTGGGGTGCTCCTTCTGGAGACGAGCGAACGCGGCCCAGTAGAGCTCTTGAGCCTCACTGCGCGCCTCGGTGCGCCGGGCGTTCTCCACGGCGCGGCCCACCTCGGCAGGAGACTCCTCCATGACGTCATCTGGATCCTTGGACGCAGGGGCCAGGTCCTCGCGCTGCCGCCGGTAGAAGTCGATGGCGACGTGCTTGACGATGCGCAGGAAGAAAGTCTTGGGAGAAGCGGCCTTTCCGGGCATGTGCTCGGAGATGCCGCGGAACTGCTCCAACCCGCGGTCGATGAACTTTCCCACTGCGTCCTGGAAGAGCTCGTCCCCGTCCGCAGGAGAGCCCCGGCCGTAGCTGGCCTGAATCTTGCCAATGACGTAGCGAGCGGGACGGCCCCAGCGTGCGACGAGCGCGCCCAGCGGTCCATTGAAGGACTCGCCAGCGGAGCGGCGTCGGGACACTTCCGCGAACAATTCGTCATCCGTGAGCTGGTCGTACACCGAAGGAACCTAATTACGCCGAGGGGTTGAGTGCCTACCCACCTGAAGGGTGAGCTTGGCATCGACTGCTCGGCAAGGTACCACGATGGCATCCGCAGGCATCCTCCGATGACGAGGTCCCCAGGTTCTGGTGAACGGACAGGTAGGGGGGCGTCGGAGGCAGGGACGGGCCATTTCAAGCTTCCTGACACAAGCCCGAGTCCGGAAAATCCACCGTCAGGGCCAGGGGGAAGTGGCGTCCCTGCCGGCAACTCTTTTTGAGGTGTTGTTCCATGTCTCCCCGCACCATCGTCATTGGCGACCTGCATGGCTGTTACGACGAGGCCATCGAGCTGCTCGACAAGGTGGGCGCCACCACCAGCGACCGAGTCATCTTCGCGGGGGATCTCGTGGACCGGGGTCCCAAGCGCCGTGAGTGCGTGGAGCTGGCCATGCGCTACGAGGCCATCCAAGGCAACCACGAGGAGCAGCACCTGCAGCAGCGCCGCCGCCCGGACGAGCGTCTGCTGCCGGATCACCTGGAGACGCGCCGCGTGCTCGATCCCGAGCACATGGACTACTTCGCCAGGCTCCCGCTCTACATCCGCCTGCCCGAGCACAACGCCGTCGTGGTGCATGCCGGCGTGATGCCCGACAAGCCCATCGAGGGCCAGGACGCCTACCACTTGCTCCATGCCCAGTGCATCCAGCCTCCAGCGACCAAGAGCTTCTGGCCCTCGAAGGCGCCAGCGACACACCGGTTCTGGACGCACCACTGGAAGGGCCCTGAGCGGGTCATCTTCGGGCACACGGTCTTCGACAAGCCGCTCGTCACGGAGCACGCGGTAGGCATCGACACAGGCTGCGTGTACGGACGCTCGCTCACCGCGGTGGTGCTCCCTTCGTGGGAGCTTGTCTCGGTGCCTGCACGGCAGTCCTACCGGGGCGGCAAGAATGTGGCGCTGATCCCTGTACACGGAGACGTCTCGGTCTTCTCCTGAGCCTCACTCTCTTCTGATCTCGCGCCCGGCCGGCGAGGCCCTCCCTTCCAGGGTCTCGTGGCTTCGCCACTCAGGCGCACCTTCTCCTTTTCAACCCCACTTCACCTGAAGCGAGTACCGATCCCGGTGCTCGCTTCTCACGTCTCACCCGCAGCACGATCCCGGAGGGGACCATGACGACGAAGCAGAACACCCCGATGCTTCCGGAGGCACAGCGCGGGCCCGCCGAGCGGCTGCTCGAGCTTGTGCTCAACGGCTCCGCGCACCTGTGGCACAACCGGCCTGGCCTGGACGTCAACGGCGTCTGGCAGCCGGCGCCCCGCGGCAACGCGGCGATCCCGGCCAAGGCGAAGCGTGTGAGCCCTGGCCTCTTCGTGCCTGCGGCGGTGAAGCTGTACCGGCAGATCCTGGACATCCACAAGCTCAACACGGACCTGATGGCGCACTTCGCATCCTACGCCCTCACGCAGACGGACTGGAGAGACCTGAAGGTGGCCACCTGTGCGCTGATGCTGGTGCAGGGCCACGCGGGCCAGCCGGTGCGCGAGGACAACGGCACTGTGGCCTTCTACGACGACGACCACCGGGCGATTGGTGCTGCGATGATCCTGCACTACGAGCGCAAGTCCACGCGGATGCTCACGCCGAAGGCGGTGCTGCGGGTGGCCGAGCTGCTCGAGACGCCAGAGATCGCGCGCCTCAACCGCGAGGCAGGGTTCGGCGATCCGGGCTCGAAGAAGGCGCCCATGGGTCGGTGGAAGCGCGTGGCGCAGAAGTGGCTCCAGGCGAGGGAGAAGAACCTGCCCATGCTGGAAGGTCTGGTGAAGGCCGGCTTCAAGGAGACGCTGAAGAACCTCGCCCGCAAGGCCGGCTACAAGCCGGAGTCGCAGGCATTCTTTGAGGTGCTCGGCTGGAGGCAGAAGCAGGCGTCCGGTGGCCACCGCGCGGTGGGGCTCGAGGGGCTGAGGCTGATCAAGCGTGAGCGCTTCGACGGGCTCTCCGAGGCGGAGATCTGCGAGGCCATCGAGACGCAGCGGCTCTCCCACAAGGAGGTGGTGGGCCGTCTGCCGAAGGACATGGGGCTCACGCCGGCCATCATGGTGGCGTTGCTGCCGTCGCTGTCGGACAGGGACTTGCGGATGCTGACGCCGACGCTGGAGGAGCTGGGCCTGCTGTCTGAGCCCACCATCCGGGCACGCTGGGAGAAGGCCGTGGAGTCGGCGACCGACCAGCGGGCGCTCCACATCGCGAAGAACGTCCGGAGCAAGGAGCTGCGCGAGAAGCTGGAGGAGGCGAGCGACAACGCGGCGAGGCAGGCCGTGGCGGAGGCTACTGCGGAGGCGGACGTGAGGGTGATGTTCCTCATCGACAAGTCCGGCTCCATGGAGGGCGCCATCGAGCAGTCCAAGGAGGCGCTGACGCGCATCCTCGCGGGCTTCCCGATGGAGAAGCTGCACATCGCGTCGTTCGACACGGTGGGGACGGTGCTCAAGCCGAAGGTGTCCAGCCGCATGGCGGTACAGCACATGCTGCAGGGCATCAAGGCGTCTGGCGGTACGACTCATGCGGCCGCGGTGCACGCCCTGCACCGGGACAAGGTGATCGTGCCGGCGCAGGCAAAGCTCATCGTCATCGTGGTGGGCGACGAGGCGGGCGAGGCAGGTGACCAGTTCGCCCGGGCCTTCCGTGAGTGCGGCTACACGGTGGCGGCGATGGCGCTGCTGGTGAGCGTGGCGGGCGCACGGGGCAGCACCGTGCGCACGTGCGCAGGCCAGCTCCAGGTGCCGTTCAGCGAGGTGTCGGTGGATCAGTTCGTGGACCCGTACCAGGTCCCGCGGGTGCTCAAGGCGTTGCTGGACGCGCCGACGGCAGCTGGCGCCAGCCAGTCTGGCTGGGTCGAGCGGGTGATGCGGACCCCGCTGCTGAAGGTGGCCTGAGCCACGAGAGCGCCATCACTCCGGGTCACACCGGGTGGTGGCGCTCTTCATTTCCAGGCTGCGGCCCTACACCACCGGGCGCCAGAGGTCGCGCAGATCGGAGGGGAGCTGGCGCATGACCTGCTCCACCTCACCGTCGCTGACCTGATCCTGGATGGCGGCGAGCACTGCGCGGATGACCGGCTCGACGGCCTCGGGTTGGAGGCGAGGTGCTTGATGAACGCCGCATAGGTCTGACTGGTGCGGGACTCATGGCGCCGGGCGCGCCGGACTTCCAGCGGAACGTCCCTCGCTGAGGTTGTGCACCGAACGCGGGGTGCGCAAATCACGTTCCAGATGGAGCCTCCCGAAAGAGCGCGAAGGCGCTCGTATAGCCGTGGAGGAAGGTGGTACCGCCCACAGGGCCGATCTCCCCGTTGCAGAAGAAGCCCCCCAATGGAATGGAGCCCAGCATGCCCTCGAAGAGCGAGGTGTCATGGTCCGGGCGGCCATAGAGCTGCGAGCCGCGCCCCAGGCACGAGAAGAGCAGCGCCCCCTGGGGGCTGCCAGCCGCACCTCGCTCATCCCGATAGCGCTGAAGGAGCCGCTTCAGATCTTCGGAGGCCGTGCGCAAGTCCCGCAGGTGGAACTGGACGGCCTGATAGGGCCGCAGCGCCGCTCCAACGGCAATCGCGCCAGACTGAGGATCCACCCCGACGATGTTGCGCACGAGAAAGTCACCCTGCTGGTACTCCACCTGATCCTGCTTCATCTCGATGCCGATGAAGAGCGAGCGCCGGAACAGCGCCTGGTCCCGAGCGTCGAGAGCCTGATGGAGCTCGCGAAGCACCTCGAGAGCTGGGCGCTCGTTGAGCTGAACCAGCACATTGCCCTCACAGCGCGTGACGAGCATGGGCGTCCCGATGGGGCGACAACCCTGGGCGATGATGGCATCGACAACCACATTGCCCGTCAACGCAAGCCCCACGACGCCGGTGCGTACGGAGTGACCGCCAAGAAACAGCCGGGTACTTCCCGGCTCCCGGCTCCCGCTCGCCAGACCGCCTACCTTCAAGACACCCGGGTAGGCATGATCCAGACCCGCCACGAGTGCCTCAGCGTCACATGTGAATGGGTCTGCGATGACCAACAGAGAGGGCCGGTCCTCGGGAGGGACACCGAGGAGGGCGTGCCATTCGTCCGGGCTGGCACCCTCCCCTGGGAGTTGATTCACGTCCAGGTGGAAAGGAACGAGCCGCACACCGGGCAGCACGGCCCCGGTGAGCGAGAGAGCAGGGCCCTGCTCCACCTCATGGTTGGCACCGATGATGCCCCCCCCAGAGCAGCCCAGGATCACGGCTCCAGGAAGACGTGAGTGGATGAGAGCTGCCACATCGACCTCGGTAACCAAGGCAGGCGAGGCAAAAACGACCACCAGATCCGGCTCCCGGCTGCCGAGCCGCGTGCACAGCTCCGTCGTGGCCTTCTCCACGGCCTCTTCGACACTTCCAGACTGGGACAGTGCTGACGCCCACCTCATGACCCGGCTCTCCCTCCCCACCATTCTAGCCAGGACTCTGAGGGCGCGTCCGCCTGGGTCGCTCCAGTGCTCTGGACCTGAGCGGTCTTGAGGCTCACCGGTCGACCAAGTCTCCAGCGCGAGCGTCAACCCACCGTGGCCTGCGGCTTGCCCCCTTCCGAGGGAATGCCGTGGGACTGGCAGCGCAGGGCATTGACGAGGCGATGCGCATGACGGGTTGTCTCTGGCTCGCGATAGCGAGGAGTCAAGCGGAGGACCCACTCGACGGCGGTAGGGAGATCCATCAAGTGGCCTGGGGAGACATAGACGGGACTGACACCCCGGCGCGTCCGCACCGCCATGCCGACCACTTCTCCGCGATGTCGGATCTCGGCCATCGCACCGCGTTCCTCACCCAACGGCCCATGAGTCCCCACCAGCAGCGACTTGGCACAGCCGATGGAGGGCACGCCAAAGAGCAGGCCGCCATGGCAGGCCAGGCCCAGGCGGCGGGGGTGGGCCGCGCCCTGCCCATCGAAGACGAGCAGATCCGGCGCATGGTCCAGGCGCAACCAAGCGGCGGCGAGGACTGGCAGTTCTCGGAAGGAGAGCAAGCCGGGCACGTAAGGGAAACGGAGCGCGGCAGCGGCGCCCTGCTGTGCAACGGGGCTCAGCGACAACGCGTCGAGGACGACAAAGCCTC
>NZ_DASPHO010000521.1:0-3420 GCF_035629615.1 Hyalangium sp. | reverse complement strand
CGAAGGTGTACGGCGTAGCGCAGACCCTGGCCCTCAAGGTGAAGTCATGAAAGTCCACGTCGACAAGGTAGGCAGTGTCACCCGCAACCTGCGGCTGGGCCGCACCGTGCACCTCACCTCCGAGATCCAGGCGGTGGAGGGCGCGGTGATCGCCGTGCGCATCCACGGGGAGAAGTCCGTCTACAACCAGCTCGAGGACATCCACGGCCGGCTCGTGACGCTGCACGGCGGGGACATCGTCATCGGGGCCCTGGGCCACCGCAACGCGCTGCACGGGTATGAGGGCGTGGTGCCGGAGCAGGTCGTCGCCGGCCAGAAGCTCCACATGCTCAACATGGGCGGGGTGATTGGCCAGTGCACCTCACACAACCCGGGGGTGGGCACGCCCTTCGAGGCAGAGGTGCTCGGCCAGGTGCTCATGTTCCCCGAGTTCCAGTCGCGCGCCGGGCAGCCGGCCCACGTCCGCGCCGGGGCGCTGAAGGGCTCGACGCAGCCGGTGACGGTGCCGGTGGTGTACGTGGTGGGCACCTGCATGAACGCGGGGAAGACGTACGCCGCGTGCGCCATGGTGCGCCAGCTGATGCAGGCCGGCTACCGCGTGGGCGGCGCCAAGCTCACCGGCGTGTCGCTGATGCGGGACACGCTGAGCATGCGGGACTCGGGCGCGGAGGTGGTGATGGACTTCACCGACGCGGGCACCGTCTGCACCAGCCCGAAGACGGCGGCCCAGGTGTCGCGAGTCATCCTCTCCGAGCTGGCCGCCGCGGATGTGGACGTCATCGTCGCGGAGACGGGAGACGGCATCATGGGCGAGTACGGCGTGCAGGCCATCCTCGAGGACCCAGAGCTGCGCGGGCTCGGCGGCGCGTGGGTGCTGTGCGCCAATGATCCCGTGGGTGCCGCCGGTGGCGTGCGCCACATGAAGGAGACCTACGGCATCCAGGTGGACGTGGTGGCCGGGCCCGCCACGGACAACCGGGTGGGCATCCGCTTCGTGGAGCGAGAGGTGGGGCTGCCCGCGCACAACGCGCGAGCGGACGCCGCCGGCCTGGGTGGATTCATCGTCGAGAAGGTTGCACCGCGGATTGCTGGGAGGAAGAGCGCATGAACAAGGTACACGCCTACATCCTGGGCGCTGCCGGTTTCCCCGGCGGCGATCTGTTGCGGCTGCTGTCGGGACACCCGGCAGTAGCCGCCGTACGCGCGGTGTCCACGCCCCACGCGGACATGCCCTTCTACAAGGTGCACCCACACCTGCGCGGGCTGGTGGAGGGCAAGTTCGACGCGGCGCCGGACTGGCGCTGGCTCACGGACTCGCCACAGCCGGTGGTCTTCTCCGCGCTGGAGGAGGAGGAGCTCGCGAAGCAGCTGCCCGCGTTGGAGAAGCAGTGGGCCTCGCTGGGCCTGTCCGAGCGGATCGTCCTGGTCGATCTCTCCCCGGACTTCCGGCTGGACCACCCCGGTCGCTACGCCGCGACGCACGGCCGCCCCCACCCGGCGCCCGAGCTGCTCGAGCGCTTCGTCTACGGCCTGCCCGAGTGGCGCCGCGACAAGCTGAAGGGCGCGAAGCGCATCGCCTACCCGGGCTGCTTCGCCACGGCGGTGCAGCTCGCGCTGCTGCCCGTGGCGTCCACGCCGGGCCTGGGCATGATCGCGGCCTCAGCGGTGACGGGCTCCTCGGGCTCGGGCGCACTGCCGGGCGACGTGACCCACCACCCCACCCGCGCGCATGACTTCCGCGCCTACAAGCCGCTGGAGCACCCGCAGGAGGCCGAGATCGACGTGATGCTCGTGGCGCACAAGGCCTCGCGCCACCGGCTCACCTTCGTGCCCCACTCGGCGCCGCTGGTGCGCGGCATCTTCGCCACCGTGCAGTTCGAGTGGCCGGAGAACGGCGGCGGCGTGAGCACGAACTCGCTGACCGAGACCTTCCGCCGCTACTACGCCACCTCGCCCATGGTGCGCGTGGTGGAGGGCACGCCGCGGCTGGCCTCGGTGGTGGGCAGCAACTTCGCCGACATCTCCGTCGCCACGCGCGGGCGCACCGTGGCCGTCATGGTGGCGCTGGACAACCTGGTGAAGGGGCTGGCCGGTCAGGCCGTGCAGAGCCTCAACGTGGCCCTGGGGCTTCCCGAGGACACCGCGCTGCGCCAGGCTGCGTGCTTCCCCTGCTGACACACCCGGCGGCCCCCGTCACAGGGGCGGGGGCTCGCCAGCCGTGCGCAGGAAGAGGAAGACATGGAGCCCTCCTGCTCGGGGCGTGACGTCCAGCCGCACCTCCTGCGCCTTCCGTCGGAACAGGAGCGGCTCTTCCTCGCGGTACTCTGCGCGGGTGAGCTGCTCCTGGTACCAGGCCTTCACCTCCTCCTCCTTGGCCTCCACCTGCTCACTCAGCTGCCCGTCGTGGGGGCCTTTGCCTCACCCGGAGCATCGGTGCTCGCCACACCTGGGCTGGCGGACTCTGGGCTCGAAGCTCCCGAGGCCCCCATCTCAGCCCCCGCCACGGCGTTCCCCGAGCTCACGGCCCCACTGTCCGGAGCCACCGCGACCGCCGCGCTGCCCCCGGAGGCCGCCGCGGCAGCCCGCTCCGCCTCACGCTGGGCCGTCTTCTCCGCGCCGCGCTCGGCCTCGCGCAGGAACTCCTGGTACTCCACCTTGCGCGACTCGGCCTGGGCCTGGGCCTTGAGCGCACCCTGGGCAGCGGCAGCGCGCCCCTTCAACACCGCCCGGTAGCTGAGGAGCACCCCCGCCGCCAGCGCGGAGATCTGCAGCGAACCGGCTGCCAACCCGGGCCACAGCCCCTCCAAGCCGCCCCACGCGAAGTTGAGCACGAGGACGAAGACCAGGCCGGACGCCACGCCTCCCACGGCGGTCGACAGCGGCTTCAGCTCGATGATGCGCGCGGCGCCGTAGCACAGCAGGGGCAGCACGGCGATCGCCCACAGGTTCTGCAGCGGGATGCCGACGAGCAGCTTGAGGCCATCCGGCAGATCCTGGATGCGCTCAGCCAGCCGGTAGGCCAGCGCCACGGAGAGCACGGCTCCGATCACCTGCGACAAGAAGCCGAGTCCCACGACGAACTGGAAGCGGCGGATGCGCACGCGCACCGGATCGAGAATGCCAAGCTTGGAGCTCACGCCGCTGGAGCCTAGCGCAAGCCCGGCCCGGAGGCCTCATGGCTCGTCATCAAACACGTCCGTCGAGTCCCCGGCCGTGCGAGGGGGCGGCCCCTCCCCGTAGAAGACCTCCTCCAGCACCAGCCCCTGCGGAGGCGCGGTAGGCCCTGCCTTCGTCCTGTCCTTCAAGGCCAGCACCTCGGCCACCCAGGCCTCGGACTGACGGCCCTTGCCCACCTCCACCAGCGTTCCCACCAGGTTGCGCACCATGTGCTTGAGGAACGCGGTGCCCTCCACGACGAAG
>NZ_DASPHO010000520.1:0-6572 GCF_035629615.1 Hyalangium sp. | reverse complement strand
TGGCCACCGCGGCGGATACGCGCCGCCCCCAGCTTCAGGGGCGCCCCTCTCACCAGCGCCTGGGGGGCAGCCGGAGCGTGGAAGGGAGTGAGCGCCAGTCCGTCTGCGCCGGCCTGGACGGCGTAGGTGCCATGGCTCCCGCTCCAGCGCCCGTCGGCCCCCGGGTGGAACGCGAAGTGTACCTGTCGCATGGCGCGCTTCAGGTCGATGGAGGGCGCCGAGGCATCGTTCCGCGGAGCGCCATTCGCGGACAGGCTGCAGAGGACGGCACAGGCACTGCACAACAGCATCCAGGCTTTCAAAGGAGGCTCCACGCTCGAGAGGAGGGCGCGGGACTGTCGCAAACGGGAATGACATAGGTCAACCAGTCCCGCCGCGTTCTTCCTACCCCCCAGGTGGCTTCTCCGGCCCCATCTATCTAGGTCGTGGGGCCTCCTGTGGGGTGCGTAGGGACTGCGGGGGCTTGGGAAGACGCGTCTGGGGCCGCTGCGGAACCGGGCGGGTCGTGAGGAGGCAGCAGGAAGGAGCCGGGCTGTCTCATTCAGCATCGCGGCGAGGAAGTCGGGTTGCCCGACGGTCTCAGGCCCCAGGCCCCAGGCTGCATGCGGCGAAGACGAGCGAGCCGAAGGCAAGGGTGACATGTCGCACGTCCAGGGGCAGGCCAAAGAAGTGCCCCACGCCTGGAGCCACCGCCAGCAGGACGCCCAGGATCACGCTGCCGCCCACGCCGGCCGAGTGCCGTTGCACCGCCTCTGCGAGCCTGCGCGCCCAGGCCTCGCCGAGCAGCCGCCGCAGCGTTACGAAGGCGGGACACCGTCCCGGCGAGGACCAGCGACACGAGCGTGAGTCGATACCAACGAGCCAGTGGACCCATTCCCCGAGGATGCCAGACCTCCTCTGTCCATCCAGGGGCTTGCCAGCAGAGGCTCCTCTTGGCGGATCCACACCCCCTTCGTTAAAATCATACATGTTTCAAATTCCGGGCTTCAGAGTCCTCGGCACGTACAAGTCTACCGGCTCCGCAACCCTTTTTCACTCGGTGCGGGAAGTCGATGGCCTTCCAGGCCTCCTCAAGACCCCGATGGTGCCTTCCCCGCACGATCGCGAGCGCTACCGCCGCGAGTTCGCCATCCTCCAGCGCCTCCGGGAAGTGGAGGGCGTCCCCATGGCTCATGCCTGCGAGCCCGAACGCCCGGCCCTCTTCATCGAGCAGGTGGAGGGAACACCCCTGTCCGAGCTCGTCGGCCAGCCGCTGGACGTCCTCCAGTTCCTCGACCTGGCTGTCTCGCTCACCTCGAGCCTCGCGGAGATCCACCGTCACGGCGTCATCCACAAGGATCTCAAGCCCTCCAACATCATCATCACTCCCCAGGGTGAGGCGTGCATCATCGACTTCGGCACCGCCACCCTCCAGCGCGTCGAGCGCGTGGATGCTGCGCCCTCCTCCCTCATCGAAGGCACGCTGCCCTACATGTCCCCCGAGCAGACCGGGCGCATGAACCGCTCGGTGGACTACCGCACCGACTTCTATTCGCTGGGGGTGACCTTCTACGAGATGTTGACCGGCGCTCGACCCTTCCAAGGGCGTGATGCGCTCGAGTGGTTCCACGCGCACCTGGCCCAGAGCCCCAAGCCACCCCACGAGCTCGTCCCGGCCATTGCTCCCGTCCTCTCCTCTCTCGTGCTCAAGCTGCTGGCCAAGGTGGCCGAGGAGCGCTACCTCAGCGCCGAGGGCCTACGGGCCGATCTCGAGCGGTGCCGGGAGAGCCTGCGCCGAGGCGAGCGCGAGCTGTTCCCCTTGGGCACGCACGACTTCCCCACCCACTTCCAGTTGCCTCAGCAACTCTACGGGCGCAAGGCCCACGTCTCCGCCCTGCTCCAGGGCTTCGAGCGCGCCCTCCGGGGTGGCGAACCGGAGCTGTTCCTGGTGCGCGGCTACTCCGGCATCGGCAAGTCCTCGGTGGTGAACGAGCTGCACAAGCCGGTGGTGCAGCGGCGCGGCTTGTTCCTGAGCGGCAAGTTCGATCAGTTCCAGCGAGACATCCCCTACGCCACCCTGGCCCAGGCCATCCGCGGGCTGGTGCAGCAGCTGCTCGCAGGCTCCGATGAGGAGCTGGCACGCTGGCGCGAGCGCCTGCGGGAAGCCTGGCAGGACGACGGCCAGGTCTTGGTGGATGTCATCCCCCAGCTGGAGCTCGTCGCAGGCCGGCAACCCGCGGTGCAACCCCTCCCCCCGGCCGAGTCGCAGCACCGCTTCAACCGCGTGTTCCGAAGGTTCCTGGGCGTCTTCGCCACCGCCAAGCACCCCCTCGTCATATTCCTGGATGACGTGCAGTGGGCGGACCTGGCCACCCTCCAGCTCCTCCAGCACCTGCTCTCCCTGGAGAATGCGTCCCCGGTGCTGTGGCTGGTGGCCTACCGCGACAACGAGGTCAGCCCTTCCCACCCGCTGGTGGCCACGGTGGAGGCGGTCCGCAAGGCCGGGGCCAAGGTGACGGAGCTCCAGCTCGAGCCGCTGAGCCTGGAGCATGTCCAACACCTCGTCGCCGACTCGCTCCCAGGAGCGGGCAGCGACGTCATCGAACCCCTCTCGGCACTGGTGCTCGAGAAGACCGGCGGCAACCCCTTCTTCCTGCTCCAGATGATGGTCACTCTGCACCAAGACGGCCTGCTGCTGCGCACCTCCGCGGGAGGATGGCAGTGGGATGGCGAGGGTGTCCGAGCCAAGGGCTACTCCGACAACGTGGTGGACTTCCTGGTGGGCAAGCTGCGCCAGCTGCCCTCTGAGGCCCAGCACCTGCTGCGGCTGGCCGCGTGCGTGGGCAATCCCTTCTCACTCCCGATGCTGGCCACCCTCTCCGGCCGGGGAGAGGTGGGCCAGGTGGAGCAAGCGCTCGAGCCGGTGCTCCAGGAAGGCCTGCTGGTGCGCAGTGGCCCGGAGCAGTACCGCTTCCTCCACGACCGCATCCAACATGCGGCCCATGCCCTCCTCTCCCCGGAGGAGCTTCCCGCCCTTCACCTGCGCATCGGCCGCCTGCTCTTGGAGCGCCTCTCTGTCGAAGAGATCCGCGAGCAACTCTTCGACGTGGTGAGCCACCTCAACGCAGGGGCGAGCCTGATGGAGAGCCCCGCAGAGCGCCTGCGCGCCGCACGGCTCAACGTGGAGGCCGGTACGAGGGCCAAGGCTTCCATTGCGCACCAGTCGGCCATCGCCTACTTCAAGCGGGCCGTTGAGCTGCTCCCGAGCGACGCTTGGGAGACGGAGTACGCGCTGACCTTCAAGCTGCGGTTGGATCAGGCCACCTGCGAGCTCGTCAGCGGCCACTTCGCCGATGCGCGCTCCCGGGTGGAGGAGCTCCAACCCCGGGCGCGCACCCGCCCGGACATGGCAGTCGTCTATTGCTTGAAGAGCGATCTCTACCTCGTGACGGGCGCGGTACAACTCGCCATCGACTGTCTGCTGGAGTTCCTGGCCAGCCTGAGCATGCCGATCTCCTCGCATCCCTCTTGGGAGGAGGTGGTGGCCGCCCATGAGGAGGTGTGGGCCCTGCTGGGGGAGCGCCCCATCGAGAGCCTCGTCGACCTTCCGCTCATGACCGACCCGGACATGAAGGCAGTCATGGATGTCATCGCGAGCCTGAACCGGTCGACATTCTTCGCGGACCACAACCTGTACACCCTCCTGGTGTGTCGGGCGGTCGCCCTCTCCCTCCAGCATGGCAACAGCGGCATCTCCACGCACGTGTATGCCTTGTTCGGAGGCGTGACCGGGTGGTTCTTCAAGCGGTACCGGGAGGGCTATGCCTTTGGCCTTCTCGCCCAGGAGCTCATCGAGCACCACCGCTTGACTGCCGCCCGCGGGGTGGTGCTCTTTGCCCGGGCGGTGCTCCACCTCTGGACCCAGCCCATGTCCGCGGCCTTGGAGCTCACCCGGAGTGCCTTCCAGGCTCTTGTCGAGGCGGGTGACTCCATCATGGCCTGCTACCCCAGCTACTGTATCGTCAGGGACCGTCTCTGCCTGGGGCATCCACTGGAGGAGGTCTACCGGGAGAGCGTCGCTCAGCAAGACTTCGTCGGGAAGCCAGGCTTCAGGGACATGCGGGAGCTGATCTCCGTCGCTCAGCGCTACGTGCAGCAGATGCGTGGGCTCTCGCGCTCGTTCGACACACTCAACGGTGAGGGCTTCGGTGAGGAGGCCTTCGAGGCCGGGCTGACAGCGGAGCGTTCGGGCCTCGTGCATTGCTGGTACTGGATCCTGAGAATGCAGTCGCGCTTCATGTGCGGCGCGTACGAGCAGGCCCGCGAGGCGGGAGCCAGGGCGGCTGGGTTCCTCTCGTCCGCGTATGGCTCTTCCCTGGCTTCAGACTACCGCCTCTACCACGCGTTGACGCTGGCCGCCTGTTACGCGGACGCGGCACCGGAGCAGCAGCGGGAGTACCTCGAGGCGATGCAGCAGCACCAGCAGCAGCTCGCGGAGTGGGCGACACACTGCCCCCAGAACTTCCGCGCCCTGGAGCGGATGGTCTCCGCGGAGCTGGCCCGCCTCCTGGGACATGGGGACGAGGCCACCTGCGCTTATGAGGAGGCCCTTCAGTCGGCCCAGGAGAATGGCTTCATCCAGCACGTGGCCCTCGCCAATGAGCTCGCCGCCAGGTTCTGGAGTACGCGGCGCGCTCCCTCCATCTTCAAGGCCTTTGCACGCGCCGCCCGAGAGGCGTACCGGCAGTGGGGCGCCACCGGCAAGGTCCAGCACCTGGACTCCCAATGGCCTGGCCTCGCGTCCTCGCAGGAGTCCAGCCCTGGCGGCCACACCACCAGCACGGACTCATCCCAGGTCGACGCGCTCACCGTCGTCAAGGCCCAGCAAGCCATCTCCCGCGAGATCGTCCTCGAGCGGCTGATGCTCACCCTGATGCAGGTGGCCATCGAGAATGCCGGTGCTCAGCGCGGCGCCCTGCTGCTGCCGCGCGGCGACACCCTCGCGGTGGTCGCCACCTCCGGCGACTTGCCGGACAGCTTCGTGGGCGCCTCGGCGCAGGGGGACACCCATGCCTTGCCCTGGTCCCTCATCACCTACGTCAAGCGCACCGGCGAGCATGTGCTCATCGGTGATGCCGCCACACCTCACCCTTTCTCCTCCGACGAGTACCTGGCGCGCAGCAAGGCACGCTCGGTGCTCTGCCTGCCCCTGCTACGCCAGGAGGAGTTCTACGGCGCGCTCTACCTGGAGAACAGCCTGGCCACCAACGCCTTCACCCCGGCCCGCCTCTCTCTGCTCGAGCACCTCGCCTCACAGGCCGTCATCTCTTTCGAGAACGCTCGGCTGTACGACGAAGTCCAGCGCGCCGAGGTGGCCCTGCGCCGCGCAAACGACGAGCTGGAGCGCCGCGTGGAGGAGCGCACGCGCGAGCTCAAGCAAGCCCAGGCCCGCCTCGTGAACACAGCCCGTGAGGTCGGCATGGCCGAGGTCGCCTCCAACGTGCTTCACAACGTCGGCAACGTCCTCACCAGCGCCGTCATCAACTTCGAGGCCATGCTCGCCCTGGTCAACTCCTCTCATGTGGAGGGCGTGCAGAAGACGGCGGCCATGCTGGAGCAGCACTTGGAGGACCTGGGGGACTTCCTCACTCGAGATCCGCGCGGCAGCCGGGTGCGCCACTACCTGTCGGCCTTGGGGGACACGCTGCTGCACGAGCAGGCAGACCTGCGGGAAGGCCTGGAGGCGATGGGCCAGCACATCGAGCACATCCGCGCCATCGTCCGCGTCCAACAGGACTATGCCAAGACGGCCCTGCTCATCGAGGAGTGCGATCTGGCACAGCTCATCGATGACGCGCTGCGCATCCAACTGGCCGCGCTCCAGCGCCACAGCATCTCCATCACGCGAGAGCTGTCACCCGCGCCCAGGGTCAGGGTGGACAAGCACAAGATCCTCCAGATCCTGCTCAACCTCATCACCAACGCCAAGGACGCCATGGACGAGGTCCCCGCGGGGCAGCGCACCCTGAGCGTGCGCCTGACCCACGAAGGACATTGGATACACATCCAGCTCGTGGACACGGGCGCGGGCTTCACCCCGGAGGTCCGCAAGCATCTCTTCTCGCACGGCTTCACCACGCGCAAGGAGGGTCACGGCTTCGGTCTGCACTCCTGCGCGCTGGCGGCACAGCTGCTCGGAGGACGCCTGACGCTGGAGAGCCAGGGCCCTGGCCACGGCGCCACAGCCACCTTGGAGCTCCCCTTCGCGTAAACGAACTTTGCGCTCGGGCCGCCAGTGGTCGATCTCTCCAGATCGAGTCTCGTCGATGCAGCGGATGGTGCGTAGGGCGTTGAGGATGAAGTACGGCTCCGACTGCTCGTCCACTCGTGCTGGGACGAGCGTAAGTGTTCACCGGCTCAGGCAGCTCTGCTCTGAGCATACTTGGGGATGAGCAGCGAAGGGCATGAACGGTACTACCCCCAGCCCCCAGTCAATGGGACCCGTAGGAGCACCAGACCACCAGCTCATTGAAGCTGAGCGTCGAGCGGACCCCGTTGACAGCGTGGAGGTTCGCGGAGAGCGCGAGCTGGTT
>NZ_DASPHO010000519.1:0-11496 GCF_035629615.1 Hyalangium sp. | reverse complement strand
GATGCGTTGTCCTCCCCGCCGGGCCTCCACGAACTCACAGCGATGGCGGAAGGTGGCGAGCAGCCGGGCGAAGAACTCGGGGGTGAGGAAGCGCCGGCCCCAGGGGTACTTGTCCACCGTGGAGGCGTAGAGGCGGAAGAGCTCGTCCGGGTCCAGCTCCGCCAGCTCCTCGCCGCGCACGGTGCGCACGGTGATGCCCTGGCTGGCGGGGGCGCGCAGCTCCCGCCGCAGCTGGGTGCGCCGCTTGGAGTGGAAGCGACCGAGGAAGTCCTCCAGCGTGCGGTAGCCCGCGTTGCTCCACTGGTACTGCACCCCCAGGCGCAGCGTGAAGCCCGCGGCCTCCAGTCCCGCGGCCTCGGCCTCGGTGTGGAAGAGGACGTGGATGCCGGACAGCCCCTCGGCGCGGGCGAACTCGAGGGCGGCGGTGTACAGCTCGGCCTCCCGGGCGGCTCGATTCTCCCCGGGCGCCACGAGCACGCGGCGTCCCGTAGCCGGGGTGAAGGGGACGGCCAGGATGAGCTTCGGGTAGTAGCGCAGGCCCAGGCGCCCGGCGGCGGTGGCCCAGATGCCGTCGAAGACGAACTCGCCGTCACTGTCCTCCCGGAGGTACGCGGGAGCGGCGGCCACCAGGCGAGAGCCTCGCCACAGCGTCAGGTGGCGCGGGTGCCAGCGCCGCTCGGGCACGGCGCAGCCGCTCTCCTCCAGCGCCGCCAGGAAGGCCCACTCCAGGAAGGGCACCGCCGCCTCGTCGAGCAGCGCATCCCAGGCCCCGCGAGGGACCTCGGTGATGGTGCGGTGGACGCGAAGGGTGAGCGGAAGGGAGCTGGACATCGGCAGGCGTGGGGTGGCGCGAGCCTATAACGACCGGGCAGGGCGCTCGCCAGGGAGCGGCCTGTCCAGGGCAGCTACCAGCGGAGGAAGAGCCGGTAGCCCTCCGCGGTCCGGTCTTCCACCGTGACGGTAGGCTTGACGTGCGCGCGCTCCAGCCCCACCTCGAGGGCCCCTGCCAGGAACTCGGGGCGGTTGTAGATGTCGCCGAAGTAGATGCGCCGGGCCGTCTCGCCCGCGGGGGTGATTCGGACCTCCATCTCGCCACGGCCCATCATCGCGCAGTAGCGGGGGAGGCGCTCCACCACGCGGGCCGGGCCAATCATCGGCATGGCGACGGCCACCACCTTGCCCACCAGCGTCTCCAGGAAGCCGTCCACCATCTTCCGACCGAGCAGCCGGTAGGCCTCCTCATCGCTCAGGTGGCCGAAGACCTCGCCTCGGGCGGCATTGACGCAGCGCTGGTAGGTGAGCACGGAGTAGCTCACCTCGGGCTTCTTGATGTCGTACCCGTAGGAGAGCAGACGCTCCGCCAGCCGCCCCTCAGCCTTGAGGCCGCGGACGAAGAGCCCCTCCATCACGCTCACGGGAATGCGCGGCAGCGCTCGAGGCTCTTGGGGGGGACGGGGTGGAAGCTTCGGCTCCATAGGCGAAAGTCCTTAGATCGGCTGTCATACACCGAACCGTGCTTCGGGCTCTACATCCAGGCGTCAGTTTGCTTCCCAGGGCTCCGGGTTGCTATGGGGCCCCGTCCGCCTTAGAGGAGTAGGACAGGAGATCTTCTACATGTCGGTGAACATCCAGCTGGAGTGGACCCCCAACCCCAGCACCTTGAAGTACGTGGTGGACCGGCGCCTTCTTGCCAGCGGCGCGGTGAACTTCACCAACCGGGAGGAGGCCGAGAAGAAGTCCCCCCTGGCCCTCAAGCTGATGGACGTCAAGGGCGTGACGGCGGTGATGGTGGGCCTCAACTTCATCACCGTCACCAAGGGGGACGACGGCGAGTGGGACGAGCTGAATGACGCGGTGATGGCCACGCTGGACTCGCACCTGGAGTCCAATGAGCCCGTGGTGGACGAGCAGGCGGTGGCGGCGGCCCGCGCGGCCACGGGGGGGGGAGGCGGCGGCTCGGTGGAGCAGCGCATCCGGGACATCCTCGACGCGGAGATCCGCCCCGCGGTGGCTCAGGACGGCGGCGACATCACCCTGGACCGCTTCGAGAATGGCATCGTCTACTTGCATATGCAGGGCTCGTGCAGCGGCTGCCCGTCCTCGACGGCGACGCTGAAGATGGGCATCGAGGGGCGGCTTCGCGAGGAGATCCCCGAGGTGTCTGAGGTGGTGTCGGTCTGAGGCGCAACGTCAAGGCACCGCAGGTCCGGCGCGAGCTGCTGCCGGACCAGTCCCAGGCGCTCCTGCGCGAGCTGCACCTGCTCACGCGCGAGGGGCACCTCAACGCGGATGCCCTGCGCAAGCTCAAGCAGGTCAACCACCTGGTGGGCCTGCTGCGCCCGGCGCTGGAGGACCTCCTGGTGCGCTACCCCTCGCCCGTGCTGGTGGATGCGGGCAGCGGCAACGCCTACCTGGGCTTCATCCTCTACGAGCTGTTCCTCAAGGACGCGCCCGCCGGCACCCTGCTGTCCATCGAGGGCCGCCCGGAGCTGACCGAGCGCGCGAAGGAGCGGGCGAAGCGCCTGGACTTCACGCGGATGGAGTTCCAGACGGCGCACCTGGAGGGGGCCACCTGGCCGGAGCGCATCCACCTGCTCACGGCGCTGCACGCGTGTGACACTGCGACGGATGACGCGCTGGCGGCCGCCGTCCGGCACGGGGCGGACTACGTGGCGGTGGTGCCGTGCTGCCAGGCGGAGGTGGCAGCGCAGCTCAAGGACAAGCGGCCGGAGGTGGAGGCGACGCTGGGGCTGCTCTTCCAGCACCCCTGGCACCGGCGGGAGTTCGGCTCGCACCTGACCAACGTCATCCGGGCCATGACGCTCGAGTCCTTCGGCTACCAGGTGACGGTGACGGAGCTGACGGGGTGGGAGCACTCGCTGAAGAACGAGCTCATCCTCGGGCGGCGCGTGCACCGGGAGAACCGTCCGGCGCGTGCGAAGCTGGAGACGCTGCTGGGCTCCTTCGGAGTGCAGCCGAAGCTGACGCGGCTGCTGGGTGTGGAGCCCGCGGCGGCTGCTACCCGTACGTCTCCCGCTTGATGCGCTTGTCGTCGACGCCCAGTGTGTGGAGGTGGCCGAGCACCGCCTCCATGAAGCGGGGCGTTGCGGGCGTGCGCGTCTCCAGGGCCTTGCGTCGATCCCACGGGGAGATGGCCGGGCCACACGCGTAGACGAGGCAGGTCTGCCGGTCCGGGATGAGCTCCTCGAGGAGCGCCTGGCCGATGCGGCCCTTGCGCACGTTGGGGCCGAACCGCGACTCCTCCGTCTCCCGGGTGAGCGTGTGCAGTACCTTCACGGTGCCCGGGTTCGCAGCCTCCAGCTTCTCCAGCTCCTCTCGGAAGAGCATGTCCGCCCACGTCTTGTTGGAGCAGAGGACGGTGTGGCGCAGCTTCAGGCCGCGGTGCAGTGCGTCCTTGAGGATGGAGAAGTTGGGCACGCCGCCGGAGCCAGCCACGATGTGGACGAGGTGGTCCGTGCGCTCCTGCACGTCGTCCGGGAGGGTGTAGGGGCCCATGAAGCCCTGGACTTTGATGCGGGCGCCGGGAAGCCGGCCGTGCAGGAGGTAGGGCGCGAGCAGCGGCGGATACTTCGTGAGGCCGGGGAGGAACTCCTCGTCCTTCACGGTGATGGCCACCAGGGGCTCGTGAGGCGCGGAGGACATCGAGTAGGAGCGGAACAGCTCCCGGCGGCCCTTCTGCTCCTGAAGGAAGGCGGCGAGCGCGCGGAGGGCGGGGAACTGGTGCGGGTCGATGTTGATGAACTGCCCGGCCTTGTACTCGACCGGTGCGCTCCCGAAGTCCAGGAAGAGGGTGCCGGTGTCGTGCGTCTCCATCCGGACTTCGGTGACGGTGACCTCGTACTCCACGGGCCTCTTGCGGACGGGGGCTGCAGGGGTCTCGGCGGTGCTCATGGCCCTCCCATTAACGCAAATGAGGCAGCTTCGACGATAAGGATTGCGGAGGGCGCTCGGGCGCGGACAATGGGCCGCCCGTGACGAGCGTTCTCCAGAAGGAGCAGGTCTTCGCCGTGGCCCCGCCGGGACTGGAGTCCGCGCTGGAGGCGGAGGCGGCGGCGCTGGGCCTTGCTCCTCGACGGGTGGAGGGCGGTGTGGAGCTGGAGGGGCCCGCCGGGCTGCACCAGGAGGCCAACCTCCGCCTGCGCACCGCCAGCCGGGTGCTGCTGCGCCTGGGGAGCTTCCGCGCGCCGGACGTGGGGGCCCTGACGCGGGGGCTCGCGGCGCTGGACCTGAGCCATGTGTGGGACGGGAAGGAGACGCCGAAGCTGTCCGTGGCCGCGCATGGCTCGGGCGTGCCAGGGAACGCGGTGCCTTCTGCCGCAGCGCGGGCCTGGAAGCTCTCCAGCGTGGGGCGCGCCGGGGCTCTGGACGAAGAGGGCACCGACGGCCTCACGCTCCTGGTCCGGCTGGAAGGCCCCGAGTGCACCGTCAGCGCCGACACCAGCGCAGAGCCGCTCCACCGGCGTGGCTACCGCCAGGAGATCGGGCGTGCTCCCCTGCGAGAGACGCTCGCCGCGGGGATCCTGGCGCTCGCGGGCTACGACGGGACGGAGCTGCTGGTGGACCCGATGTGTGGCTCGGGCACGTTCCTCATTGAGGGGGCCTGGATGTCCATGCGCCGGGCGCCGGGCCTGGAGCGAAGCTTCGCCTTCGAGCGCTTCCCCGGCTTCGACCCGGCGGCCTGGGAGCAGCGCAGGGCTCGGGCACGCTCGGAGGCGCTGTCAGCTCCCCGGGCTCCGCTGCATGGCTTCGACATCAACGCGGGGGCGCTCGGGACGGCGCGTCGCAACGCGCGGAGGGCGGGGGTGACGCTGGCGCTGGAGCGGCGGGACGTGAAGACGCTCGATGCGCCCGGTGCGGGGCTTGGGTTGGTGGTGGCCAATCCGCCTTATGGGAAGCGTGTCGGGGAGAGTGGTGAGCTGCCTGCGCTGTACCGGGCCCTGGGCGCCACCCTCCGGCGGGCCTTCCAGGGGTGGCGCGCGGCGCTGCTCGTTCCCGACGAGGAAGGGCTGATTCGGGAACTGGGCCTGAGAGACACCAGAAATCTGCACGTGCGCAACGGAGGCATCCGATGCCGGCTCGTCCTCTCTCCGAAAATCTCCCTCTAAGCCCCTGAAACTCCAGGGGCTTCTCTTTTTTGTAAGGTGCGGAGCAACTTCCGCCTACATGGGCCGAAAATGTAGGCACAACCCCCATCCACTCCGACAAAGTCTGTCGGGAGAGGAGCCGCCCATGGTGTCGCCCGTCTCCGGTCGCTTCGGCTCGAACCTGGTTCAGTCCCTGGCCCAGCGTATTCAGGCCCCCCTTGGAGACGCGAAGACGGGTGCGGTGAAGCCCACGGGCACGAAGCCCGAGGAGAAGGTCCAGGATGTCCTGGGCGAGCTGGAGAAGCTCATCGCGATGCTGCTGGAGCAGCTGAAGCGCTCGGGCGCTCTTCCTCCGGGCGAGGACCTGGGCGCCTCGGGTCCCTCGGCAGCGGGCGGTGGTGGTGGCGGCGGTGGTGGTGGTGGCGGCGGTGTCCCGGGCGCTCGCGACAGCTTCGGCGGCGGTGGCGGAGCCCCGAAGGGGATGCCCTCGCTGGACGGCGGCGGCGGCGCGGCTCGCGCGGCTCCGGCCGGTGGCGCGGGCTCGGTCGCGGGCATCCAGGTCTCGGATCCTCGGCTGGCCCGCGCGCTCGAGCAGATCGCCAGCCACCCGGATGGGGCCAAGCTCCTCGCCGCGGCCAAGGCCAACGGGCTGACTTCCATCTCGGCCAACGCCGGACTCAACCCGGATGGCGGAGCCGGCACTGCGGGCATCACGCGCTGGGGCAACGGGAACACCTCCATCGAGATCGCCGACCCCAACAGCCCCGACCTCATCCAGACGCTCGCGCATGAGCTGGGCCACGCCGCCACCACGGGAGATGGCAACTCGCAGCTGGAAGAGAAGACCGTGGATGCGCTGGGCCACCGCATCGCCCAGGACCTGACTGGTCACCGCTCCAGCTTCGACCTCAACGAGAGTGCCTACAGCGACCTGGCGCTCAACAACGGCGTCCTCAACAGCCTGCGCATGCTGGGCATCCGGGTGTAGGCCAGCCCTGGCGCTCAGCCCTTCGAGCCCACAGGCAGGAAGACCTCGAAGCGAGCGCCCCCACCGAGCCGCTCGCGCACGCCGACCGTGCCGCCGTGTGCGAGCACCACGCGCCGCACCACGGCCAGCCCCAACCCGGCTCCCGTGGCGCGGCTGGTGAAGAAGGGCTCGAAGACGCGCTGGGAGTCCACGCCCGACAGCCCCGCGCCTTGATCCTCCATCACCAGGGAGAGGCCCCCTTCCACGCTCGAGAGCTCCAGCCGCACCTTCCCCCCGGAAGGCGAGGAGCGCAGGGCGTAGCGCAGGAGGTTGGACAGCGCGAGCTGCAGCAGCGTCTCGTCCGCTTGGAGCAGGGGCAGCTCTGCCTGCTCCTCGAGGTCGATGCGGGCCTGGGTGGACTCGGCGATCGGCTGCAGGAGCTCCACCACGCGCCGCGCCAGCTCCCCCAGGTGCAGCGGCTTGGGGCGCAGCTCGAAGGGCCGGACCACGTCCAGCAGATCCCGGACGATGTCCTCGAGCCGCGTCACCTCCTCCTCCAGCATGGACACCGCGCTGGTGCCGATGGGGCTGAGGTGGGGCTCGCGCTTGAGCACGGCCGCCACGTTGAGGATCGCGCCCAGCGGGTTTCGCACCTCGTGGGCCACCACGCCGGCGGCCTCGCCCAGCACCGTGAGACGCTCCTGCTCCATGAGGTCGCTCTGGAGCCGCGACACCTCCGCCAGGCGGGCCAAGGACTCCCGGTGGTGGCGCACGTTCTCCATCGCGCTGCCCACCATGCTGGCGAAGAGCTCCAGCGTGCCTGCGCTCACGGGGGTGAGCGTCTGGCCCTGCACCGCGAGGATGCCGTATGGCTTGTCCTCCACGTAGATGGGCGCGTCCAGGGCGTTGGCCTTGGGGAAGGTGCGCTTGAGGTACGCGGCCAGCTCCGGGGCGTGGAAGTGCTCCAGCGTGGCGTGGATGTCCTGGTGGAACGCGGCCTTGCGCCGCGTGAGCACGGCCTCCATGTGGGGCATGCTCGTGCGGGGGAAGCGCACCTCCCCGATGGGCCGGCCATAGAGCTTCTCTCCGAAGGCGAGGGCCTTGGGATCCTGCCGCAGAGGGCCGTGGATGAACGCGTCCCCCTCCAGGCGCAGCACCGAGATGAAGAAGCCCTGCTCGTGGATCGCGTCGACCGCCAGCTCCAGCACGGTCTGCTCATCCCGGCAGTGCATCATCTTCAGCGCTGCGGCCACCAGCGCCTCGGTGAGCCGGCGCACGGTGTCGTCCCGCTCCATGTCCTGGACGAGGACCACCTGCTCATCGGGCTCGGAGCCGGCGCAGGTCTGCACCTGACACATCCGCTCCTTCCCCGTCGCGTCCCGCAGGCGCAACCAGAGCTCGGAGCCGGGAGGTCGCTCCTCGCGGGGGCGAGACTCGTAGAGCGGCTCCAGCCACGGCAGCTCCTGGGGGATGAAGCGCTCCAGGAGCTGCGCCATGGACAGGCGAGACAGCTCCTCCGTGGAGGCGCCGAGCAGGGCCGTCAACGCCGGGTTGGCGTAGACCACCCGCTCCGCGCGCAGGATGGCGACAGGCAGAGGGAGTCCCTCGAGCGGGCGGTACTCGGAGCCGTCAAGCACAGGGGCGCATCCTGGAGCGCCCCCATGCAGCGCGCAAGGGACCTCTCGCCTAGCCTGGGGCTGACGGCTTGAGGTGGGCGCGGACGTACTCTTGGAGGAACGTCTTCTCCTCCTGCCGCAGGCCCGCCAGCCCCAGCCCGTAACCCTGGGGCTGCTTCCCGTCATCCAGGGCGTGCTCCCAGATGACGGTGCTGCGCAGCTCGATGGAGCGTGGAGGCTGCTCGAAGTGCAGCGTCAGGTTCACCTTCGTCCCCAGCCGCAGCGGCCGCCGGGCGGGGATGAAGAGCCCGCCAGAGGTCAGGTTGATCAGCCGGTGCTCGGTGAACATGCCCAGGTTCCGATCGGTGACGTGGATGTCGGCGTGGACCCGGTCGTTGTGCGTGCGCAGCTGGAGGCCGACGAACTCATCGCTCGAGTAGGTGGGTGCGGCCACCTGCTTGCGGACCGGGGTCGCCACGGGCGCGGCCGGGTGGAAGGGGGCCGTCGAGCCGGGCGGTACTCCCCGGGCTCCATTGCCCACCGCGCCCTTGAGCGGGACCGGCGTGACGCCACGGGCCGGAGTGCCCTGGACGGCAGGCCGGGCGGCCTCGGCCTCGCGCATCTTCTGCGAGAGGAAGTCGAACATCTCCTGAGATGCCCGGCGCAGCTCCTGGCCCGTGTCCGGGAGCAGGTGCTCCGGCGAGTAGCGCCGGGCCAGCTTGAAGAAGGCCAGGCGCAGCTCGTCGAGGTTGGCGCCCGGCTTCACGCCGAAGATCTCGTGTGGCGTCTTCAGGGCTTGCAGCTGGCGGAGCTGGGTTCGGATCCGCTCGGCCTGCTGCTGCTCGGGCGGAGGCTTCGCGGCGGAGATGAGGTCCCTCACCTCCTCGAAGTCCTGGATGGGGATCCAGGTACTGCCGTCCCGAGAGGCACGGGTGACGGCCTTCAGGCGCCCCGAGCCGATCAGATCTCTCAGGGCTTGGAGCGTCAGCGGGCCGAGGACACGGCCAACGGTATCGCTAATCCAGTAGTTGTTCGTCATAGGACGCCCCTCCTACTGAGCAAGGGCCTGACGGACGGCAGAGGCGATCTCCAGGGGGTGGAACGGCTTGCCCACGAAGCCTACGGCACCCGCGGCCAGGGCCTGCTCCACGACGGGCTCGGCGTCCATGCTGCTGATGACGAGCACCCGCGTGCCCGGAGATGTCTTCTTCATCGCCGCGAGCACCTCCAGGCCGCTGCGCCGAGGCATGAACAGATCCAGGAACATGAGCGCGGGCTGCTCGCGCGCGGCGATGGCGAGTCCTTCTTCGCCGTCCGAGGCCTCGAGCAGCCTCAGCTCGATGCCGGTTTCCGCAAGGGTGTCTCTCAAGATGCGCCGAACGAAGTTGTCATCGTCGACGAGGAGCAGGGTCGGTGCGTCGGCCATGGGCGCATGATAACCGGCAAAGCCCTCGATTCACCCGAGGAGGCGAGCACCCGGCGTACGCTTTTGCGATATGGAACGTTCCATGCCCATTGACCCAGCCCTCGCTCGTTTCGAGTCCCAGAAGAACGCATACTTGGAGGATCTGAAGGCCCTGGTGCGCATCCCCAGCGTCTCCTTTGACGGCTTCGATCCCGCACAGGTGCGCAGGAGTGCCGAGGCCACCGCAAAGCTCCTCAAGGACCGTGGCTTTGAAAATGTGCAGCTCCTCGAAATAGAGGGGGCACACCCCTACGTCTATGGTGAGGTGCTCAAGGCGCCCGGGAAACCCACGCTGCTGCTGTATGCGCACCACGACGTGCAGCCGCCGGGAGACGCGAGCGCGTGGAAGAGCAACCCGTTCGAGCCGGAGCTGCGAGACGGGCGGCTGTACGGGCGCGGGGCGGCGGATGACAAGGCCGGCATCGTGGTGCACACGTCCGCGGTGGACGCGTGGCTGAAGGGTGCGGGTTCGCTGCCACTCAATGTGAAGGTGATCATCGAGGGCGAGGAGGAGGTGGGCAGCGATCACCTCGCGCCGTTCCTGCAGAAGCACAAGGCGCTGATGCAGGCGGACGCCATCGTACTGACGGACACGTCCAACTTCGACGTGGGGCTGCCCTCCATCACCACGGCGCTGCGCGGGCTGGTGACCCTTGAAGTCGAGGTGCGGGGGCTGAAGCAGGCGGTGCACTCGGGGATGTGGGGTGGGCCCATTCCGGATCCCGTGATGGGGCTGTGCCGGATGCTGGCGACGCTGACGAACCCGGACGGCTCCATCGCCATCCCAGGCGTCCTGGACAAGGTGAAGCCGCTGACGGAGGACGAGAAGAAGAGCATCCAGGCGCTGCCGGGCGATGACGCGTACTTCCGCCAGCAGGTGGGCCTGCTGCCAGGCGTGCAGATGCTGGGCGGAAAGCACCCGTGGGAGATGAACTGGCGGCAGCCCTCCATCGCCATCAACGCCATCCAGGCGAGCAGCCGCAAGGACGCGCGTAACATCGTGAGTGACTCGGCGTGGGCGCGGGTGGGCATCCGCGTGGTGCCGGACATGGACGCGCAGGACGTGCAGCGCCGGCTGGTGGAGCACCTGCGGAAGGTGACGCCCTGGGGGCTGGAGCTGCACATCAAGGAGGATGCGGCGTCGAGCTGGTGGTACACGGACTCTTCACACCCGGCGTTCCAGGCGGCGTTCCGCGCGCTGAAGAAGGGGTACGGGCGGGAGGCGGTGACCATCGGCTGCGGTGGCTCCATCCCGTTCGTGGAGCCCTTCGCGAAGGAGCTGGGCGGCGTGCCCGCACTGCTCATCGGCGTGGAGGATCCGTACACCAATGCGCACTCGGAGAACGAGAGCCTCCACGTAGGCGACTGGGAGAAGGCCATCCGCGCCGCCATCCACCTGTATGAGGAGCTTGCAGAGGCGCTGAGCAAGCGCTGAGCCGTTCTTCAAGGCCGGGGACGCCGTGTGGCGCCCCCCGCTGCGTCACCGGCGGAACTTGTCCGTGGCCTCCACGAGCGCGGAGGTGGTGCCGGGCTCGTAGGCCGAGTGCCCCGCGTCCGGGATGATCTTGAGCTCCGCCTCCGGCCAGGCCCTGTGCAGCGCCCAGGCGCTCTCCATGGGGCAGGGCATGTCGTAGCGGCCTTGGACGATGACGCCGGGGATGTGGCGGATGCGCGGCACGTCCTCCAGCAGCTGGGCGTCGCTGCGGAAGAAGGAGCGGTTGACGAAGTAGTGGCACTCGATGCGCGCGAAGGCCAGCGAGAACGCGTCCTCGCTGAAGTGGGTGACGGCGTCCGCGCTGGGCAGGAGGTAGCTGGTGCGGGCCTCCCAGACGCTCCACGCCCTCGCAGCCTCCTGACGGACCCGCGCGTCGCTGCCCATCAGCCGCCGGTGGTAGGCATGGAGCAGATCTCCGCGCTCCTCGGGAGGGATGGGCGCAACGAAGTCCTCCCACGCGTCCGGGAAGAACATGTGCGCGCCGTGCTGGTAGAACCAGTGCACCTCCTGCTGGCGCAGCAGGAAGATGCCACGCAGCACCAGCTCCGTGACGCGCTCCGGGTGCTTCTGCGCGTATGCGAGTGAGAGCGTGCTTCCCCACGAGCCGCCGAAGACCATCCACCGCTCGATCCCGAGGTGGCGGCGCAGCGCCTCCATGTCCTCCACCAGGTGCCAGGTGCTGTTCTCCTCCACGCTCGCGTGCGGCGTGCTCCTCCCGCAGCCGCGCTGGTCGAACAGCACGATGCGGTACGCCGCCGGATCGAAGAAGCGTCGCTGCTTCGCGTCCGTGCCGCCGCCGGGGCCTCCATGGACGAAGATCACCGGCTTGCCCTTCGGGTTGCCACTCT
>NZ_DASPHO010000518.1:0-3296 GCF_035629615.1 Hyalangium sp. | reverse complement strand
AGGAGCACCAGCCCCCGGACGCGGTGCGCATACCGGCGGTGGAACTCCAGCGCCACCTGCACGCCCATGGAGTGCCCGAAGATGACGGCCTGCTTCACCTCCGCCGCATCCATCAGGCGGTCCAGGTCCTCGCAGGTGTAGATCATCCCGAAGCGCGAGCGATCCCGGGGCAGCCCCGAGCGGCCATGCCCGCGGTAGTGCCAGCGCAGCACCCGGTGCTGCCTGGCCAGGTACGGCGTCAGGTACTTCCACGCGAAGCCATCGCACCCGAGCCCATCGCACAGCACCATGCCGGGCTCGCCGTCGCCCAGCACCTGGAAGTAGAGCCCGGCTCCATCGGGCACCTGGAGGTAGTCCTGCCGGAAGTAGTGGCTCATGGACTCAGTCTTCCGCCTCGTCAACTGCGTCTGGCCCCCGGTCCAGGCCGTACTTGGAGATCTTCAAGATGAGGTTCGAGCGGCTGATGCCCAGCTCCCGCGCCAGCCGGCTCTTGTTGTGCTGCGTGCGGACCAGGCCGCGCTGGATCATCTCCCGCTCCAGCGCCTCCACCGCCTCGTTCAGCTTGCCCGTGGTGCGCATCGGTGACATCAGCGTGGCGCCCCCGGGCACCACCGCGTCCCGGATGCGGCTGGAGATCAGATCCGCGGGGAGCAGATCCAGATCTCCGCCGAGCACCAGCAGCCGCTCGATCTCGTTCTCCAGCTCGCGGATGTTCCCCGGCCAGGCGTAGGCGTGGAGGATGGACAGCGCCTCGGGCGACAGCCCCCGCGTGCGCTGATTCTCCCGGTGGTGCTTGCGCAGGAAGTGGTCGATGAGGATTGGCAGATCCTCGCGGCGCTCGCGCAGCGGCGGCAGGTGCAGGCGGATGACGTTGATGCGGTAGTAGAGGTCCTCGCGGAACTCGCTCTTCTTCACCAGCTCGGTCAGATCCTTGTGGGTGGCGGCGATGACGCGGACATCTACCTCCTTGGAGTGCGTGCCGCCCACGGGGATGAACGTCCCCTCCTGCAGCACGCGCAGGAGCTTCACCTGGAGGGCCGCGGACATGTCGCCCACCTCGTCCAGGAAGAAGGTGCCCCCGTCCGCCACCTCGAACAGGCCCTTCTTGTCCCGCAGCGCGCCGGTGAAAGAGCCCCGCGTGTGCCCGAACAGCGCGCTCTCCAGCAGGTTGTCGTTGAAGGCCGAGCAGTTCTGCACCACGAAGGGCTTGTCCTTGCGCGGCCCATTGTGGTGGATGGCGCGCGCCACCAGCTCCTTGCCGGTGCCGGACTCGCCGTTGATCAGCACGGTGGAGTCCGAGTTCGCCACCTTCTCCATCAGCTTGAACACCTCCATCATCGCCGAGGAGCGCCCGATGATCTTCTCGAACCGGTAGCGATCCGACAGCTCGTTGGAGAGGGTGTGGATCGTCTCATCCTTGCGCGACAGCTCCGCCTCGTAGCTGGCGATCTCGTTCACCGCGAACTCGAGCAGATCCGACAGCTTGCCCAGCTCCGGGGCGTCCATCACCGGCACCCGCGCCACGGCCCGATCCAGATCCGTGTCCACCACCGTCAGCTCGCGGATCTGCGACTTGAGCACCTCCGCCTCGCGCGGGCCGGGCGGCTGCCGCGCGAACCCCTCGATGAAGAGCATCCCCTCGTACTCGTTGTCGATGTAGAGCGGCGCCCCGATGATGGTGAAGTTCAGGTGGCAGTCATGCGTGAGCGCCCGGCGCAGCCGCTTGCTGCCCTTGAACTTCTCGTGGAGCACTCGCACCGACTGGCTACAGCGCCGGCCCCCCTCCTTGGAGAGGAGCGACAGGCGGCAGAAATCGTTCGGCGGGGGGATGATGTCCCCGCGCTGCCACTCCTGCACCACCCCATGCTTGTCCGCGAAGGCCAGCTCCGCCTGCCACCACTTGCGGATGACTTCTTTGAGCATGATGATGGTGTGCAGGTTCTGGTACTTCTCGAATTCCATCCCCGCTCCTCGCGCCTGTGTCCCGGGTCAGGACATCTGGCTCCACCAGGTGTCCGATTTTCAGCCGATGCTCATATCCTGAGCCAAGCGCGCTGTCCCAGGGTTCTCCCGTGACTACATCGGCGCATACCCCAGGCGGACCGAGACAGGCCCACAGCGGCGGCCACGGGCACGACCATGGCCACGATCATGGGCATGGCCACGGGCACGACCATGGGCATGGGCATGGGCACGGCGGAGGGCCCCCTCGGCGGCCGTCCAACCCGGCGGATGAGCGGCGCAAGGACAGGAACCGGCTGACCTTCGCGCTGATCCTCACGGCCACCATCGCGCTGGCCGAGGCCGTGGGCGGCTTCCTCACGAACTCGCTGGCGTTGATGTCCGACGCCGGCCACATGTTGACGGACGTGTCCGCGCTGGCGCTGAGCCTGCTGGCGCTGTGGTTCTCCGGCAAGCCGGCAGATCTGAAGAAGACGTACGGCTACTACCGGATGGAGATCCTCAGCGCGCTGCTCAATGGAGTGCTGCTGCTGGGGATCACCGGGGTGATCCTCGTGGAGGCATGGCAGCGCTTCCGCTCGCCCGCGCCGGTCAATCTAGGGCCCATGGCGCTGGTGGCGCTGGTGGGCCTGGTGGCCAACCTGGGAGCGCTGGGCTTCCTGCACCGGACGCACTCGCACAACGTGCGCGGAGCGTTCCTGCACGTGCTGGGGGACACGCTGTCCAGCGTGGGTGTGCTCGTGGGCGCGGGGATCATGGCGCTCACGGGCTGGTACGTGGTGGACCCGGTCATCTCCGTGCTCATCTCGGTGGTGATCGTGGTGGGCGCCATCCGGCTGGTGCGGGACTCGGTGGACGTGCTCCTGGAGGCGGTGCCCTCGCATGTGGACATGGAGGCGGTGCGGCAGCTGCTGGAGAAGGTGCCCGGCGTGAGCGCGGTGCACGATCTGCACGTGTGGACCATCTCCAGCGGGCTGTACGCACTCTCGGTGCACCTGGTGGTGGTCAACGCCCTGGCCTGCAACAACGATGAGATCCTCTCGGCGGTGAAGCACGAGCTGTTCGATCGGTTCGGCATCGATCACACCACGATCCAGATCGAGAGCGAGGCGTACGCCCACCTGGGCGAGGTTCACTGAGGGGCTCCCCAAGCGGTCGGATGATGACGCTCGGCGCGATGTTGTCTTGCACAGGCCGGAGACTCGGACCATCCTCGGCGGTCGATGAGTGTGCTGGACAAGGTGCTGTCGTTGCGGCCGGCGAACGCGGTGGCCCGGATGGGGCCCGGTTCCCGGCTGCCGCTGCTCAGCCCGAGTGAGCTGCTCCGGGCGCTG
>NZ_DASPHO010000517.1:0-18782 GCF_035629615.1 Hyalangium sp. | reverse complement strand
AGAAGCCGCTGTAAGCCCTGGGAAGGACAGGAGCCCCAGCGCGCCAGGCCCGCCGCTCGCAAGGGACTGCGCTTCGCAAACTTTGCACTCCGCAAACTTTGCGAGGTGTGTTGCGGGTAGGTATGACACGTCAGGTATGTGCGCACCCAAGGTGGTTCCGACATGCGCGCACGTCCCCGTGAGCCCGGAGGAGTCCCCATGCTGCGCCTTGTGACGGAAGGTCTCTATGTCCTGGAGGTGCCGTTCCGCACGGCGGGGCTGGAGCTGGGAGGGCGGATGACGGTGATCCGCCTGCCCGGGGGAGGCCTGTGGATCCACTCGCCAGTGCGGCTGGACGCGGCGACGCGCGCGGCGGTGGAGGCGCTGGGGCCCGTGCGCTTCCTGGTGGCGCCCAACCTGATGCACCACCTCTCCTTGAAGGACTGGGCGGCGGCGTACCCGGAGGCCCGTGTGGTGGCGCTGGCGGGCCTGAGACGTAAACAGCCCCAGCTGCGCATTGACGTGGAGCTGGGGGACGCGCCGGACGCGGGCTACAGCGAGGTGATCATGCAGCAGCGGATGGGCGGCATTCCCCGCGTGGAGGAGCTCGTCTTCCTGCACCGTCCGAGTTGCACCCTGCTGCTGACGGATCTGGCGTTCCACATCCGCGACTCACCCTCCTGGTTGACGCGGACGTACCTGCGGCTGTGCGGCACGTACGGGAAGCTCGCGCCGACGCTGCTACTGAAGTCCCTGGTTAAGGATCGGGCGGCGCTGCGCAGTTCGCTGGAAGGAGTGCTGAGCTGGGACTTCGAGCGCGTGGTGGTGTGCCACGGAGAGGTGCTCGAGCGCGGAGGGAAGGAGGCGCTCCGAAGCGGATTCGCGTGGCTCTAACGCGCCGTGGCAAGTCTGGGTTAAGAAGCGGACTCTCTCTCTCTCTCTCTTCTCTTGGAGGTTGCATGCGGGTGCAGAGTCTCTCTCTTGGCATTGCCGGTGTGGTGGCTGCGTTCTTCTTGTCGTCCACGGTCCACGCGATGAGCGGTGGACAGACGAACCATTCTGGGAAAGGGGCCCAGACGTGCACGTCCGCGTGCCATGGCCGCAGCCCCAGCGCGGCCATCCCGACGGTGACGCTGACCGGTCCCGACACCCTGGCAGCGGGCGCCACGGGGAACTACACGCTCACCATCAGTGGTGGCGCGGCCGTCAAGGGCGGCATGAACGTCGCGGTGAGCAACAACGGTGGCACGCTCGGAATCGTGGCGGGCGACCTGAAGCTCGCCGGCGGGGAGCTGACTCACACGGCGGCCAAGGTGTTCACTGGCACCGAGGTCCAGTTCGAGTTCACGCTGAAGGCCCCTAGCGCGGCTGGCACCACCACCCTCTTTGCCAGCGGCAACTCGACCAACGGCAACGGCAACGAGGATGGGGACCGCTCCGTCTCCATCACCAAGCAGGTGCAGATCACCGGTGGCACCGGCAACCCGGACGCAGGCACTGGTAACCCGGATGCGGGTACCGGCGAGCCGGGTGATGGCGAGGAGGACGATGGTGGCTGCTCCGCCGCGGGAGGCGCGCCCCTGATTGCCCTGCTGGCCCTGCTTGCCGCCGCGGGTCTGCGCCGCCGCTCCGTGTAACGCGCCGCCGGGGTCTGGCTGTTGCCGCCATGCTCCAGGGGCCCCCCTGGGTTCGTCCGCCTGCCCGGCGGACGGGCTCAGGGCGGGGGGAGGACAGCGCTCCGAGGCACGTCTAGCATCGCGCCCCTTCAAGCCATGCGCCTCCTCCCTCTTCTCTCCGCGTTCTCGTTGACTGCTGCGCTCGCGTGCGCCACCTCCTCGGGCACGAGCTCACGCCTCACCCGGGTGGAGCAGGACGCGTCCGCCCCTCGTGAAGCCGGCGAGCTGCGCGTGATGACCTTCAACATCCAGTCCGGCCTTCGCGGGCTCGATGGAGTGGCCGAGGTCATCCGCTCCGCTCACCCCGACATCGTCGCGCTGCAGGAGGTGGACCGGGGCAGCCGGCGCGCGGGGGGGCTGGACCAGACGGCGGTGCTCGCCCAGCAGACCGGCCTTCCGTACCACGCCCACTTCCGCACCACCGATCTGTACGGTGGCGCCTACGGCATCGCGCTGCTGTCGCGCTTCCCGCTGGAGGCGCTGGCCCAGTATCCGCTGCCCGTGCCGCGAGGCGCGGAGCCTCGGACGGTGGCCCACGCGTTGATGCAGGTGGCCGGGCGCGAGGTGAGTGTCTACGTCACCCACCTCATCCGGCGGCCCTTCAACGGCGATGCCCGCATGCGCCAGAGCGCGCTCATCGCCGGACTGCTCGACAGGGATCCGCGGCCCAAGCTCCTCATGGGAGACCTCAACGACGATCCAGACTCCCGCACGGTGCGCCTGCTCCGGCGTGATCTCACGGACGTCGTGGCCGCCAGCGGCCAGGGCTCCAGGGGCACGTACCCGCTGCCGCTCCCATTCTCGCCCACCCTGCGCATCGACTACGTGCTCGCCTGTGATGCCTTCGTGCCCCTGCGGAGCGAGGTGCTGCATGTGGGAGCCTCGGACCACTACCCCGTCGTCGCGGACGTGCGGCTGAAGGAGGCTCCCATGCCGGAGGTGGTGTCGGAAGCAGCGCCCTGAGCGCCGCGGAGCAAGGGCTCAGGCCGAGGGACGGGAGGACCAGAGCACCCAGGCGCCGATGAGGACGAAGGCCACTCCCGCCAGGCGCTTGAGCAGCGTGGGAGAGATCACCCGCGCCAAGGCCTCGCCCACCAGCACCGCGATGGCCGAGGTGGCGACCAGCGCCGCCGCCGAGCCGATGAAGACCGACCAGCGGGACTGCCCGCTCGCGGCGAACGTGAGGGTGGCCAGCTGCGTCTTGTCACCGAGCTCGGCCAGAAAGACTGCCACGAACGTGGTGCCGATGAGCTTGAGATCCATGGCCGTGCCTTCTACCGCTGGTCCTCGCGCCCGTCACGACACGCGCGGTGACAGTCGGGGGCGGTGACTGGAGTTCAAATGCCGGGCAGGGACTCGCAGCCGTGAAGGGGTTGGCCTACCCTGGGCCCGATGTGGCTCTCCGCGCTCTGGACACGTCCTGGCTCCCTCCGGCGACTCCTCATCGCCCTCGTGGGCGTGCTGACGTGCGGCGTGTTCGGGCTGGCGTGGCGCGTGGATCGCTTCGGGCAGCGCGAGCGGTCCCAGTCGGCCGACGCGCTGGTGGTGCTGGGGGCGCGCGTGCTACCGGGAGGGGTTCCCTCGGGAGCGCTGCAGGCGCGGGTGGAGAAGGCGGTGGAGCTGTATCAGCGCGGTATCGCACCTCGGCTTCTCTTCTCCGGCGGGGTCGGCGTGAATCCGCCCTCCGAAGCCCAGGTCATGCGCACGCTGGCGGTTCAGCTCGGTGTTCCAGCCGAGGCGTGCATCCTAGAGGAGCAGAGCCACTCCACCGAGCAGAACGCCCGCTACAGCGCCGCGCTGCTGCGCTCGCTGAGCGCCCGGCGTGTGGTGGTGGTGTCCGATCCGTACCACCTGCTGCGCGCGCGCCAGTACTTCCGGCTCCAGGGCTTCGAGGTGGCCACCAGCCCCGCGCTCCTCACCGAGCGCAACCTCGAGCCGGTGGAGCGCTTCTACTGGACCGTGCGCGAGGCCATCGCCCTGCTCCTGCACCCAAGGGTGTTGCTTGCCCGCCCGCCCGCGGCGTTGGCAGGCGGGGCCGAGCCCCAGGAGCCAGATGCGGCTACTCGGGGATCGTGAGCGCGCGCAGCCCTCGCGCGTCTTGAAACTGGACGCGCAGGAGCACCGCACTCCCGGCCCTTGCGTCCCGCAGGAGCCGGACCAGGTCCGCGGCGCTGCGCACCGGCCTGCCTGCCGCCTCCACCACTACCATCCCAGGCATCAGCCCGGCGCGCTCGGCCACGGAGCCCGGCACGACCTGGGTGATGAGCGCTCCCTGAGGCAGCCCCCTCCGCTCCAGCTGGGAGCTCACGTCTGACAGGCCGATGCCTATCCGCTGCTGCGGCTCCTCCGCAGATGGAGGGCCTCGTCGCGAGGCGATGCCCTCGAGATCGGGCCGCGTCCCGAGCGTCACCTTCCGCTCCAGCTTCTGGCCATTGCGGTAGAGCGTGAGCGTCACCTCCGTCCCAGGGCGCATCAGCGCGACCGCACGCGTGAGCGCGCCGGAGGAGGTGATGGGCTTGTCGTTCAGGGCCACGAGGGTGTCATCCAGCTCCAGCCCGGCCCGCGCGGAGGGCGAGCCCGCCTCGACGCTCACCACGACGGCTCCCTCGCGCACCGGCAGCCTCATCGCCTCAGCGAGCGTGGGCGTCAGGTCCTGCACACCCACCCCGAGCCAGCCGCGCGTCACGGCGCCCTCCTTCTCGAGCTGGGGCAGCAACGCGGTGACCAGGTTGCTCGGCACCGCGAACCCGATGCCCGTGCCCCCACCCACGATGGCGGTGTTGATGCCGATCACCTCGCCCTTCATGTTGAAGAGCGGGCCGCCGGAGTTGCCCGGGTTGATGGCCGCGTCCGTCTGCAGGAAGTCGTCATAAGGACCCGCCTGGATGTTGCGCGCCTTGGCCGAGAGGATGCCCACACTGACGCTGGAGGCCAGGCCAAACGGGTTGCCGACGGCCAGCACCCAGTCCCCCACGCGCATCGCGTCCGAGTCTCCCAGCCGCACCACCGGCAGATCCTTCACCTCCTTGCCCTGGAGCTTGAGCACCGCCACGTCCGTGAGCGGGTCCGAGCCCAGCACCTCGGCCTCGAGCTGGCGGCCGTCCGTGAGGTTCACGCTGATCTGGACGGCGCCCTCCACCACGTGGTTGTTGGTGAGCACGACGCCCGAGGGATCGATGATGAAGCCCGAGCCGACGCCCTGGCGCAGCGGATCCTGTGGCCCCGGGCCCGGGTCCCGCCAGGGCCAGGGGATGCCTTCACCGAAGGGATCTTCCGGCATGGGCAGCCCCCGGGAGCCCCGGCCCCGCGCGCGGACTTCCACGTTGACGACGGCCGACCGCACCGACTCCGCCAAGGGCGCCATGGAAGCAAGGGGCTCAGCTGAGAGCTGCGGCGCCGCCGTCACCGGCTCCCTGTCGGTCTCCGGAGCAGCGGGAGCTGTCCCTGGCGCTCCCTCGGGAGGCGAGGCGGGCGGCCCCTTGTCGCACCCTGCCAGCCCCAGCACCCCCACCACCAGCAGCCCCAGAAGCCTGGATGCATGTGTCGTCTTCATTGCTCTTCTCCCCGAGATGTTGCGGGCGCCCTGTTCGATAAAACAAGGGACACGCCATGCAAGGTGGCTCGAGGTGGGAGCGGTGGAGCGAAGGAAGGAGCGGGTGGTGGCTCAGGCCGACCTGACGCGGGCGGGAGGCACCCCGTCCGGGGAAGAGGGCTCCAGCCGGCGGACGAGCTTCTCCAGGATGCGGAAGAGGGCCTTGCGATCGCCCCCATCCAGCATGCCGAGCATCTGGCCCATCGCCTCATGCAGGAGGCGGTCGAGCCGCTGGTAGGTCTTCTGCCCCGGCTCTGTGAGGCGGCAGCGGACGACGCGGCGGTCCAGGGTGATGCGCTCGCGCTGGACGTGGCCCTCGCGCTCGAGGCGATCCACGACCCCTGTCACCGTCTTCTCCGTCACCCCCAGCCGCCGTGCCAGCTCTCCCATGGTGAGCATGCCGTCCTGTCCCAACCACAGCAGTGCGTGGATCTGGGGAGGGGTGCACTGGAGCGCTTCGCAGATGCCAGCGATGGGGTCACGGAGCGAGCGGCGCCGGCCCAGCGCGTACAGCAGCTGCTGCAGCCGAGCGGACTCACCTGCGAGATCTTCCTCATTAGGGATATTCCGTGACACGGAATTTCCTTTATCGGGCGTCCTGGTGCGGGTCAATGGATTCTCCGGGAGACGATGGGCGCTTGACTGCGCACCTCGCTCCGGAAGAGGAACGGTCCCATGCGCACAGCGTTGCTTGCTCTCCTGCTTGCTTCATCCCTCTCCGCTCATGCCGGCGAGCGTGTCCTGGTGTTCGCCGCGGCGAGCGCCACGGATGCGCTCCAGGAGCTGGGCCGCGCCTTCACGAAGGAGCAGGGCCACACGGTGGAGTTCGCCTTCGGCGCCTCCAGTGACCTGGCGCGTCAGGCCGAGGCGGGGGCTCCCGCGGATGTCTTCCTCTCCGCCGACGTGGCGAAGCTGGAGCGGGTGGAGAAGGCGGGCCTCGTTCAACTGGGCACACGGGTGGAGCTGCTCGCCAACCGGCTGGTGGTGGTGGTGCCGGTGGGCTCGAAGCGGAAGGTGGCCTCCGCGGCGGAGCTGGGCGGGATGAAGCGGCTGGCGATTGCGGATCCTGCGGCGGTGCCCGCGGGCATCTATGCGAAGGCCTGGCTGGAGAAGGCGGGGCTCTGGGAGCAGCTGGAGCCCCGCGTGGTGCCCACGCTGGATGTGCGCGCGGCGCTCGCCGCGGTCGAGGCCGGCCGGGTGGACGCCGGCGTGGTGTATGCCACGGATGCGGCGCTGTCGAAGCGTGTGCGTGTGGTGCTCACCGTGCCGGAGGCGGAGGGGCCTCGCATCGTCTATCCCGTGGCGGCGCTGTCCAAGGGCAAGGCCCCCGAGGCGGGCAGCGCTTTCGTGCGCTTCCTGCAAGGAGACGCCGCGAAGCGCACCTTCGAGCGGTACGGCTTCCTCTTCCTGCCGGGGAAATCCCAGCCGTGATGGACGGCGAGCTGTCCCTCGTTCTGTTCTCCTTGGCGGTGGCGGCGCTCGCCACGGCCCTCATTCTGCCGGTGGGGGTCGCCGTGGCCTATGGGCTGGCTCGCTGGCAGGGAGCAGGCAAGGGCCTCGTCGAGACGCTGCTCTCTCTCCCGATGGTGCTCCCGCCCACGGCGGTGGGGCTGGTGCTGTTGGAGCTGCTCGCGATGAACAGCCCGCTGGGGCAGGCGCTGGATGGGCTCGGCATCGAGGTGGTCTTCACCCCCAAGGCCGTGGTGCTGGCGAGCGCCATCATGGCCTTCCCTCTGCTGGTGCGCTCGGCGCGCTCGGGCTTCGAGGAGGTGGATCCACGGCTGGTGGCGGTGGCACGCACGCTGGGGGACTCGCGGGCTCGGGCCTTCTTCCGGGTGACGCTGCCGCTGGCCTGGCGAGGCGTGCTCACCGGGGCGCTGCTCGCCTTCTCTCGCGCCCTGGGGGAGTTCGGCGCCACGGTGCTGGTGGCTGGCAACATCCCCGGGAGGACCCAGACCCTTGCGCTCGCCATCTTCCACCGCACCCAGCTCGGGCAGGATGCGGAGGCGCTCCGGCTTGCGGGCATTGCTACCCTGATCGCCTTCGCCGCCATCTATGCGACGGAGATCCTCGCTCGCCGCCGCGGAGCCCGGGCACGCGCATGATCGAGCTCTCTCTGAGACTGCCGCTGGCCCGCTTCCCGCTCGAGGTAGAGGCGCGCTTCAGCTCCGCGGCGGTGGCCGTGATGGGCCGCTCTGGCTCCGGGAAGACCTCGCTGCTGGAGTCGCTGGCCGGGCTGCGCCGCGAGGCCCGGGGCCGGCTCGTGGTGGGAGAGCGTGTGCTGCTGGACTCGGCCGCGGGCGTGGAGGTGCCGCCCGAGGCGCGGCGCATGGGCTACGTGCCGCAGGACTCGCTCCTCTTTCCCCACCTCACCGCGCGGGAGAATGTCCGCTTCGGCGTGCGCAAGGGCCGCCCCTCCCGTGTGGACGAGGCCGTGGCCTTGCTGGAGCTGGAGCCCTTGCTGCATCGCTACCCGGCCACGCTCTCCGGTGGCGAGCGTCAGCGCGTGGCGCTGGCGAGGGCGCTGGCGACGGATCCCGCGCTGCTGCTGTTGGACGAGCCGCTGGCCGCGCTGGATGTGGCCCTCAAGGAGCGCGTGCTGCCGTACCTGCTGCGCATCCGGGACGAGGCGCGCGTGCCGCTGCTCTACGTCACCCACCAGCTCGGCGAGGCGCGGGTGCTGGCGCAGGAGGCCCTGCTGCTCGAGCAGGGACGCGTGCGCGCGGTGGGGCCAGCGGACGCAGTGCTCGGCGGGGCGACGCGCGGCGTGCTGGGGATGGAAGGAGAGGAGAACATCCTGGAGGGGAGCCTGGAGCGGCCGGCGGAGGGCGGGCTGAGGCTGCGCGTGACGGAGGGGCTCTCCCTCTGGGTGCCGGACGCGGTGGACCTGAGCGTGGGAGCGCGCGCGGCCTATGCAGTGCTCGCCGAGGACATCCTCCTGTCCGTGGGGCCGCTCACCGGCGTCTCCGCGCGCAACGTGCTCGAGGGCACGGTGAAGCGGATCGAGGAGGCGGGTGTTGGGGATCGGATCATCCTCGTCGAGGTGGCAGGGGTGCCGTTCGCGGTGCGAGTGACGGAGGGAGCCGTGCGGGAGCTGCACATGGCGCCAGGCTCCCGCATGTTTCTCGCGGTGAAGACGTCCGCGTGCCGCCGGCTGCGCTGAGGCGGCGAGTGCCCTCCTGCGGCGCACCCGGGAAGGTGGAGTCCGGGGGGCGGCACTCTACCTTCCGGGAGCCCGGCTGTCGGGTTCATGAAACTTCGGGACCGATGGCTCGCCAGGAGAGGCCGTGTGTCATGCTCATGACTGCGAGCGCGCTCTCTTGGGTCGCTTCCGGTGCGATCCTCGGTTAAGGGTCAGTCTTCCGCGGGAGCTTCATGCACAGCGCATCCTCTCTGGACCCGTCTCCTCTTGTTCGTGCAGTGGGTCGCGCCCTCCCGCCTCACTACGCGAGTCAGGAGCAGCTCATCGGCGCCTTCCGAGAGCTATGGTCCAAGAAGCACTTCAACCTGGAGCGGCTGGAGGATCTTCATCGCGCGGTGAATGTGTCCGGGCGCTTCCTCTCCCTGCCCATCGACGAGTACCACCCGCTCGTCTCCTTCCAGCAGCGCAATGATGCGTGGATCCACGCCGCGGTGGAGCTGGGCGAGAAGGTGGTGCGCCAGGCGCTGGACAAGGCAGGGCTCACTCCGCGGGACGTGGACCACGTCTTCTTCGTGACAGTGACGGGACTGGCCGTGCCAAGCATCGAGGCCCGCCTGGCCAACCGGCTGAGGTTTCGCGAGGACCTGCGGCGCACGCCCCTCTTCGGCCTGGGGTGCGTGGCCGGCGCGGCGGGGGTGGCGCGCGCGGTGGACTACCTGAGGGCGTGGCCGCGGCACACGGCGCTCGTGCTCTCCGTGGAGCTGTGCTCGCTGACGCTCCAGCGCGAGGATCTGTCCATCCCCAACATCATCGCCTCGGGCCTCTTCGGAGATGGCGCCGCGTGCGTGGTGCTGCAGGGCGCCGAGGCGAAGGCGCAGGGTCCCCGCGTGGTGGCGTCCCGCGCCGTGTTCTACCCGGACACCGAGCGCATCATGGGCTGGGACATCGTGGACACGGGCTTCAAAGTCGTGCTGTCCGCCAAGGTGCCCCAGCTGGTCCGCGAGAACGTCCGCGCCAACGTGGACACGTTCCTCGCCGAGCAGGGGCTGAAGCGCACGGACATCCGGCACTGGGTGGCCCACACCGGTGGCCCCAAGGTGCTGGAGGCCTTCGCGGAGAGCCTCGAGCTGCCGCGAGAGGCCCTGGCGCGCTCGTGGGCCTCGCTCAGAGAGGTGGGCAACCTCTCCTCGGCCTCGGTGCTCTTCGTGCTCGGCGAGACGATGGAGTCCCAGGAGCCGCGGCCGGGCGACTGGGGAATCATGATGGCGATGGGGCCCGGCTTCTGCGCGGAGCTGGTGCTGCTGCGCTGGTGAGCATGAGAGTGGGGGACACTCCCTGCGCTCTCTCGGAGGTGTGGCATGGCGGAGCTGGAGCGCGACGTGGTGGCGGAGGTCCGCCGCATCCTGGGTGAGGAGCTGGACTGGAAGGGCGCCGTGGAGCCCTCGCATGACCTGCTCAAGGATCTGCAGCTCGACAGCCTGGGGCTGACGGTGCTGGCGGTGGGGCTGGAGAACCGCTTCCGGGTGAAGCTGTCCGAGGAGGACGCGGCGGGCGTCACCACCGTGGCGGATCTGGCGAGGCTCGTCTCGAGGCGCGTCGCGGAGACGCCGGAGGAGCGGCGATGAAGGGGCCCCTGCTGCCGCCCGTGAAGCACGCCACCGTCACGGAGATGCTCGCGGCCACGGCGCGCACGGAGCTCGGGCTGACCTTCGTGGAGGCCTCCGAGCGCGAGACGGTGCTGCCGTGGGCCGAGGTCCATCGCCGCGCCCAGCGCACCGCCGCGGGGCTGCAGCGCCTGGGCGTGAGCGAGGGAGATCGCGTGGCCATCCTCCTGCCCACGTCCCCGGCCTTCATGGATGCCTTCTTCGGCGCGCTGCTGGCTGGGGCGGTGCCCGTGCCGCTCTACCCGCCGGTGCGGCTGGGGCGGCTGGAGGAGTACCACCGCTCCACGGCGCGGATGCTGGAGGTGACAGGCGCGGCGGTGGTGCTCACGGACTTGAAGGTGAAGCTGCTGCTGGGGGCCGCGGTGGAGGCGGCGCGGCCGAGGCTTGGCTGCCGGACGGTGGACGAGGTGTCCCGGGGAGAGGACGCGCTGGCGGTGAGCGTCCGGCCGGAGGCGCTGGGCCTCATCCAGTTCTCCTCGGGCTCGACGGTAGATCCCAAGCCGGTGGCGCTCACGCACGCGGCGTTGATGGCACAGGTGGCCGCGCTGGAGGCCGCCAGCCCGCTGCCTCCGGGCACGCCACCCGTGGGCGTGTCCTGGCTGCCGCTGTACCACGACATGGGGCTCATCGGCTGTCTGCTGTCGGCGCTGTACTACCCGGGCAACATGGTGCTGCTGCCTCCCGAGGTGTTCCTCGCGCGGCCAGCGCTGTGGCTGCGGGCCCTCTCGCGCCACAAGGGCTTCATCTCTCCCGCGCCGAACTTCGCCTATGGCCTGTGCCTCAAGCGCGTGAAGGACGAGGAGCTGCGGGGCGTGGATCTCTCGAGCTGGAAGCATGCGCTCAACGGCGCTGAGCCCGTCTCCCTGGAGACGCTGCGCCGCTTCGTTGATCGCTTCGAGCGGTACGGCTTCTCCCCGAGCGCGCTCCGCCCGGTGTACGGGCTGTCCGAGGCGTCGCTGGCTGTCACCTTCCCGCCAGGGGGCCGCGGCCCGCGCTCGCTGCAGGTGGACATGGACGTGCTGGCTCGGGAGGGGCGGGTGGTGGAGGGCTCATGGCCGCTTGTGTCCGTGGGGAGCCCGGTGGCGGGCGTCGAGGTGGAGCTGCGCGATGGGCTGGGGCACGCGCTGCCCGAGCGGCGGGTGGGGCGTGTCTTCGCGCGGGGACCCTCGGTGATGGCGGGGTACTACGGCGATGCCGAGGCCACCGCGCGCACGCTGGGCCCGGACGGGTGGCTGGACACGGGAGACCTGGGCTTCGTGGCGGAGGGAGAGCTGTACCTCACGGGCCGCGCGAAGGACCTGGTCATCATCCGTGGCGCCAACCACGCGCCGCAGTCCTTCGAGGACTGTCTGCAAGGTGTGGAGGGCGTGCGCGTGGGCTGCGCGGTGGCGCTCGGCTTCACCCCTGAGGGGAGCGAGGGCGAGGCACTGCTCATCCTCGCCGAGCGCGTGGGCCCAGAGGCGGACGACGCGGCGGTGGAGGATCGGGTGCGTGCGGCGGTGGTGGCGGGCACGGGCATCCGCCCTCACATGGTGCGGATGCTGGATCCTGGGACGCTGCCACGCACCTCCAGCGGCAAGCTGCGGCGCGCGGAGGCGCTGCGGAGATACCTCTCGCGCGAGCTGAGCCCTCCGAAGAAGGTCGGCGCGGTAGGGCTGGCGGTGGAGATGGCCAAGAGCGCCCTGGCCTTCGTTCGCTCAGAACGGGGAGACTGACGCCTCGTGGTAAGCAGTTATTGCTTGATTTGCTTGTTTGGCATGAAGCAACGTATGCGCGCTCCCGGCTTCCCGTGGAGCCCAACCTTCCGCTGGAGGCGTTCATGCGTTGCTTCATCGTTGTCGCCGCGCTGCTGGGCCTGACTGCATGTGGTGGGGAGCTGCTCCCCGAGGAGAGCCAGGCTCCCGTGTCCACGGAGGAGGCCATGCCCGCACAGGTTGCGGCACCTGGCTCGGAGCAGGTGGGCGCGGAGGCGCTCTGCCTCGGGGCCCCTGTGGAGTGTTTCTGCAAGTCGTTCAAGACGGAGACGGCTTGTCGCACGGCCTCGCCCACGTGCCTCTGGTACTACGGTCGCTGCTCCCCGGCGTACGAGTAGTCCAGGTCTGGCGCGCCAGAGCGGTCCGGCTCCGGCGCGCTGCCTACTGGCGCAGCTTCGCCAGCTTGTCCTTCACCGGGCCCGCGGCAGGACCGGCGGGCAGCAGCGCCAGGTAGTGCTCGTAGGCCTTCACTGCGTCGCCGCGGCGGCCGAGCGTGACGTGCTGCCTTGGATGTGCTGAAACATGCCTTCCACATAGGGGCTAAGCATGAGCGTCAAGCGCATTCACGACCATCGGAACCTCGTCCGCGAACTGCGCGAGAACAAGGTGGACGCGCTGGAGATTGTTCGCGAGGCGCTCTCGAATGCCAAAGACCATGGAGCGCGGCGGGTCTGGATCCGGACTTGGCGCCAATTGACCCCGGAGAAGCCAAGCATCCTCTTCGCTGACGACGGTGAGGGGATGGACGATGAGCGGCTCGGTGCTTTCTGGGGCATTGGGGCTTCGCGCAAGGCCGCAGCCAGTCAAGCCATTGGTTATAAGGGGCACGGCACGAAGCTCTTCTTCGCAAGCGAACGGCTTACGGTGGTCACGCGGTGCCAGGGCCAATCGGCTTGGCGTGTCTGCACCGTTCTGCGTCCTTCTGAGCTCGAAGCAGAAGCTGAGATTCCTATTTATCCGCTCGATCCGGCCGACCCGAAGAGCAGGGAACTCGAGAGCATGGGCTTTCTGAAAATGGAAAGTGGGACCGCGATCTGGGTGGAGCAGGTGCTCTTCGGAGACGCGGACATGCTGCTGCGGCGCCGTCGTCTTGAGTCGTACATCGACTGGTTTACGGTTGTTGGAGACCTCAGGAGTGGGCTGTTCGAGACACGCCTCTCCTTCCACGAGGCTGTCGATCAGAACCGCACCGAAGGGCTGGGTACCCAGGAGGTGAATCTACGGCCGCTCCGCGTAGACCTCAGAGTCAATGGTGATTCCAACTATTCGCCCCTCTATGAACGCGACAAGGAGTTGCTGGCCAGCTGGGGGAAGGACTTGCAGCAGTACGCGCAGCGCCCCGAGATGAAGGCATTCGGGCATCGCTTTGCCGACGTCAACGAGAGTTCCGGTGCTAATAAGCGCGGCGCGCGCGACGACCTTACGGCCCTACGCCTTACGACGCCCAATGACTGGATGCTTGAGGATGGCTACGGGATCATCGCGCGGGTCGAAGGGAATCGGCGCCAACGTGAGATCTATGTCGAGGCTCGCTGGCAGAACCACCAGGGACTCTATGGCTTCGAGGAGCGATTCGGACTCTGGCTGTGCCGCGACTACATTCCCATTGTTCGCAAGAACGAACTCCTAGAGAAGGCGCTGGAGCAAGCTTCCTCAGATGGGCTTGGCTATGACCTTGGAAACTTGCGGAACTGGCAGGTCTTCGTGAATCACCAGCGGTTCCTGCCGACCGCGAACCGCGGTGACATCTCGAACTTCGCCGAGCATGAACCAAAGCTTCTTAACCATCTGGTGGAGTGGCTGCGCGAGAAGTTGAAGGAGGAGTCCTTCCGGGATTGGATCGATCGTCTCCGCTCGGCGCGCCATGCAGGGCTTCGTGATCGGGAAGTCCAGCAGATGGATCACCGCCGTGAGGATGTGCGAGCTTGGCTCGACAAGCCCAAGAAACGGGACGTGCTTGATCCATCCGACGTCTCGGGCTTGCCGACGCTGGAACCGGACGAGTCTATTCCGATGAAGGCGCCTCGTTCCGAGCAGGAACTCTTCTATCTCTACGGACTGCTGTCGGGTCGCCATCGGATGCCGCTGCACATTCTCGAGTACAACGCGAAAATCGGAGTCGACGCGATAGCGAGCGTTGCCCCCGATGCACAGCAGATGATCGTCCCGAAAACGGCGCTTGCACGCGTCGAGTTCAAGTTTGAGGTCTCGGCAGGCAACTCACTGGACCACTTCTTCAAGGCCATTGATGCTGTTGTCTGCTGGAGGGTCAGCAAGCCGGGCAGGATCTTTGAACAGACCGCTGGTGAGACGACAGGATTGCTACAGAAGCGGAAGAAGTTCGTCCTTACTCCTCCACTCGATACTTATGAAATCGAGTACGAGGAAGACGACAAGAAGCGGATCATTCCGGTCCTTGAGGTGTCCGTATTGTTTCCAGCACTGCGAACGAAGAAGCACTGATCCCGGGGTTTGCTGCCTACTGGCGCAGCTTCGCCAGCTTGTCCTTCACCGGGCCCGCGGCAGGGCCGGCGGGTAGCAGCGCCAGGTAGTGCTCGTAGGCCTTCACTGCGTCGCCGCGGCGGCCGAGCTTGTCGTAGGCATCGCCCAGGTTCAGGTAGGCCACGGCCCGCCCTGCATCCAGGCTGAGCGTCTTCTCCAGCCACTTCGCTGACTCGGCGTACTCGCCCAGCTTGAAGTGGACGAAGCCCACGTTGTTCGCCGCCTGCGCGTCCGAAGGGTCCAGCGTGGCGGCGGTCCTGAACTCGGCGATGGCCTCCGCGTACTTCTTCTCCCGGTAGAGCGCCATGCCGCGATCGCTGTGCCTGCGGGCCAGCTCCGCGGGCGACGGACTCGGCGCCGCGGCCACGGCCGTCCCCGCATCGCCCAGGTTCGCGAGCTGCCCCCGCGCCTCTTCCAACTGCTTCGCCAGGGTCTGGTTGCGCTGCGTCTTCTCGGCGATCTGCTGGCGCACCTTCTCCAGCTCGGCGTTGAGGCGGATGGCCTCCGTCTCGAGCTGCTCGGAGGACTCGCTGAGGAACTCGCCGTCGTGGTGGTTCAGCTCGAGGATGAACTCGCCGCCCTCGCTGCCGGGCATGTTCCCGAAGGCCGGCGTCTGCCGTGAGAGCGAGGACACCGTGGGCCCCACGTACGCGAACAGCTCGGAGGCGGTGATGTAGCCGTCCGAGTTGAGGTCCGCCTTGCCCTCCAGCCCCTGCAGCAGCGTCCAGGTGAAGATGGAGTGGCCGCCAGGGCCCTGATCGGCCACCTGCTCGTCCGCCCCGCCTGCCGTGAGCACCTGCCGTGAGCTCCGCCGCGTCACCTCCTGGAGGTACTTGCGCAGATCTCCCGGCGGAGGCCCGCCGCGCGTGAGCGCCAGACCGCTGTAGCAGGCGTCCATGATGAAGAGGGCGTGCTTGGCGGGGATGGCCTCGCTGATGTCCTGGAAGTTGGTCATCGAGATGGCCTGGCTCTGGTAGTTCGTCGTGTCCGCGTCCACGGGGACGATGTAGCCGAGGCTCCGGCCGTTCGGCAGCTTGCGGGTGACGCCGTGGCCCGCGAAGAAGACGAAGACGCGATCGTCCCGCTTCACCTTGGCCGAGTCCGAGAGCACGTCCCCCAGCATCGAGAGGATGCGCTCGCGCGTGGCCTCGCCGTCGAGCAGCACCTGGATGTTCTCCGGCTTGAAGCGGAACTTGTTCACCAGCAGCTCGCGCACACCCTTCGCGTCGTTCACCGCGTACGAGAGCTTCGGCCACTTCTGGTAGTCGTTGATGCCGATCACCACCGCCCAGCTCTCGCGGTAGAGGTCCGCAGGCGCGGGTGTGGACGCAGGGGCGGGCTCGGCGGCCACCGCGGTGCCTCCGTCCTTCGGATCGCTCCCGGTCACCGAGCTCCCATCCCAGAGCACGAACTGGTAGCCGCGGGACTGCAGCGTCTCCAGGATGAGCGGGAGCGCCTCCACCGTCTGGCTGTGCACGTCGTGCAGGAGGATGACGCCGCGCCCCTGCTTCTCCACCTCCTGCACCACGCGGTTGGCGATGGACTTGGGGATGGGATCGCTCCAGTCCAGCGAGTCCACGTTCCACAGGAAGGCCTTGAGGCCGCGCGCGGTGAGCTCCGTCTGCACGCGCGCGTTGAAGGCGCCGTAGGGAGGGCGGAAGAGCCGGATGGGCGTGCCGGACACGGACTCGATGATGAGCTTGGAGTTGTCGATCTCCTGGCGCAGCCGCTCCTCGCTCAGCTTCGGCAGGAAGGCGTGCGTCAGCGAGTGGTTGGCCAGCACGTGGCCGGACTGGATGATCTTCTCGGTGGAGCCGGCTGCCGAGGTGCGCTTGAGCGTGCCCACGCCTCCGTCCGTGCTGGAGAGCTTGGGCGGGACGGCGATGTTCTGCCCCACCTCGAAGAAGATGGACTTCACCTTGTACTTCTCGAGGGTGGCGAGAATGGCGGCGGTGTGGCGCGGGTGCGGCCCATCATCGAAGGTGAGCACCAGCGTCTTCGCCGGGAGCGACTGCCCGGTGAGCATGAAGGGGTGCTCCTTGCGAGGCCCCTTGCCACGCATGCCCCCGCCGAGCGACTGGAGCGAGTCCTCGAAGTCCTTGAGGATGGACTCGCGGGTGAAGAGGCCCTTGAGGAAGGCGAGGTAGGATTCCCAGGCCTCGCGCTGCACCGTCATGCCGCGCGTCTCGAAGCGCCCGAAGATCTGCTCCAGCTCCTTCTCGTAGAGCGCCTGGATCTCCTGGAGCGCCTTCTGGTCCTCCTCGAGGCGGGTGAGCAGCGGGGTCTTCCACGCGGGTGAGTGCGGGAGCGACTCAATGGCGGCGCGGACATCCGCCACGGTGTCCTTGAAGGCCAGCTTGTCTCCGTCCCGCAGCTGGGGCGACGTCTCCAGCCAGTCGAGGAACGCGGTGATGGTGGGAGGCGCGGACCCGCTGTTCGCCGCGGCGGTGAGGTCTTCGCCGAGCTGCTCGGCGAGCTGCTCCAGCGCGTGGCGGTTCTGCTCGAAGATCATCCGGCCCACGATGGTGGTCCGCTCACGCGTCTCTTCATCGAGCGCGGCCTGATCCGCGGCCAGGACGATGTTCTTCCGGTAGCGAGTGATGATGTCCGCAAGCTCCTGGGCCAGCGTGTCCGGTGCGGCGGGAGCGGGTGCCGCGGCAGGCTGGGCCCCAGGGCTGGGCGCGGGAGGAGGCGTAGAGGCGGTGGGAGACGCCGCGGGCGGCGGGGGAGCCGAGGGGGGATTGGACGCCGTGCCCTTGCAGGAGGTGAGGAGGCCGACGGCGGCGAGCGTGAGCAGGCTCGCCCCGAGGCGCGGGATGCGAGCGGAGAGGGATGTGTGCATGTGCGGAGGGGAACTCCACCGCGAAGAATGCCGGGTGGAGCCAGGGGTGCCAAGTCGCACCAAGTGGGACTGAGACACACAGAGTGAGGCCCGCATCCTTATATATGCGGGAGCGGGCTCGACGGTGGGTCAGGGCGCTCGGGTGGGGGGCCAGAGCTCGCCGAGCTTCAGTTCGATGGCATCGAAGGGGGCGGCGCGGATGACCTCGTCCTCGCCATACACGCCCATCTCCATCCAGCGGCCATTGCTCAGCTCGCTCACCGTGAGCGTCCGCGCCTCCATGTCGATGAACCAGAGGTGGTGGATTCCGATGCGCGCATAGAAGGGGCGCTTGATGCGCTGGTCGTAGGCACGCGTGGTGGGGGAGAGGATCTCGCAGGCCCAATCAGGGGCGATGGTCCATCGCTCGGGCCAAGCTGGCACGCGTTCGCGGCGCCACCCTGCGAGGTCAGGAATGAACTCAGGAGAGCCCTCGAGCTGGATGCCTGGCTCCGTTTCGATCCACCAGCCACCCGGTCCACCCCGGCCCACTTGGAAAGGGCCATCGAGTCCACCAAAGAGTCTGCCCTCTACGAGGCCATGTCCCGCCCGTGGCCGTGCATGAGTATAGAGCGTGCCCTCGATGATCTCCCCTACGACAGCCTCGGGTAGGGCCTCCAGGTCAGCGAGGGAAGGGGGACTTTGCAGCTTTCGTGCGCCGTAACCCATGGGGTAAGTCTGGAGATAAGGCGGGCCCCTGGCAAGCGAGCCCCAAGTAGGAGGCTAGTTCCTCAGGCTGCTCCAGTGCCGCGGCGGCTACAGCTTCAGCCGCTTGAAGATGCCCTCGGGGATAGAGCGGATGATGAGCATGATGAGGGCCCATCTGGCGGGGACGTAGACCTCGTTCTTGCGCCTATCCGCCGCGCGCAGGATGCCGCGCGCCACCTGCTCCGGTGAGGCGAAGAGGCTGGTCTTCTTCAGGTGCGCCGTCATCGGCGTGTCCACGAAGCCGGGCTTCACCGTCACCACGGCCACTCCGGAGCGAGCCAGCCGGTTGCGCAGTCCCTGGAGGAAGACGTTCAGCGCGCCCTTCGAGGTACCGTACACGTAGTTGCTCTGCCGGCCGCGATCACCCGCCACCGAGGAGATGACCACCAGCGTGCCGGCCTTCTGCGCCTCGAAGCGGTTGGCGAGCGCCGTCAGCAGCGAGGCCGCGCTCAAGAAGTTGGTGCGCAGCACCTTCTCCGTCTCAGCCCAGGAGCGCTCGCACACCTTCTGGTCCCCGAGCACGCCATGGGCGATGAGCGCCCCGTCCAGGCCCCCGAGTGCCTGCGCGGCTTGATCCACCAGCACCTCGTGCGCGGCGAAGTCGTCCAGATCGACTGCCTTCTGCTCCACCTTCGAGGCCCCCCGGGTGGCCGCATCCTTGGCCACCGCGTCGAGGTTCGTGGCGTTGCGACCTACCAGGTAGAGCGCGGCCCCTCGGGCAGCGAGCATCCGCACCGTGGCCTGAGCGATGGCGCTCGTGGCGCCGAGGACGAGGACCTTCTTCATGGTGGAGCGCACCATAATACCTGGCCAGTGCAGACGACGATTTGTTCACGCCGCTCAGGGCAGGAGGCGTGGGAGTGACGGCGTCGAGATCACCCGGC
>NZ_DASPHO010000516.1:0-7524 GCF_035629615.1 Hyalangium sp. | reverse complement strand
CGATGGCCATGGTCGCCGGGAGGCCCCTCCACGGCCCGGACCCGGTAGAGCGCCTGCACTGCGGCCTTCAACTTCTCAGGTGAGGGGTTGTTCATCCAGCGGCCAAGCCTAGCAGGGTACCGGATCTATTCTCTCGTCCCTGATGTTCAGCCGCGGATCTGCTTGAACGCCCCCCTCCACTGGAGCTGGAGGGGGTTGCGCCAATCCGGGCCAACACCCTGCCGTTCAGCGCAGCGCCTGTATTCAGCGTGATGGCTTGATCTGCCATGACCGTCCCCTGGAAGGAGGTCGTCGTTCCGAAGGTCGCCGAGGTACCGTTCCAGGCGGGAACCCGGTGATGGCGGTGCCCGAGCTCACCCCGAGGTCCCCTGTGACGGAGGTCTGTCCGGTGCTGGTCACGGTGGAGTCAGCCAGCACCGCGAAGTTGCCAGCCGAGCTGAGCGCGACCGGCAATTGGCTACAGGTCCCCGTGGTAAAGCTCCAATCGTGGTTGGTCGCCAAGGAGCTGCCCGACGCGTCTTGGGCGCCACCCACCCCTGGCGCAATCACGCGTCTACGGAAGATTCAACTTGTCCAGCTTTGCCTTGATCGCTTCCTTGGTGTCGCCGAATCGCTGCTGGTCCTGATTCATGTTTGTTATTCCTTTTGGGGACGCCACAAACTAAACATGAATAATCAATTGTCAAATGGAGGTGGTTCCTTGAAGATCTCCTGCCGAGCCAGCAAGAGACACGGGATGCGTACGACGCTCCCGTACCGGGCGACCGCCCAGAACTACAAGAGGTGTTGATAATTGAGCCATTCCATAGAGCCGGGAACCCTCCTGGGTTTTCCGAGGGCTCGGGGTCCCATGCTTGACAACACAACACCGACACTTAGGTTGGGACTTCACAAAATGAAAGGAATTGCATGACTCGTCAGAGCATCGCGGTGTTGGGGTTCGTGTTGGCGCTGGCCTCTGCAGGCACGGCAACCGCCGAGGAGGAGCGTCAACCTGGAAAGGTGAATCTGTTTCTGCGCGGAGGGGCGGGTAACTACACGGGGGATCTCGGCGACAACGTCAACGTGGGCCCTACCTGGGGTTTGACGTTGGACTTACAGCCCCTGCGCTTCCTCGGCTTTGAGCTGGGCTATGAAGGCGCCAGGAACACCGCCAAGACCGCGCTGCTCGACATTTCTCTCACGCGCCATGGTGCCAGTGGCCTGGTAAAGCTGTCGCTGCCCCTCTTCGAGTCCGTCAGGCCCTTCGTGGGTATCGGCCTGGGCATCTCGAACATCACCATCGGAGGTGATCTCCGAGGGGCTTTTGAGTCGGACGTGGTGGAAGAGGTCCCGCTGGCGTTGGGTGTCGAGTTCATCTCCGGCGCGCTCACCGCAGGCGCTCGGGCCACTTACCGGTTGCTGCTGGACGAGAACCTTGGCGAGCAAGTGGACAACCCCCAGGGCGGCTTCTTCGACGTCGCGCTGACGCTCGGGGCCCGGTTCTAGCGACAAGCTCTCTCTGATCCTCAACCTGTCCGTGCGCCTCTCTTCGCCCGGCGCAACCTTGGGAGGTACACCGTGTCGCTCGAGTCACTCGTCGTGTGGATCGTGATCGGCTTGATCGCTGGATGGCTGGCTTCCGCGGTGGCGGGCGGCGGCTACGGGCTCATTGGGGACATCATCGTGGGCGTGGTGGGCTCCTTCATCGGAGGCTTTCTCTTCCGGGCCCTGGGCGTGGGCACTCCCTTCTCAGGGATTGCCGGAACCCTCTTCGTCGCCTTCATCGGGGCCATCGTCTTGCTGCTCTTGCTGCGCGTGCTCCGCTTGGGCACCAGCAAACGCGCCTGAAGCGCCAGCTCCCATGAGCCCGAGCGATTTGCGGGAGGGACTTGAGGGAGTCACTCGGGGGACTCGCTCGCCTTGAGCTTCTCGAGCTTCTCGCAGACCTCTTGCTTCCCGAGCTCACAGGCGAGGGTGAAGAAGCGCTTCACCACCTCCAGGTCCTCCGGGGGGCCATTTCTCACCCCTTGGTACAGGTAGGCCACGCCCGCACACCCGTCCGCGTTCTGCAGCTCACAGGCGCGGCGATAGAGCGCCTCGGAGTTCTCAAGGTCTTCCCGGGAGGGAGACTCGCCCATCTCCAGCGCGGCGGCCATGCGCATGCACGAGACGCCATCCTCCATGTCACAGGCGCGCCGGGCCAGCTCTCGCGAGCGCTCCAGGTCCTTCGCGACGCCGAAGCCCCCCTCGAGCAGCTCGGACAGCATCCCACACGCCTTCGCGCTGCCCTCCTCGCACTGGCGCTCACACTCGGGAGCGCCGCGGCAGCGTCTGCTCCCTTGTGGCCTCCCACTGTCCCCGGGCGTGGGCTGGCTCGCTGAGCTCCCTGCGGCGCGCTCCTCGTGGGCCTGCTCCTCAAGCGCAAGGGTCGCTCCGGGGCTGGCCTCCCCGCGCACCTCCCTGGGCCGCACCAGCCCCACGGCGAGCCCCAGACCCAACAGCGCGCCCCCGGAGAGCAGCAGGGAGCGCTTGCTGCTGTTGACAGGGAGCTCGGTCCGCTCCTTGCGAGGCCAGCTCCCTCGCCGCACCACCTCCTGCCAGCCGCGGATGTAGCTGCCCCAGGACAGCGCCCACCACGACATGAGCGAGGTCCAGCCGATGAAGAAGGGGAGGACCTCCAGCATGCCGCGGCCCGCTCTCTGGCCGGCCATGAGCGCGAAGGCCACCCCATAGCCCGCGCAGGCCAGGGCCGTGGAGGCAGCCCACTTGCGCCCCAGGCTCCAAGGGCTCCGAGGGCCGATCACCCGTGCGAGCAGCAGCTCCATCAGGTAGGCGACCAACGCCACCTTGCCGAAGACCTCCATGATCTCGGCCGTGCCACCGCGCCCGGTCTCATCCACTCCGCCGAGCGCCGCGAACAGCCAGAGCAGCCTCTGGCTCAGCTCCCGCATGACATCGCCGTGGCTGTTCCCCAGGCCGATGATGACCAACATGAACCAGCCAAAGTGGCCACCCACGGCGAGCAGCTGCTGGGTCGCGGTAAGGTAGCCCAGCGCGTGCGCGATGAGCCCCCGTACCAGCCGCTCGGGCAGGCTGCGGGGTGCGGAGTCCTGTGTCGCCATCCATTCTCCTGCGGAGCTGCCGCCCAGGTCAGCGAGCGGGGGAGGTACCGAACCGATTCTATCGTCCCTAATGTTCACTCTGGGAGGATTGTCCTGGCCCTCGGTACGTGGACTCTCACCGCGCCACGTGCGTCTCCCTGCCTGCAGGGCTAGCGTTCAGGTTCCATGAGCCGCTCTCGCGGAAGACACACGGAATTCGTCCACCACTTCGAAGGCGCGCAGACGCTCGACGGGCTGCTGCAGCTGGCCGGCAGCTCCTGTGATACCTACGAGGTGCTCACCCGCATGCGCTCGGCCCAGGCCGAGGGGCAGCCGCATGACGCGGTCATCCCTACCCTCTTTCAGGGCGAGCCCCACTTCTCCTCGCCCGAGGTGGCCCAGCGGCTGTTCCAGAACCTGCTGGGGCTCTGGGATCTGCTGGAGGAAGGCAAGCCCCTCCAGCTGGATGAGGGGCCCCGGCCCCCCCGACCCAAGAAGGTGAAGCCGGTGCCCCCCCCTGCCTTCGCTCCCGGGGAGCCGGGAAGTGAATTCGTGGAGGCCGCCTGGCGTTACCTGGAAGACGAGGAGAAGGAGCGGACCCGACGGCTGCACTCCTTCGAGAACCGGCAGGATGCGTTGCTGGGCGCCCTTGACGTCGCGGGGCTCACGGACGAAGGATATGCAGTAGCCCGCCACCTGCTCTTCGAACTGCACGCCATGATGGAGCTGGGCTGGCCGCCGGGACTTGTCAGTGTGGATCCGGCGGTGCTGGAGAGGGAGGACACGAAGGCTCCGCCGGTGCCCAAGGCCCTCACCGCTTACGCGGAGGAAGCGCTGTTCGAGGCGGAGCAGGACGAGGAGCACCCCCTCTCTGCCGAAGAGCTCGCGCGGGTGCGCACCCTGGTGCGGCGCGGGCTAGCGGGCCTGTGGCACGCCCGGAAGGGAAGTTGAGGATGGCAAGAGACAAGGACGACAACGACGGTGGCGGCTTCTCTGGCAAGCGCAACAAGACGTGGCGAGAGATCGACGCCATGCGCGGCAAGAGCAAGAGCCACTCGCGCCAGGATGACCCGGCGCAGCAACGCATCGAGCGGAGCGCCTCCTATGAGAAGTACAAGGCGGCTGCGGACTCGCTCTTCACCGGGGGCGAGCTGCCCCAGGGCCTGGCCGAGAAGTTCGACCCCGAGGGCAAGCGCAAGGTGCAGAAGCAGGCGATGCAGAAGCTGCAGCAGGCCGAGACGCGCCAAGCCTGGGTGCAGGGCGTCGTCGAGTATCTGGAGAAGTACCCGGAGCTGCCCGAGGACACGTACTTCCTGGACAGCCTGCTGGACCACCCGCGTGAGCGCATCGCGGACAAGGCCCTGGCGAAGCTGGAGACGATGGAGACCGAGGGCAAGCTGAAGACGAAGGTGCCCAAGAGCCTGGATGAGCGCCTCAAGTCCATCCAGCTCACCAGCATGGACCCGGAGATGCAGGGCCGGGCGAAGACGCTGCGCGAGAAGCTCAAGGCCTGAGCGGGTACGGTTGGCAGGGGCACGCCGAACGGGGTTTGATGGCCATGGAGAGCCATGACTCCTGTCGAGCGTGACTCCATTGCAACGCGCAGCGTCTCCCGCGCCCGCTCAGACTCACCCACAGCAAGCTGGACGAGATAGTCACAGGTCGCGGGGGACCGCACCGCCTCCAGGAACGGGGGTCCTCGGACCAGCTCCATGGTGAAGAACCACTGCTCCCCGTCCGAGTGCAGCTCGTAGAACTGCACGAGGTTCGGGTGAGCCATCCCCGTCAGCGTGCGGAACTCCTGCTTGAAGAGCAGCAGCGCCTGCGGATCCCTGCGCCGCATGAGCTTGAGCGCCACCACTGCGTTGCGCTCGCGATCCTGCGCCTCGAAGACGGCACCGAATGCCCCGGCGCCGAGCTGACGCTGGAGGACGAACCGCTCGGACTTCCAGTCCCTGACCAGCTCCGTCTTCCCGGACGGCGCGGTGTCGGAGAGCCCGTCCACCGGCGCATCCGACACATGAGCCAGCGCCTGCAGGAAGGCGAGCGTCGACGCCCCCGCCTTCGAGCCGCCCTGCGAGGCATCCTCGTCGCTCACCGGTTGATGACGAAGCCGCAGGCCGAGTCGAGCACCACCTTCGCGCTCGAGAGTGCCTTCAACACACGCTCATAGTGCATGCGCTCCGCGTCGAGCTGAGCCTCCAGCGCCTCGGCGGCCAGCCCCTGGTGCCCCAGGGACAATCGCATCCGATCCAGTGCGGCGTCACGCTCGGCCTCGATGGCCTTCTTGGCCTTCGCCGCCAGCTTGCCCAGCTCGGCCTCGGCGGCCTTCTGGCCCACCGGCACCGCCGCGTCCACGAAGGCACGGACGCTCGGGAAGGCCCGTGACACCTCGTCTCCCTTGAGCGCCCGCCCGTCCGCCTCCAGCACCGGCAGCAGGCTTGCATCCGCCTTGGGGCCGCCCTGCGCCTCCGCCACCGCCACGTGGAGCAGCGTCCGCTCCAGGAAGCGCGCGAGCTGACGGCTCGGCACGCGGGCGCCGGGCGAGGTGTCCTCCGGCTCGGGCGTCTGCACGTGGTAGAGCAGCTCCAGCCCGCGCGCCTTCAGCGGCCCGCGCTTCTCGATGAAGCGGAAGCCGCTGCGCCCGTACGGCCCGTCCCGCAGGAAGCCGAACAGCGCCTCCACCAGCGAGTGCCCGGTGGCGAAGTACTCCAGCTCCTCGGCCTCCACCGCCGTGTCGCGCCAGAAGGTGCCCAGCAACGTCCGGTCCTCCATCACATCGAGGCCGGGCAGCCCCTCCACGTTGAGCGCGTGGCCAAAGTGGAAGGCACACTGGAAGGCATCCACCTCGTCGTCCGTGTCCACCCGGATGCCCACCCGCTTCGCCAGCTCGGTGACGGTCTCCTCCAGCCGCTCGTCGAGATCCCTCGCCACGCCCCAGAGGCCGTCCTCCAGCGGCTGCTCCTCGTCCTCTTCTTCCGCCTCGATGCCCATGCGCACCTGAGCGCGCGCCACCAGCCGCGCCACCGCCGGCTTGTCGAAGGAGCGCAGATCCAGCAGCGGGTCATACGCGCGCTTCACCTGCGCCCGCGCAGCCTCTACCTTCTTCTTCAGCTCGGCCGCGTACGCCACGCGGGCCTCGCGCGGCAGGAGCGCCAGCTCGGCGAGCCGGTCCTCCACCTCCTCCAGCACCGCGTCCAGGCCGCCCACCGTCTCGCCAAAGACGCCCACGGCATCCGCCAACAGCATCAGCACGTCCGCGGCGAGCGTGCCCGCTGGATCGAACACGTGGATCTCCACCGGCTTCGTCTGGCCGATGCGATCCAGGCGGCCGATGCGCTGCTCGACGGTGGCGGGGCTCCACGGCAGATCGTAGTGCACCAGGTGGTGGGCGAACTGGAAGTTGCGGCCCTCGCCGCCCACCTCGGTGCACAGCAACACCTTGGGGCCCTCGGGATCGCGGAAGCGCGCCACCTGCCTGTCTCGCTCCACCAGCGGCAGCTCGCCGTGGTAGGCCAGCGCCTCGATGCCCTCGCGCCCCAGCTCTGTCTGGAGCGCCTCCAGCGTGTCGCGGCTCTCAGTGAAGACGAGCACCTTGGCGGAAGCCTCGGAGGCCCAGACGCCGCGCAGCAGGCCCAGGAAGGCCACCAGCTTGGCATCGCGCGAGGGCAGCTTGAGGTCCGCTTCCTTCAGCGGGGCGTTGGCGAGCACGGCGCCCGTAAAGGCCGCGGGGCTGGACTCCAGGCGGCGCAGCACGTTGGCCAGGGGCGCTCCGCGCAGGTTGGACTTCGCGAGCAGGGCCAGGGCGGCATCGCGCGTCTTCAGCTCCTCGGGAGAGAGCTGGACGGGGTGGCGGTGCAAGCGCCGGGTGGTGAAGCCGCCGACGATGGCGCGCCGGTTGCGCACCAGCCGGTCGGACAGGCTGTAGGTCTCCGCCAGGTGCTCCAGCAGGGCCTCTCGCTCCTTGAGGCCCTGGAGCTTCGCGTCTCCGGGGAAGCGCTTGGCCAGTGCCTTGACCGCCTTGGCGGGCTCATTGCCCTCCAGCAGCGCACGGACCGCGCTGGACAGCTCCTCTTGCCGGGCCAGCCGCTCCTCGAAGCCCTTCACCGTGGGCGCGGTGGCCGTGTCGATGAGGGTGAGCAGCCCGTGGTACTCGGCGGGATCCAGCTGCATGGGCGTGGCGGTGAGCAGGAGCAGTCCCCAGGAGTTGCCCGCGAGCGCCTGGGCGGCCTCGAAGGCCTTCTCGCCCTTGAGGTGGTGCGCCTCGTCGATGATGACGAGATCCCAGAAGGCGCCCTCCTCGGCCACGGCGCGCCGGTGCTCCTCGGTGCGCGAGAGCAGCTCCAGGCTCGTGACCACGAGGGGGAAGCGCGCCCACGGAGATACGTCGGGCTGCTCCTTGAGGGACTGCGCGTACCGGTCCGAGTCCATCAGCGTGAAG
>NZ_DASPHO010000515.1:0-3697 GCF_035629615.1 Hyalangium sp. | reverse complement strand
TGGTGATGCGGGCCTGGCTGGTGTGGCCGCCGAAGTCCGGGGAAGGATTGAAGGTGATGCGGGTCGTGGGGGCGCTCACGTAGGCGGCTCTGACAGCCGTGAGCAGCTCGCGCGCGCCAATGGCCGTTACGGCGAAGGGCGCGGTGACGATCTCGGCGGTGGCCGTGGAGACGCTGGTGCTTGCCCCGAAGATCTGATCCAGCTCGTACTTGATCTTCGGGAGGCCGAAGCTGAGGGTGGCGTTCTGGACGTACTCGGCCTTCTCGGAGAGGGTGCCCGACTGCCGGGAGACGCTCAGCATGCCCTCGATCTCCAGGCCGAACGTGTAATGACTGCGAGTGACGGGCAGGCGGGTGGTGTTCTCCGCGATGATCTGTCGAGGCAAGGGTTCCTCCGCGAGTGACGGGGTGGACCACAGGCGGGAGTGTACCTCTGATCGGCGGCGCTCCGAACGGTGGGAGGCTCCACCGGGCTGACATCAGCTCCTCCAGTCGCCTTGCACCCACCACGGACTGCTACTGTCACCACTTCGCTGTAGAGCAAGCCCGGATCGTCCGCTTCGATGAGCGGGGCGACGTTCTCGGGGCAGCCCGGCGCGCTCACCGCGATGATCTGCATGTCGAAGGTGGCGCTCGTCCGGGGCGGCCCTTGGCCCAGGATCGCGAGCTGCTGAGCTTAGTCCCCCTCGCTCTGCACCAGGCCGTACTTGTGCAGAAGGGAATAGAGGTGCTTGCGGTCCAGCTCGGCCTCGCGGGCCGCTCGGGCGATGTTGCCTTTGGTGCGTCCCAGCAGGCGCGTGAGGTACTCGCGCTCGAAGGCGCGGATGAGTTCTTCCTTGCAGGACTTGAACGGGCCGGTGAACTCCACCGGCAGCGAGTCCCCCTCGGAGGCGGGTACCTCGCGGGTGAACTCGCGCAACAGCCCGTCCCCGGCCAGCTCGGGGATGTCCGCCATGTGCCGCGCCCGCTCTAGCGCGTTGCGCAGCTCGCGCACGTTGCCCGGCCACGTGTGGCCCAGGAACTGCTCGCGCACCTTCTCCGGCAGCCTTCCCCACAGCCCCTCGCCCGCGAACGCCTCCACCAGGAGGGGGATGTCCTCCTTGCGATCGCGCAGCGGCGGCAGGCTCACGGTGAAGACGGAGAGGCGGAAGTACAGGTCCTCGCGGAAGCGGCCCGCCTGCGTCTCAGCCCACAGATCCTTCTTGCTCGCCACGACGATACGGGCATCAAAGGACACGGGGCTGGAGGCACCGAGCCTGCGGAACTCCCGGTCCTCGATGGCGCGCAGCAGCTTGGGCTGCAGGTCCAGCGCCAGATCGTCGATCTCGTCCAGGAAGAGCGTGCCTCCATGGGCGCGCTCCAGGCAGCCGATGCGCTGGCTCACCGCGCCGGTGAAGGCGCCCTTCTCGTGGCCGAACAGCTCGCTCTCGATGAGCGAGTCCGACACGGATGCGCAGTCGAAGACAACGAGCGGCCCGGAGGCCCGGGGCGACAGCTTGTGGATGGCCTTGGCGGCGGCGCCCTTGCCCACCCCCGTCTCGCCCACCAGGAGGATGGTGGAGTCCGTGGTGGAGATGCGCTGCAGCAGGGCGAAGATCTGCCGCATGGGCACGCTGCGCCCGACGAGGTCCCCCAGCCGGTCCTCGGCCGAGGGATCGATCTGCACGGGGGACACGTGGGGGCTGAAGCGCAGCCGCACGTCGCCCACCTCCAGCAGGGCGCCTGGGCGCAGGTAGGCCTCGCGCACCTGGGCCCCGTCCAGGAAGGTGCCGTTGGTGGAGTCGAGATCCTGGACGAGGAACCGATCCCCGTGACGGCGCACCACGAGGTGGTTGCGGCTGACAGTGGGGTGGTCGATGACGACGTCGTTCTCCGGGGCCTTGCCGATCCGGAGCTCCTCGCCGGAGAGGGGGTACACGGTGCCGGCGCGCTCGGTGTCCAGCAGCACCAGGTGGAACTGCTGCGCGGCAAGCCGGTCCGCCTGCGCCCGCGCGCCGACGACCGTGTGCAGAGGAATGGGGCCTGGAGGGACGGGAGCCATGAACGGGGGGGATTCTAGTGGTCTTTGGGCCCGGTGGTGATTTCCCGGAAGCCGGGAATCGCGCCAGGCTCCAGGTTGAGGGGGCCTCGCAGGGGGATTCCAATCCAACGGGTAGGGCCCATCGTGGCCACACGCCCAGGCGCCGCTGAACCGTGCGTGGTAAAGGGGCGCCGCATGCGTTACCTCGCCCTGCTTCCACTGCTCCTGTCTTGCGCCACTCCTTCATCCACCCCCCCCCCGCCTGGCGCCGCGAACCTTCCGCCGACGCCCACCGAGGCGACGCGGAGCTGGAGCCAGGCGCGCGCGGTCGTCATCCGGCACGCCACGGTGATGCCTGCTTCTGGGCCCGCCATCGAGGACGGGGCCGTGGCGTTCGCGGAGGGCAAGCTGCTGGCGGTGGGAAAGAGCGCAGAGGTGGCGACGCCGCCGGGCGCCGAGGAGCTCGACGGCACCGGCCTCTACGTCACCCCGGGCATCATCGACGCCCACAGCCACCTGGGGGTGTACGCATCGCCGTCGAGCTTCTCCAACGATGACGGCAACGAGGCCACGGCGCCGGTGACGGCCGAGGTGGACGCCGAGCACGGCTTCTGGCCGCAGGATCCCAGCCTGCGGCGCGCGGCGGCCGGAGGAGTCACCTCCCTGCTGGTGCTTCCGGGCAGCGCCAACCTCATCGGAGGGAGGGGCTTCCCGGTGAAGCTGCACTTTGGCCGCTCGGCGGCGGAGATGCGCTTTCCGGGCGCCAAGGACGCGCTGAAGATGGCGTGCGGCGAGAACCCGCGCCGCGTCTACGGTGCGGAGCGAAAGGTGACGCCCTCCACGCGCATGGGCAACGTGGCCGGCTACCGCCAGGCCTTCGCTCAGGCGCGCGACTATCTGAACAAGCTCGAGGACTGGGAGCAGAAGAAGCAGAAGAAGCCGGACGAGGCCGGCCCGCCGCCCATGCGGGACTTGAAGCTGGAGACGCTGGCGGAGGTGCTGCGCGGCAACATCCTGGTGCAGAACCACTGCTACCGCGCGGACGAGATGGCGGTGATGCTCCAGGTGGCCGAGGAGAACGGCTTCGCCATTCGCGCCTTCCACCACGCGCTGGAGGCCTACAAGCTGCGGGACACGCTGGCCGAGAAGCAGGTGGCGGTGGCCACCTGGGCGGACTGGTGGGGCTTCAAGCTGGAGGCCTGGGATGGCATCCCGGAGAACGCGGGGCTCGTCTCGCAGGCGGGGGGGAGGGCCGTCATCCACTCGGACTCGGCCTACGGCATCCAGCGGCTGAACCAGGAGGCGGGCAAGGCGATGTGGCGGGCGCGCGAGTCCGGCATCCTCATCCCCGAGGAGGAGGCACTGCGCTGGGTGACGCTGAACCCGGCGTGGGTGATGGGCGCGGACGAGCGGACGGGCTCGCTCGAGCCAGGGAAGATGGCGGACGTGACGCTGTGGAAGGGGCACCCGCTGAGCGTCTATGCGCGGGCTCAGCGCGTGTGGGCGGACGGCGTGGTCACCTATGACGCGGCCACGGGCCCGGTGGACATCAGCGACTTCGAGGTGGGTGAGCGGGCGGGCGCCTCGGCGCGGCTGGTGGCGCAGCCGGCGGCGGTGCCGACGGTGCAGGAGCTGGGGCTGAGGGTCCGGTGCGACGCGCTGAAGGACCGCGCCTGCG
>NZ_DASPHO010000514.1:0-4842 GCF_035629615.1 Hyalangium sp. | reverse complement strand
CCAAAGGTGAGGTTGGATCGATCCCCCAGGCCCGCCTCCTCGGGCACGGGATTGAGCTGCTTCGTGACGGGAAGGGACTCGCCCGTCAGCGCGGCCTCTTCCACCTGAAGGTTGCGCACGGACAACAGCCGCATGTCCGCCGGAACCTTGTCTCCAGCGGCCAGCAGCACCACATCCCCAGGCACCAGCTCCGAGGCCGGGAGCGTCACCTTCCGCCCGCCCCGCAGCACGGTGGCCAGCTCCGGCACCATGGCCGACAGCGCCTCGATGGCCCGGCCCGCCCGGAACTCCTGCACGAAGCCGATGACGGTGTTGAGCACCACCACCGCGAGCACCACCAGACCATCCGTCACCTTGCCCAGGACGATGGCCAGCACCGCGGCGCCGAGGAGCACCCAGATGAGCGGGTTGTTGATCTGCCGGAACAGCACCCGCAGCGGGCCACTCTGGCTCTCACGCTGGAGGACATTGGGTCCGTAGCGTGCCAGCCGCCGGGGGCCCTCCTCCTCGGAGAGTCCCTCCGGGGTGCTCTGGACACGCTCCAACACCGTCTCGGGAGCGAGCACATGCCACGGGATGGGCGCTGGGCTGCTCGTCAGGGCTGGCGTCGATGAGTGCATGGTGGGCTCCCCCTCAGAAGATGGGGAGCCACTGGGAGCCTGCCTCCTGCTCCTTCGGGGGGGATGCTCGCCTGGCGAACAGCCTAGAGCCGCCCCATCGGGATCCAGCGACGCTCGGTGTGCGAGCGGCGGATGGCATCCAGCACGCGCTGGTTGCGCCACCCCTCTTCGAAGGTGGCAGCCCCCGCGAGCGTCCGAGCCCCCGCGCGCAGTGCCTCGGCGATGGCATGGGCGTACTGCACGAAGCCTCGAGCCCACTCGCTCTCCGGCATTCCCTCGGGCAGCGACTCCGGAGCCGGCAGCGCCACGGGCTCCCACTTCCGTCCGCCCACGTCCGCGCGCAGCAGCTCCAGCCCCTCCACGCGCAGCCCGCCGCGGGTGCCGAACACCTCCACCACGTGCATCGGCTTGCCGGGCTCCACCGCGGAGAGGCTCATCGCCGCCGTGAGCCCTGCCCCGAAGCCCAGCAGGGCCTGCACCTCGTCATCGGACGTCACCAACCGAGCCTCCCCAGTCTGCGCATCCGCTCGTGCCGGGATGTGCGTGGCCAGCACCCCGAGCACCTCCACCGGCTCGCGGCCCAGCAGGAAGCGCAGCGCATCCACCGCGTGCGAGCCGATCGCGCCCAGCAGCCCCCCGCCGCGCGCCACATCCGACCACCAGTCCCAGGGCCGCCCCGGCCCGGCGCGGTTGTCACTGCGGTAGCGCACGCGGGCGTGGTGGATTGTCCCCAGCTCTCCGGACTGGATGATCTCCCGCATCCGCTGGCGCGAGGGCAGGAAGCGCAGCTCATGGTCCATCAGCGCGAGCACCCCTCGCTGCTCGGCCGCCATCCACATGATCTCCGCCTCCGCGGCCTCCAGCGCCGTGGGCTTCTCGCAGAGCACGGCCTTGTCGGCATGCACCGCCGCGATCGCCATCTCCCGGTGCAGGTGCGGCGGCGTGACGATGCTGACGAGCTGCACGCTCGGATCGCGCACCACGTCGCGCCAGTCCTGCGTCGCGTGGGGGATGCCCAGCTCGCGTGCCACCTGCTCCGCGCGCTCGAGGCGGGAGCTCGCGATGGACACCACCTCCACCCCAGGGATCGACTTGAAGGCGGGCACCTGCGTGGAGCGCGCGAACCCCGTGCCGATGATGCCCACCCGAAGGGGCTGTGCTCCCGTCGTCATCCGCTCTCCCAGTGGGACTGGGAAGGCTCCCCAGCGCCCGGTTCAGGCCCGCCCTGCCGCCTGCCGCCCCCTCCTCGAGAGTGCGTCAATGGAGGCTGCCACGAGCAGCACCGCGCCCGTGACCATGAACTTCACGGAGGAGGATAGCGCTAACAGGTCCATTCCGTTGGAGATAGAGCCGATGACCAGCGCCCCCAGGATGGCCGACCAGGCCGATCCACGCCCGCCGAAGAGGCTGGTGCCGCCGATGACCGCCGCGGCGATGGCGTTGAGCAGCACGTCCCCGCTGCCCGAGGACTGGTTCACCGCCAGCAGCCGTGAGCCTGCGAGGATACCTCCGGCGGCCGCCAGGGTGGAGGCCAGGGTGAAGATGGCCACGCGGATGGTCTCCACGCGGATGCCGGACCGGCGCGCCGCCTCCGCGCTGCCGCCCACCGCGAAGACGTGACGGCCGAAGCGCGTGCGCTTGATGAGCAGCTCCAGCCCCACCACCAGGCCCGCGAAGATGATCGCCGCCAGCGGCAGCCCTCGGTCCTGCGTGAAGACCGCCACGGCGGCCACCACCGCGCCGGAGATGACCACCATCCGCGCCACGGTGGAGCGCAGGTGCGTCTGGGGCAGCCCCGCCTCCGCCCGCCGCCACCGCTCCATCAGCACCGTGCCCACGTAGACGATGATGATGAGGATGGCGATCGGCCATGCCACCGCCGGCTCGAAGAAGGTGCCGGTCAGCCCGGTGATGATCGGATCATTCAGGTTCACCGTGCCCGTGTTGCCCAGGACGAACAGCAGCGCGCCCTGCCACCCCAGCAGCCCGGCCAGCGTCACCACGAAGGAGGGCACCCGGAACCGGGTGATCCACAGACCGTGGAACAGCCCGATGGCCGCGCCCGTGGCCAGGCCTGCCAGCAGCGACGGGACGGGAGCCCACTGGTGCTTCACGTTGAGGATGGCCATCACCGCGGCGGACAGGCCGCTCACGGCGCCGGCCGACAGGTCGATCTCCCCCAGCAGCAGCACCAGCACGATGCCCGCGGAGATCGTCCCCATGGCGGCGATCTGCAGCATCAGGTTGGTGAGGTTGACCGCCGACAGGAAGCGCTCGTTGGCCAGGTAGAAGGTGAGCCAGATGAGGCTCAGCCCGATGATGACGGGCAGACTGCCCAGCTCGCCCTGGGACACGCGGCGCCGGAACCCCTTCCAGGCCCCCAGCATTCCGGGAGCATCCTGGATGAGGCGGGGATCGACAGCGGCTTCACGGGGGGCGCTCATACGACCTCCGGCTTGAGCGTCTCAACCACTTCGGACTTCTTGGCGCCGGTGATGGCGGAGACGACCTCCACCTCCTTGGCCGTCTTGACGTCGAAGGTCGCCACCCGCTTGCCCAGCCGCAGCACGATGATGCGATCCGCCACGGAGAACACGTCCAGCAGGTTGTGGCTGATGACCACCACGCCCAGGCCCTGCTCTCGCAGCCGACGGATGAGATCCAGCACCTGCCGCGTCTGCGCCACGCCGAGCGCCGCGGTGGGCTCGTCCAGGAGCACCATCTTGGGCGAGCCCATCATCGCCCGCGCCACCGCGATGGACTGCCGCTGCCCGCCGGACAACGAGGCCACCTGCGTGCGCACGCTGGGGATGCTCACGCTCAGCCGCTGGAGCAGCGCGCTGGCCTGCTGCTCCATCAGCGTCTCGTCCAGCCACCCCGTGAGCTTCCCCACGCCCCCCGAGCGCAGCTCGCGCCCGAGGAACAGGTTGCCCACGACGTCCAGGTTGTCGCAGAGCGCGAGGTCCTGGTACACGGTGGCGATCCCCAGCGACGAAGAGGCCTGCGGTCCGTTCAGGGACACCGGCCGTCCCTCGAAGAGGACCTGCCCCTCGTCAATGGGGATGATGCCCGAGATGATCTTGATGAGGGTGGACTTCCCGGCGCCGTTGTCGCCTACCAGGGCGACCACCTCACCGGGGTGGACCTCGAAGTCCACCGCGGTGAGCGCCTGGACGGCCCCGAAGCGCTTGGAGATGCCTCTCAGCTCCAGCAACGTGGTCGCGGACATCCCACCCTCCCAGGGCTACTGGATCTGAGCCGCGGTGCAGGCGTCCTTGTAGCTGCCGGTGCAGATCTCGTCCGGCTTCCAGAAGCCATCAGCGACGATGGTGCTCTTCACGTTGTCCTTCGTCACGGCCACCGGCTCCAGGAGGATGGAGGGTACGTCCATCTTGCCGTTGTTGACCTTGGCGTTGACCTTGCCGGCCGGCGCTGGCTGCCCGCGCACCAGCGCCACCGCGAGCTCCGCGGCGACCTCCGCCTCGGGCTTGATGGCCTTGTAGACGGTCATGAACTGCTCGCCCGCGAGGATGCGCTGGATGGCGGCCAGCTCGGCATCCTGGCCGGTGACAGGGGGCAGCGACTTGACGCCCGCGGCCTTCATCGCCGCGATGGCCCCGCCGGCCGTGCCGTCATTGGCGGCATACACGCCGACGATCTTGTCCTTACCGAGCGAGGTGAGCGCCTGCTCCATCTGCTGCTGGGCCTTGTCCGGGCTCCAGTCCGGCGTGTCGTACTCGGCGCCGACCTTGAGACCGCTGCCGTCGATGACACTGTGCGCGCCGGCCTTGAAGAGCTTGGCGTTGTTGTCGGTGGGGGCTCCGTTGATCATGACGATGGTGCCGCTGCCCTTGCCGTCCGCCTTGAGCTTGTCCACCAGGGCCGTGGCCTGGAGCTTGCCCACCTTCTCGTTGTCGAACGAGATGTAGTAGTCCACGTCGGCGCCGGTGATCAGGCGGTCATAGCTGATGACGGGGATCTTCGACTGCCGGGCCCGCGCCACGACGGCGGCCGCAGAGGCCGAGTCCACCGGATCCAGCACCATCACCTGGGCGCCGTTGGTCAGCGCCGCCTCGGCCTGGTTCTGCTGCTTGGCCGCGTCCTGGTCCGCGTTGCTGTAGATGATCTCACACTCGGCGCACAGCTCCTTCACCTTGCGCTCGAAGTGCGGCCGATCGTGGGACTCGTAGCGCGCAGTCTTCGACTCGGGCAGCAGGAAGGC
>NZ_DASPHO010000513.1:0-2550 GCF_035629615.1 Hyalangium sp. | reverse complement strand
CACCACCGTCAGTGGCAGCTCCACACCCGGGGTGGCATCGAACGCCGTCAGCACCAGCATCTGGCCGCCGGAGGGGGTGCTCACCAACGAGGGCCTGACCCTGGAGGCGCCCTCCCCGAGCAGCTGGAACTCAGCCTGGGGATACAGCAGCGCCAGCTCGAAGGGGCGGCCGACCACGAGCCCCTCGCCCGACTCTTGCGCCAGCTTATCCGTCTCCCACTCCTCCGCGGCCTGACGCTTCAGCGACTCGGCCAACGTGCCATAGCTCTCGCGGTAGTAGGCCTTGAGCTCCTGCCACGAGCGCCAGCCGGTCAGCGTGATGGGCGTGGTGGGAAGTCTCGGGCCGCTGACCACCTCGCGGAGCACTCCTCTGGAGGCCTCGCGGTCATCGGCGATCGGTACCTCCGGCACCCAGGTGACGTCCGTCGGCGTCACGGGGCTGTCGAGCCAGGCCGGATCCTGCCCGATGATGCGGTGGGGCAGGCCGCCGATGTTCGCCAGCATCTCGCCCCCGGGGCCCTCGACCACATAGGAGAGGGAGTCCACCTTGTAGAAGGTGGTGGCCATGCTGCCGGCCTGCTGGAGCAGGGTCTCGGCCGGCGATCGCCCCTCGAAGTTCCAGTGAGCGATGGGGTAGTCATGCGCTCCGGTGGAGACGATGATGAAGCCCATGGGCTGCTGGCGGACGAGCACACGGAACTCGTAGTAGGCCACGCCCGACACGTCCGGCCGGTACAGCGGCTGGACAGAGGGAGACAGGATGGCGGTCTCCCAGGTGGGTGCGCTCTCGGAGCCACGCACGTCCTCGAGGAGCTGCGCCGCCCGGCGATGGAACTCCCGCGGCACTTGATCGAGCGAGATGGCCAGCTTGCTGACGATCTGTTGTTCGGCGCTCTGCGGCTCCGTGTCCAGGGTGTCCGGCTGGGAACCCCCCACCCCGCAGCCTGCGAGGGAGAGTGCGAATGCAGCGATCCAGGGCCTCTTGTTGCTCATCTTGTGTCGTTCCTCTGCGTGCCTCTGCGGCGCGCTCAGGGGCTGTGTGCTCGCCCGCTTGATAGGCCATGCACGCAGAGAACGAGGCCGGGGGAGGATCTTCCCGCGGCGAATTTTCCGGTCTTTTCCAGACCTTTAATGGGGATCCGCACGGCTGAGCGGCTCCAGCGGCTCCGCCATGGCCTGCTGGGCCTCAGTCACGGGTGCGCCTGCAGCAGGGCCTTTGCCTCCTCCAGTTGCTTGCGATTCCGCAGCGCCCCCAGGGCCTCCACCTCGCGCCGCAGCAGCATGGCGGCACCGCCCGTGCGCACCACCACGTCCTTCCACAGCGGCGGTGGACGGGTACACAGAAACAGAGGAGGCCGCTGACGGGTGCCACAAAGGCTATGCGCCGTCGGGCCGGGGCACCCGCCGTGCAACCCACTTGGGGCACACCCCTGCTCTGCCCGCTGTCCCATCAGGGGCACCCCAGGGCCCTTGAGCCTCTTGGCGACTGCTGCTCAACACCACTCCTGCTGGGGTGGCTCTTGTGAAGAGGACAGCCTGGCAGGTGCCGCAGGCAGCCCCAGGTGTTCCAACATGGCGCGCATCCCACCGGGTGCCGTCACGTACGCAGTACCCGGCGCCTGCCCTCACCGCAGGCACAGACGTCCTGCGCCAAGCTCCTGCGGAGCAGCACGGCCCCGCCCACCGCGCCGTCCTCTCCTTCTTCGGCTCCTCACTCGCTGCTGCCACCGGCTCCTGGCTCGCCACTTCCGGTCCCGGCTCATTCCCCGCTTGAGGGAACACGGTTGATAACCCGCTGCCTCTCAGGTGACAGGCCAGGGCGTTCGGCTAGGATGGTGGAGGTTCTGGTCCTTAGAGACGCAACGCCATCGCCCTTGGATGCCGATATGCCGAATCCCATCCGCTTGCTGCATCTGTCCGATCCGCACATCGCTCGGTCAAGATTCGCCTTCACGGACAGCAAAGACCAGCCCGACCCGACTCAGCTCATTGAAATGATGAACCGGGACCCCGAGTTGGAAACCCCGCCCGATGCAGTAGTCATCTCGGGCGACGTAGGCTGGTCCGGCACTGCTGAGGAGTATGAGCTCGCCGCGAGGTTCATTGAAGCCCTGCAGATTCAGTGGCGAGGTGCACAGTTCATTGTGGCTCCCGGCAACCACGATGTTCACCTCGACCATCCCGAGGATCCACACCATGCCTTCGTGGAGATGCTTCAGCGTATTCACCAGGACGAATTTTCCACGCTCTACCCCTTCGCATCGCCGGATGGCCGCTTTGCCCAGCGGCATTGCCTAGTGGCGGTCAAGCACGTTCCCGGCCAGTTCTTGATTGTTGCTGCAAACTCAGCGGCACACATCAATGCAAAGGCCATAGACGGCAAGCGTGTTATCGACGACCGAGCCCATCTCGACGCAGATGCACTGAAACTCATCGAGGGGAAGCTGAAGGCGCTCGATGACGACCGAGCGCTTCGTATCTTCGTCATGCATCACCACCTGCTCCCCTTCATCCCCGATTGGGGTGACACGATACAGAGCGGCTTAACGC
>NZ_DASPHO010000512.1:0-2729 GCF_035629615.1 Hyalangium sp. | reverse complement strand
GCGGCCGCCACTGGGTGACGTAGAGGCCGTCCCCCGCGGCCAGATCCATGCCCTGCCCGTCATCCGCCAGGGCCACGGTGCCGCCGCCAGGGCTCACGCTCAGCTCCAGCGGGCCGGCCGGGTTGGCGCAGTTGATGTGGAGCGCGGAGATGTCCACCGAGCCACCGCGCAGCACCTGCAGCGAGTCCGCGAAGGGCGTCAGCTTGCTGGTGAGCACCTGGTTCTCACAGGTGAGCGAGCCCTTGCCATCCACGTCCGCGGCGCGGATGCGTCGGCCGGTGATCGTCTTCCCGGCCAGGGCGGCCGAGTCCACGCCGCCCGCGAGGATCAGGTTCTTCAGCGCGCGCCAGTCGCGCGACGGATCCTGCGCCTTGAGCAGCCCCACCAGGCCCGACACGTGCGGGGTGGCCATGGAGGTGCCGCTGAGCAGGGCGTAGTCCTGGCCCAGCACGGAGCTGAGCACGTCCACACCCGGCGCGCCCACGTGCACCCGGCGGCGGCCGTAGCTGGAGAAACTGGCCAGCGTGTCCTTCCGATCAATGGCCGCCACGGCGATGATGTTGGGCACCGGGTAGTTGGAGGGGTAGTTGTTGGCGGTGTCGTTGTTGGCGCTGTTGTTGCCCGCGGCCGCGATGAAGAGGATGCCCGCCTGCATGTGCCGGGTGATGGCGTCCTGCAGCGGCTGGGAGAAGGTGCTGCCGCCCCACGAGTTGCTGGAGGCGACGATGTCGACGGGGTGGGTCGTCCGCGTGCGCAGGCCGTACAGGTAGTCCATGCACTCCACGGCGTCCGCGGTGGCACCGCTGCCGGCGGCGCTGAGGAACTTGCACGCGACGATCTTCGCCCGCCAGTTCACCCCGGCCACGCCCTGGGCGTTGTTGCCGCGGCCGGCGATGGTGCCCGCGCAGTGGCTGCCGTGCTTGTTGTCGTCCAGCGGATCGCCGCTGCCGGTGATGGTGTTGATGCCGTGGACGTCATCCACGTAGCCGTTGGCGTCGTCATCCACGTCGTTGTCGGGGATCTCTCCCGGGTTGACCCAGAGGTTGTCGGCCAGGTCCTCGTGCAGGTAGTTGATGCCCGTGTCGATGACGGCGATCACCGTCTCGTCGCTGCCCGTGGTCAGCTCCCACGCCTCGGGCATGTTGAGGTCCGTGTCCGCCGTGCCGCCGCTCTGCCCCGTGTTGTGCAGGCCCCACAGCTCCTCGAACTCGGGATCATCCGGCGTGGCCTGGGTGCGGTAGATGTAGTTGGGCTCGGCGTAGAGCACGTCCGGATCCGCGCGGTAGGCCTCCGCGGCCTGCTCCACGTCGGAGCCTGGCCGCAGCGAGATGCGCTGCAGTCCGGGCAGGAAGCGGTACGAGCGCATCACCTGCGCTCCCAGCATTCCGTGGGTCCGGAACGAGCCCTCTGCGCCAGACTTGAAGCGCACCAGCAGCTCCCCGCTCACCACCTCCTGGCCCTCGCGCGTCAGCTCTGTCTTCAGCTCCTGGGTGAAGAGCCTGCCAGGGGCCTGCTGGACGGTGGGGGCCGTCAGCGCCTCGGGTGACGGCGGCGGCTCCTGGCACGCGCTGCCCCCGAAGGCGAGCAGCGCCGCCAGGGCCCCCAGGCGTAACGACTTGACGCAATGTGTTGAGGCTGGTGATTCCAAATCCAATGACATGTTACCTCCGTACGATACCCGCATTGGCACCCTGCCGAATGACGGTTTGGTCGGATTTCTCGGGCTTTGGCTGTGCCAAGTTGTTTCATTTTGAATTCTTTGTTTTTTTGAACGGAGGCTCGTGATGCAGTGCGTTGCCGGGCCTCCCACTGCGGCCCGGCGCGCACCGGAGCGGATCAGACAGGCAGGCGTGACGTGCATTGACGGCGCCCTGTACCTGTGTTCAGGCTGAGGGTGCGCCATGGCCCCGCAGATCTCGATCGACTTCTTCGCCGCTCAGGCGGCACATCCCTCTCTCGTGCCGTTCCACCCGGTGGTCCAGCGGTGGTTCGCGGAGCGGCTGGGCGAGCCCTCGCGTCCTCAGGTGGAGGGCTGGCCGCTCATCCAGGCCGGGCACGACGTGCTCATTGCCGCGCCCACCGGCAGTGGCAAGACGCTGACGGCCTTCCTGGCCGCGCTGGACGGGCTCTTCCGGCAGGCGCTGGAGGGCACGCTCGCGGACCGGACGCAGGTCCTCTACGTGTCGCCGCTCAAGGCGCTGGGCAACGACGTGCAGAAGAACCTGCTGCAGCCGCTCGCGGAGCTGCTGGAGCGGGCCCGGGCAGAGGGCTTCTCGCCCCAGGAGCTGCGCGTGCAGGTGCGCACCGGGGACACCTCGGCCTCCGAGCGCGCGCAGATGATCAAGCGCCCGCCGCACATCCTCATCACCACGCCCGAGTCGCTCTACCTCTACCTCACCGCGGACCGGGCCCGGGCCACGCTGCGCGCGGTGCGCACCGTCATCGTGGACGAGATCCACGCGCTGGCGCGAGACAAGCGGGGCAGCCACTTCACGCTCTCCATGGAGCGCCTCAAGGTGCTGACGGAGGTGCGCCCGCAGCTCATCGGCCTGTCGGCCACGCAGAAGCCGCTGGACCGGATCGCCCTCTTCCTCACGGGTGCCTCGCCCGTGGAGTGCAAGCGGGTGGAGGTGGGGCACCTGCGGCCGTGGGAGCTGACCGTCGAGATTCCGGACGCGGAGCTGAGCTCCATCGCCTCGCACGAGATGTGGGGGCAGATCTACGACAGG
>NZ_DASPHO010000511.1:0-9095 GCF_035629615.1 Hyalangium sp. | reverse complement strand
TGTCCTTGCCGGCCGCGCCCGCCTCGGCCCGGAAGCAGGGGCTGAAGGCGCAGTACTTCACCGGCAGCTGGCCCCCCTCGAGGATCTCGTCCGCGTGGTAGTTGGTGACGGGCACCTCGGCGGTGGGGATGAGGAAGCGCTCGGGATCGCCGCTCGTCTTGAAGGCGTCCTCCTCGAACTTGGGCAGCTGCCCGGTGCCCATCATCGTCTCGCGCAGCACCAGGTAGGGCGGCAGCAGCTCCGTGTAGCCCTTCTGGGTGTGCACATCGATCATGAAGGCGACGAGCGCTCGTTCCAGCCGCGCCAGGGCTGCCTTGTAGAAGGTGAAGCGGCTGCCGGACACCTTGGCGGCCCGCTCGAAGTCCAGCATGCCCAGCTTCTCGCCGATCTCGAAGTGCTGCTTGGGCGTAAAGAGGAAGTCCGGCTTCTCGCCCCAGGTGCGGACCACCTGGTTGTCCTGCTCGCTGGCGCCTACGGGCACCGACTCGTGAGGGACATTGGGGATCAGCAGCAGGATGCGGTGGATCTCCTCTTCAACGTCCTTGAGGCGGGCCTCCTTCTCCTTGATCTCCTGGGAGACGGCGCGGAGATCGCCTCGCAGCGCCTCGAGGGCGGCGGGGTCCTCCTTCGCCTTCTTCTTCATCTCGTCATTGGCGGTGTTGCGGCGCGCCGACAGCCCCTCCATGGCGACGTAGAGCTCGCGTCGCTCGGTGAACAGCTTCTGGAAGGTGCCAAGGTCCAGGTTGCCGCCCCGGGTCTTCAGCCGGGCGACGACCGCATCGAAGTTCTGGGCGACGTGACGGAGATCCAGCATGGGGGCCTTGTAGCCACCCCCGACGGGCACGGCAAGCTGGACCTGACCCGCGACGCCGGGAAGCAGACGTCGCGGGCGGGGCTCAGGGACTACTCGAGGGCGGCGATCTCGTCCTCGATCTCACCCTTGTCGTCGGCCTTGGGCTTGAGCTCCAGGTACTTCCGGAACGCCGCGGCGGCCTCCTTCTTCTTGAACCGGTCCTTATAGGAGAAGCCCAGGTAGTAGTAGGCATCCGGGTTGTTCGGCTCGGCGACAATGGCCTTCTTGTACCAGTCGATGGCCCGGGTGTGCTGCTCGCGCTCCGACCAGGAGCGGCCGATCTTGTAATAGACGTACGTGAGCTCAGGCGCCTCCTTGAGCGCCTTCTCATAGCGCCGGACGGCCTCGTCCCACCGGCCGGCGCTGAAGAACGCGTCCCCAATGCCGCCGAGCACGCGCTTGCGCTTGGGGTCCACGGTGAGGGCGGACTCCAGGGACTTGATGGCGTCCTCGATCTTGCCGGTCTCCAGGTACACGTGGCCAAGCGCCTCGTAGGCGTCCGCGTTCTTCGGATCCAGCTCGATCGCCTTCTTCCACTCGTCGATGGCCTCGGCGAAGCGCTCGTCCTTCTTGTAGATGTCGCCCAGGGCGTAGTGGTAGTCCGGCCGGTTGGGGGCCTTGTCCACCGCGAGCCGCATCTGCTCGATGGCGCCGGTGTACTCGGAGCGCTTCGCCTTGACGAGGGCCAGGAAGTAGAGCGCCTCGTGGTTGGAGGGCTCGCGGGTGAGCGCGAGGCTGAGGTTCTTCTCCGCGTTGGGGAAGTCCCCCTTCTCGTAGAGCACCGCGCCCAGGGTGATGGGGATGGAGACCGAGCGGGGATCCTCCTCCTTGGCCTTCTCCAGCTCGACCACGGCCTCGTCGAGCTTGCCCAGGCGCCACAGCACCGTGCCGCGCTGGAGGCGCCCGTCCTTGAGCAGGTGCGGATCCAGCTCCAGGGCCTTGTTGGCGTTGAGGTTGGCCTTCTCCAGATCGCCGTTGAGCAGCGCCACGCGGGACAGGCCCAGGTAGGCCTCGGCCAGGCTGGGGTTGAGCTGGGCGGACTTCTCGAACTCCTGCTGGGCCAGGTCCACCTTTTGCTCCGTGAGGGCCAGCTCGCCCATGCCGGCGCGCACACCGGCGTCCTCTGGCGCCTTCTTCGCGGCCTCCTCGAGCTGGGCGCGCGCGTCCGCGTTGCGACGCAGGCGCAGGTAGAAACGGCCCAGGTGGAGGTTGGCCTCGAAGAGGTTGGGGTCCGCCTTGAGGGCACGCAGGTAGTGGCCCTCCGCGGCGGCGATCTGGTCCCGCGCGTCGTCGATGCGGCCGAAGAGCAGGGCGATGCGCGCGTCGTTGGTGAAGCGCGCGTTGGCGGCCTCCACGGCCTTCACCGCGTCGCCCATCTTCCCCAGCGTCAGCAGCGAGGAGATGTAGCCCTCCGTGTACTCGAGCGTGGCGGGATCCTCCTTGGCCAGGGCCTCATAGAGCGGCAGGGCCTGGACGTAGTCGCGGTTGGCGCGCACCGCCCGCGCCAGCTGGGCCTTGATGAAGGAGGAGCTCGGGTCCTTTGACACGGCATCCTTCAGCTCGGCCTCGGCCTCCTTGAACTTGAACTGCGCGGCCAGCGCCACGCCCTTGAGGCTCTTGGCGCGGGCGATCTCCGCGGGCCCCAGCTCCGCCAGGGCCTTCTCGTCCAGCGCCTTCTCCACGGCCTCCAGGCCCTTGGCCGGATCTCCCTTGAGCAGCAGCAGCTGCACGGCGGCCAGCTCGACCGCGGAGATGACGTGGGTGGGATCTGCCTGGAGGGCCGCATCGTAGGACTTGGCGGCCTCCTCGGCGCGGCCGGCGTCGCGGTGGAGGTTGCCCATCATGTGGTGGGCCTTGGCCGAGTCCTTGCGGACCTTGAGCACCTTGTCGAGGGTGGCCAGGGCCTCCTTGTCCTGGCGCTTGAGGGCCTGGGTCTCGGCCATGAGGAAGGCGAGCTCCACGTCGTTGGCGTTGGACTCACGGCTGTAGGCATCCCTCAGGGGCTCGAGCATCTCGTCCGCCTGGCGCCGCGTCAGGGCGTAGCCCGCGAAGGCCTTGAGCGCCTCCACGTTCTTGCTCCCAAGCAGCTCCAGGGCCTCGCGGGCCTCCTGGCAGCGGGAGAAGTCCTTCGCGTCGGTGGCGGCGTAGCGGCGCTGGAGGTAGTAGATGGACTGGCACCAGAGCGCGCGCACCTCGGGGTACTCCTTGGTGGCGAGCACCTTGGCAGTGAGATCCCGCGCCTGCTGGTAGCTGCGGAAGGTGTCCTGCGTGAGCGCCTTGCGTGCGGTCTCCACGTCCGCGGCGGCGGGCGAGCCGGCCGCGACGCGGGCCGGGAAGAGCTTGCGCAAGCCGAAGGCGCCGTACTTCGTGAAGCCGAAGCTGCCGCCGATGAGGAGCAGGACGGTGACGACGCCGCCGGCGATGAGGAACGGCATGCGCTTGCGCCACTTCTCGTAGACGCCCGAGCGGTCCACGACCGCGATGCTGGCCATGCGCCCCTCGTAGAGCTGCTGCATCCGGTCGAGGTTGGCGCTGGGGCTGGCCGCCGGGGCCTGCTCCACCTTGGCGGGCTCGCCCGGGGCCACGGCGGGCAGACCCGTCTTCGAGGAAGGGCCCTCCATCAGCTTCTGGATGGCGGCGCCGAAGGAGGCCACCGTGCCGATGGGCGTCCAGTTGTCCGAGTCCGTGGAGACGTCCTCGTTGCCCAGGAGCTGGCCCTCCTCGAGCATCTTCACGATGACGCCTTCCTCGAACGGGCCGAAGACCTTGCCCGAGCGGCGGCGCACGTTGAAGCGCTTCACCTTGGCGGCCTTGGCGCCGCTGTCCTTGGCGGCATCGTCGATGAAGCTGAGCATCTCCAGGCCATCCGCGTTCCCCGCGGCGGGCGGAGGCGGGAGGGGCGCGGAGAGATCCACCTCGAGGTCGTCCCCGGCCGAGGACCTCGACGGGGCCGTCGGGTCGAACTCGAGCGCGTCGGCCGAGTTATAGCCGCCGCCCGGAGGAGGGGGATCGTTGAAGCTGATGTCCCCGAAGTCCGTGCCGACGTTGACGGGCTCGCCCGCCGGAGGCGACGCGTTGAAGTCGAGCTGGAGGTCGGGCGCAGGCGCCGAAGGCGGTGGCTCTGAGAGGTCCACCGCAAACGGATCCGAGTCAGGGGAGCCGGCCGAGGGCGGCGGTGGGAAGGAGAAGGCCGCAACTGCAGGCTGTTCCTCCGGGGCGAGCGACTGCATCTCGGGCAGGGAGTACCCCTGGTCCATGGAAGGTGCAGCGTAGGCGCCCTCCTGAGGCTCACCCTCGGGCGGAGGCGGCAGGGCGAAGGGATCCTGCTCCTCGGCCGTGGGCAGGGGCGGCAGGGCGAACGGATCCTGCTCCTCGGCGGTGGGCGGGGGCGGCAGGGCGAACGGGTCCTCCGTGGGCGGCGCGCTCACCTCGGTGTAGGCCTGCTGGGTTTCGTACTCGGAGGGGGGAGGCGGCAGGGCAAAGGGATCGTTCGGATCGCCTGCGCCGTCCATGGGGAAGGCCTGTCCCTCGGCCATCGGGTCCCCGGACAGGTCGTAGGCCTGCTGCGGATCAGCAGAGCCCGGCAGCGGGATGGCGGCCTGCGTGTCGAGGCCTGGATCGTAGGAGGCGTACGGGTTGGTGTGCCCCCCCATGGTGCCCTGCTGCTGGCCGAAGGAGTCCTCCACGGGAGTGTCGGCGAAGTCGAAGTCCCGGGCGGTGCCGGGCACCTCCTGCGTGCTGTAGGCAGGCTCCGGCGGCGGCTCCGGCGGTGGATCTCGGAACGCGGCGCTCGGAAGCGAGGAGAGGGCCACGACGCGCGTGGACTCGTTGTCGTCCCACCCGTAGTCCGCGCCGTCGCCGACGGCCCCGAACGGATCGGACGCGGGGGGCGGGGGCAGCGGAATGGCGGCGGACTGCGGCGCGGGAGGCAGGGGGATGGCGGCGTACTGAGGCGCGGCAGAGCCCGGCAGCGGAATGGCTGCAGACTGCGGTGCGGCAGAGCCCGGCAGCGGGATGGCGGCAGACTGCGGTGCTGCAGCCCCCGGCAGCGGAATGGCAGCCGACTGCGGCGCGGCAGAGCCCGGCAGCGGAATGGCAGCCGACTGTGGCGCGGCAGCCCCTGGCAGCGGGATGGCGACCGGAGTGGCCAGGCTCTCCGAGAGAGGCCGGATGGGGAAGGTGTTCTGGCACTTGGCGCACTTCAGCTTCGCGCCACCCGGCGGGATCCGCTTGTCATCGATGTTGTAGTTCGTCTGGCAAGTCGGGCACGAGACTTTCATGGGATTCCTTACAGAGACCTGCTGGCGCAAGCGCCCGCGAGCGGGCCGTCGCGAGCCCCGCAAGCTATCAGAGGCGTTTCCGGGGCGGAAAGAACGCGTACGGCTGTGCTCTCGCCTGCCCTTGGGGCCCAGGCGAGGGGGCAGGGGGCCGTCCGCCCGTGGGAGAACGGGCCTACGCGAGCGCCCCACCCCTGAGCAGGAGGTGGTAGACCCCAGGGCGCATGGATCCCACCCTCATCCTGGGCGCGGGCCTGGCGGGCCTGTCCGCCGCCCACTTCCTCCAGCGGCCCTGGCACCTGATCGAGAAGACGGACCGGGTTGGCGGCCTCATCAAGACCGAGCTCATCGAAGGGTGCTCCTTCGACCCCACCGGCCACTGGCTCCACCTGAGGGATCCCGAGATTCGAGAACTGGTGAACACTCTCTGGCTGCCAGGACAGCTGGTGAGCATCCAGCGCAAGGCGGGCATCTTCTCGCGAGGCGTCTTCACCCGCTTCCCATACCAGGTGAACACCCACGGGCTGCCGCCAGAGGTCGTGGCGGAGAACCTGATGGGCTACGTGGAGGCCATCTACGGCGATAAGGGCCGCGAGCTGCGAGAGCGTGAGCCGCGCAACTTCGAGGAGTTCATCCTCCGCTATATGGGGGAGGGCTTCGCGAAGAACTTCATGGTGCCCTACAACCAGAAGCTGTGGACGGTGCACCCGCGGGAGCTGTCGGCCGCATGGGTGGGGCGCTTCGTGCCTCGGCCCACGCTGAAAGAAGTCGTGGACGGGGCGCTCGGGGCGGGCAGCGATGCGCTTGGCTACAACGCCTCGTTCCTCTACCCGCGCGAGGGCGGCATCGAGAGCCTGGCCCGCGCCATGCTGCGCCACCTGAAGGGCGGCGAGGTGAGCGTGCGCACCGAGCCCACCGCCATCGACTGGAAGGCCCGCCGGGTGACGCTCTCGGACGGGCGCGCGCTCGGCTACTCGGAGATCCTCTCTACAATCTCACTGCCCCATCTGGTGGGCCTGCTCGCTCGAGGTGCCTCCGGGGTACCGGACGAGGTGCGCGCCGCCGCCGGCCGCCTGCGGGCCACCACCGTCACCTACGTCTGTGTGGCCGCCCGAGGGGAGAACCGGCAGCCCTGGCACTGGATCTACTTGCCGGAGCTCGAGTTCAAGACGTACCGCATCGGCTCGCCGTCCGCCGTATACGCGCCGCTGGCGACGCCGAACACCGCGACTTTCTATGTGGAGTACAGCCACCACGGCGAGCTGTCCCCGGCCCAGTGCGAGCAGGACGCGGTGGAGGACCTGGTGCGCTCGCAGATGATCCACTCCGCGGACGAGCTGCTCTTCTCCCAGGCCCGAGAGATCCCCCACGCCTACGTCCTCTATGACGATGCGTACGGCGCGGCGAAGGCGGAGATCCTCCGCTTCCTGGAGCACGCCCGCATTCTGACGGCCGGGCGCTACGGGCAGTGGGAGTATTCCTCCATGGAGGATGCCATCCTCGGTGGCCGCGCCAGCGCTCGGGTCCTCAACGGGCGGTGACCCCTGGAGGTGGCGCAACGACTGTTGTCGACGGTCGGCGGCCGGCGTGGTAGGTCCAGAGCCTCCGCCTCCGTGCGTCCGCCCTCGACCATGGCCGCTCCGTACCTCTCGATCGTCATCCCCGTCTACAACGAGGAGTCCATCATCGGCTCGGCGGCGGCGGAGCTGTGCCAGGGCCTGGACGCCCACGGCTGGGACTACGAGGTCATCTTCGCGGAGAACGGCTCGCGAGACGCGACCCCCCAGCTGCTCGAGCAGATGTGCGCCCAGAACCCGCGCCTGCGGTGGTTCCACTCGGAGCGGCCCAACTATGGCTTCGCGCTCAAGGCCGGCATCCTCGAGGCCCGTGGCACCTTCGTGGTGTGCGATGAGATCGACCTGTGCGATCTGACCTTCTACGCGTCGGCGTTGCCTCGGCTGGAGCGCGGCGAGGCGGACATGGTCGTGGGCTCCAAGGCCGCCAAGGGGGCCAGTGATCAGCGGCCGATCGTGCGGCGCGTGGCCACGCGGGTCCACAACAAGCTGCTGAAGGTGACGCTGGGCTTCCGGGGCACGGACACGCACGGGCTGAAGGCGTTCCGGCGCGAGGCGCTCATGCCCGTCATCGCCAAGTGCGTGGTGGACATGGACGTGTTCGCCAGCGAGTTCGTCATCCGCGCGTGGCGCGAGGGCCTGAGGGTGATGGAGATCCCCATCCAGCTCCACGAGAAGCGCCAGCCCTCCATCCACCTCTTCAGGCGGGTGCCCAACGTGCTGAAGAACGTGAGCAAGCTCTTCTACGTCATCCGCATCCGAGGCACCTGAGGGGCGCGCCGTGGCTCTCCGGCTGGCGTCCATCTCGGTCGACCTCGATTCGCTGCAGCACTACTGCCGTATCCACAGCCTGCCCGAGTCGGTGCTGGACTCACGCGCCCGAGGGCTCGTGTACGCCACCGCCGTGCCCCGCTTCCAGGAGCTGCTGCGGGCCGTGGGCGCGCCCGGGACGTTCTTCGCCATTGGCGAGGATCTGGCGGACGCCGGGGCCGCGGCCGCGCTCAAGGCGGCTCATGCCTCGGGAATCGAGGTGGGAAACCACAGCTTCTCGCACGACTACGCCCTGACGCGGCGGGCTCCGGACTCCATGCGCGAGGAGCTGGTGCGCGGTGAGGAGGCCATCTTCGCCGCCACGGGCACGCGGCCGGTGGGCTTCCGGGCTCCCGGGTACACGCTCAACGCCGCCCTCTACGCGGCCACGGCCGAGCGCGGCTACCTCTATGGATCGTCCACCTTCCCGGCCCTGCCGTACTACGGGGCCAAGGCCGCGGTGATGGGCGCGCTCGCCCTGGCCGGCCGCCCGTCTCGTTCGATATTGGACAATCCCCGGGTCCTGCTGGCGCCACGTACGCCGTACCGGCCCGATCCCGCTCAGCCCTACCGGCGGGGCAAGGGGGCGGTGCTGGAGCTGCCCATGACGGTGACGCCGGGCCTGCGCTTTCCCTTCATCGGCACCTTCGCGACGACGCTGCCGCTGCCCGCAGTCCGTGCCGCGTGGCGCGCATGCCGAGGCGATGCGCTCTTCAACTTCGAGCTGCACGGCGTGGACGTGCTGGATGCCGCCGATGGGATTCCCCCGGAGCTGGTTCGCCAGCAGCGCGATCTGCGCGTGTCCTCGGCTCGGAAGCTGGAGCGGCTCGCGACGATCTTCCGCTGGCTGAAGGAGGATGCGGACGTGGTCACCCTGCGCGTGTCCGCCGAGCGGCTCGCCCAGACGGTGTGAGGCGCGGGCTCACCGGGGAGCTTCCGGGGCTCCGAGCACCTCGATCAGCTCGCCGATCACGCGGGCGTCATCGCGCATCCAGTGGTGCAGGAGCACGGGGAAGGTGCGCTCTGTGGCGCCGGGCAGCCGCGAGCTGACGGCCGGGACGATGATGATGTCCAGGGGCGTCCAGAAGGCGTAGACCTCGACCTTTCCAAAGGGGGCGGGATCCCGGGCCAGCGTGCGCAGGAGCCGGCTGCGCGGCCGCATCTGCTTCACTCCCTCGCCCGGCTGCAGGTAGGCCATCATCGTGCCCGCGTGCGGCCCGGAGATGGAGACAAAGCGCCGGACCTGGTCCCGCCCGCCCAGCATCTGCAGCCAGAAGCGCGTCACCAGCGCTCCCATGCTGAACCCGACCACGTCGATCCGGGTCGCTCCTGTCTCCGCACGCAGCGCCTCGGCCGCCCGAGCCACCTGACGGGCCAGGTCCGGCACGCCCACGCTCCCGTCATTGGGCTCCAGCGAGGCAGTGCGCACCACGGGCCAGCCGGCGCGCTCCAGGTGTTCCTTCATCGGGCCCAGGCCGCTCGCGGTGTCATGGAAGCCGTGGACGAGCAGCACCGGTGGAGGGGGACTCGCCGGGTGGGGTTGAGGGAGGGAGCGCACCGTGGGCCCCGCCGCACACCCTG
>NZ_DASPHO010000510.1:0-38732 GCF_035629615.1 Hyalangium sp. | reverse complement strand
AACAGGCCCGGCGGGTCCGCCTCCGGCGACGAGGGGAGCGCCGTCCCGCACCCCGTAAGCCCCACGAGCGCGAGCGTCAGCGCTGCAGGGGGACGCACTGCTCGCTACCGGAACCGCTTGAAGGCGAGCACCGCGTTGGTGCCGCCGAAGCCGAACGAGTTGCTCATCGCCGCGTCGACGCGGACCTCGCGCGGCTGGTTCGGGACGTAGTCCAGATCGCAGTCCGGATCGGGCGTCGTGTAGTTGATGGTCGGGGGCAGCACGCCGCGGAGCAGCGCCAGGATACTGACGACGGCCTCCGCGCCACCCGCCGCGCCGAGCATGTGCCCGGTCATCGACTTGGTGGAGGACACGGCCAGCTTCTTCGCGTGCGCGCCGAAGACGTTCTTGATGGCCTTGGACTCGTTGGCGTCGTTGTAGGGGGTGGAGGTGCCGTGCGCGTTGATGTAGCCCACCTCCTCCGGGTTGAGCCCCGAGGAGGCCAGCGCCAGGCGCATGCAGCGGGCCGCGCCCTCACCCTCGGGGGCCGGCGCGGTGACGTGGTTCGCGTCCGAGTTCGCCGCGTAGCCCACCAGCTCCGCCAGGATGTTGGCGCCGCGCTTCTTTGCGTGCTCCAGCTCCTCCAGGATGATGACGCCCGCGCCCTCGCCCATCACGAAGCCATCCCGCTCCTTGTCGAACGGACGGCTGGCCGCGGCAGGGTTGTCGTTGTGCGTGGACAGCGCCTTCATGACCGAGAAGCCACCGATGCCCAGCGGGGTGATGGCGGCCTCGGCGCCGCCAGCGATGACCGCGTCACACTCCCCCAGCCGGATGGACTTCCACGCCTCGCCGATGGCGTGGGCGCTGGTGGCGCAGGCGGACACGGGGGACCAGTTGGGGCCCTTGGCGCCGTACCGGATGGAGATCAGACCGGGCGCCATGTTGATGATCATCTGGATGATGAAGAAGGGCGACAGCCGGTCAAACCCCTTCTCCAGCCCCTTCTTGTGCTGCTCCTCCAGCGAGGCGATCCCGCCGATGCCGGAGCCCACGATGACGCCCACGCGCTCCTGCTGGTAGCCGTGCGGCTTGTCCGAGCCGATGGGCAGCCCGCTCTCGCGCATGGCCATCTCCGCGGCGGCCAGGGCGTACTGAGCAAACAGATCCATCCGGCGGACTTCGCGCCTGTCCATGAACTGCTCGGGCTGGAAGTCCTTCACCTCGCCCGCGAACCGCGTGTCGAGCTTGGCGACATCGAAGCGGGTGATGGGCGCGATGCCAGACTTGCCGGCAAGCATCGCCTGCCAGTTCTTCTCGGTGCCGGTACCCAGTGCCGTGATCAACCCGGTACCTGTGATGACGACTCGACGGTTTGACACGATCCTCTCCAACAGGGTGCTCGGCTACGACGGAATGCGCGGCCACGGAACGCTGGCGAACAGCGTCCCACCGGCCCGGCCGCGCCTGCTGCCTTACTTCTTCTGCGTGTTGATGTAGTTGATGGCGTCGCCGACCGTCTTGATGTTCTCGGCCTCCTCATCGGGGATCTCGACCTCGAACTCCTCCTCCATCGCCATCACGAGCTCCACGATGTCGAGGCTGTCGGCGCCAAGGTCCTCGATAAAGGAGGACTCAGGCTTGATCTCATCCTCCCCCACCCCGAGCTGATCGGCGATGATGGACTTGACCTTTGCTTCGATGGCTGACGTCGACATAAGTGCTGATCCCTCCAGGAACCGTGTGGGGGCCGGGCATACTTCCCCAGGCCCAATCAAAGGCGGGCGCGGTATATCCCACGGCCGCCAGCAATCCAACCTTGCGCTACATGTACATGCCGCCGTTCACCTTCAGAACTTCTCCGGTGATGTAGGCAGCGGAATCGCTGGCCAGGAATACCACGGCGTTGGCCACCTCTTCCGGGGTGCCCAGACGGGCCAGGGGAATGTTCTCGAGCATCTTTTTACGCAGCTCGTCGTTGATGCCCGCCGTCATGTCCGTGCCGATGAAGCCCGGGGACACGGCGTTGACGCGGATGTTGCGGCTGGCCAGCTCCTTGGCCACCGACTTCGTCAGGCCGATGAGGCCCGCCTTGGAGGCAGAGTAGGCAGCCTGGCCCGCGTTGCCTGACTCCCCCACGATGGAGGTGAGGTTGATGATGGCGCCACCGCGCTGCTTCATCATCGGCCGGCTGGCGGCGCGGATGAGCGCGAAGGAGCCCTTGAGGTTGGTGTCCATCTGCTTGTCCCAGTCCTCGTCCTTCAGCCGCATGACGAGGCCGTCCACGGACACACCCGCGTTGTTGACGAGCACGTCCAGCCGGCCGTGCGTCTTCACGAGGGACTCCACGGCGGCGGCGCACGCGGCGGTGTCCGCCACGTCGAACTTCACGGCCTCGGCCTTGGCGCCCGCCTCCTGGACGAGCTTGACCGACTCCTGGGCCGCCGCCTCGTTGCCGGCATAGTTGACGACGACCACGGCCGCGCCCGCCTTGGCGAACGCCACCGCGCACGCCCGGCCGATGCCGCGCGAGCCACCGGTGACCAGCACCACCTTGTCCTTGAATCCGCTCATGTTGTCCCCAGGGCCGCCAGCGTCTTCTCGAGGCTCGCGGCGTCCTCCACGTTGAACGTCTCGATGTCCTTGCTGATGCGTTTGACGAGCCCGGCCAGCACCTTGCCCGGCCCCAGCTCGACGATGCGCGTCACGCCCTGGGCCTTGAGCGCCTCCACGCACTCGATCCAGCGGACCGGGGCGCTCACCTGCTCCAGCAGCAGCGGCACCACGCGCCCGGCATCGCTGTTGGGCCGGGCCTCGACGTTGGTCACCACGGGGAAGCGGGGCGCGGACACCTTCACCTGGCCGAGCACCTCGGCGAGCCGCGGCTTCACCGGATCCATGAGGGCGCAGTGGAAGGGTGCGGACACCGGCAGGGGCAGGACGCGCTTGGCGCCGGCCTCCTTGAGCTTCGCCTCGGCGCGGGTCACCGCGGAGGCGTGCCCGGCGATGACCGTCTGCTCCGGCGAGTTGTAGTTGGCCGGAGCCAGCACCTCGCCCTGGGCCGCCGCCTCACAGACCGCCTTCACCTTGTCGGGCTCCAGGCCCAGCACGGCCGCCATGGCTCCCACCCCGGCGGGCACGGCCTCCTGCATGAAGGTGCCACGGGCGCGCACGGCCCGGACGGCATCCGCCAGCGACAGGGCCCCCGCGGCCACCAGCGCCGAGTACTCCCCGAGCGAGTGCCCCGCGACGAACGCCGGCGCCGGCACGCGCGTGGAGAACACCGCGTGCACCGCGAGGGACACGGTGAGGAGGGCCGGCTGGGTATTGGCGGTGAGCTTCAGCGCCTCCTCGGGCCCCTCGAAGCAGAGGGTGGACAACTTCTCACCCAGCGCATCGTCCACTGCCTCGAAGACGGCGCGGGCCTCGGGGAACTTCTCGAGCAGATCCTTCCCCATGCCCACCTTCTGGCTGCCCTGGCCTGGAAAGACGAAAGCAATCTTCGACATGTGTGACTCACTCCCTCCCTGACTGCCCCTCAACTACCACCGAACCATCGCGCTGCCCCACGCCATGCCGGCCCCGACGGCCATCATGGCGACGACATCGCCGCGCTTCAGCTTCCCGGCGCGGTTGGCCTCGTCCAATGCGATGGGCACCGAGGCTGCGGAGGTGTTGCCGTATTTATCGAGGTTGATCCAGCACTTCTCGATCGGGATCTCGATGCGCTGCAGCACCGCCTCGAGGATGCGCATGTTGGCCTGGTGCACGATGACATGGTCCACCTGGGCGGGCGTGAACCCGTGGACCCGCAGCGCCTCCCGCGTGACGCTCGTCAGCTCGCGCACGGCACACTTGAAGACTTCACGCCCGTTCATGACGACCTTGTGGCGCTGCTCGCGAAGGTTCTCCTCGGTCAGCGGCTCCCGGGAGCCGCCCGCGGGGATGGTGAGGATCTCCGCCAGCGTGCCGTCCGTCCGCAGGTGGGTGGAGAGGATGCCTCTCCCCTCCTCCTCGGAGGGCGCCAGCACCATGGCCCCGGCCCCGTCACCGAAGAGGACGCAGGTGTTGCGGTCCTTCCAGTTCAGCACGCCGGTGAACAGGTCCGCGCCGATGACGAGCGCCCGCTTCGCCTGCCCCGTCCGGATGAACTGGTCCGCCACGGACAGGGCGTACACCGAGCCCGCGCAGGCGGCGGCGACATCGAAGGCGAAGGCCCTCTTCGCCCCCAGCTTCGCCTGCACGAGCACCGCGCAGGAGGGCATGGGCATGTCCGCCGTGATGGTTCCCACCACGATGAGATCGAGTTCCTCCGGGCGCGTTCCCGCCATGGCCAGCGCTTCGCGGGCAGCGGCGGCCGCCATGTCGCTCGTCGTCTCACCGGGGGCTGCTTTCCGGCGCTCCTTGATCCCTGTCCGCTCGGTAATCCACGCGTCGGACGTGTTGACGATCTTCTCGAGATCGCGATTGGTGATGACCTGGGCTGGAGCGTAGGAACCCGTTCCGATGATCTGCGCGAGGGGCACGTGGGACTCCCGGAGTGTCGTCGGAACAGAACGCGGCGGGCGGGGTCTCTAATCGGAAATAGCGCTGCCTGTCGCTCATTTTCCTCTCTGGCGAGCGAGGAGGCAGGCAATATCTCCCCAGCCCGCGTGCCAGGCCCGGAGCGGACCACCGGCAGCAGGGCACACAGGGAGCGTTCCCGGACGAGCGCGACGCTCACCCGGGTCAGGAACTCTTCACAACGAACGCCCACGCGCTGCTCTCACCCCACCGCATCGGGGAGGAGCCCCAGGGGCGCCTCAGCTTTCCGTAGCGATGACCTCACGGCCGCCGTAGTTGCCACAGGCGGCGCAGGCGCGGTGCGGCAGCACCGGCTCCTTGCACTTGGAGCACTTGATGACCTGCACGGCCGAGCGCAGGTTGTTGTTGGCCGCGCGGCGGCGATCCCGGCGCATCTTCGACGTCCGCTTCTTGGGAACTCCCACGACTCACCTCTAGTTCAGCTTGATGTTCATGAGCGGCGCGAGCCGAGGATCGGTGACCTTCGTCTCGCAACCACACTGCTTCTCGTTGAGGTTCTGGCCACACTGCGCGCAGAGCCCTTTGCAGTCCTCACGGCAGACTGCGTTCATCGGGAGGGCGAGCAATACCTGCTCCCGGACGATCGGATCCAGATCGATCGTCTTCCCGTCGAAAACTTCCTCGTCCGCGTCCTCCATCTCGAAGGAGCCACCGGTCTCACCCTGCCCGCGGTCCTCTGCCCCTTTGTCCTCCGAGTCCTCGCCGCGAACGAGCGACTCGGGCACCAGGTTGATGGTGAAGGACACGGGCAGGTCCAGCGTCACGTCCAGCAGGCAGCGCTTGCAGGGCGCAGTGACCTGGGCGGTGAACTTGCCGTCCACGAGCACCCCGCCGCTCACCTTTCGCAGAGATGCGTGGAGCGTCGAGGGCCGGGTGGCATGGAAGCCGGTGTCCTGGCCGACCCTTGCTCCTGCCAGCACCTCCTGGAGCAGTTCGAGAGCGATGGGCTGGTCCAGCTTCAGCCCCGGCTCTTTAATTTGTTCAATCTTTACGACCATCTACAAGGCGTCCCGGCAAAAGGGCGCGCAACATAGAGGGGGCCTCCCCAAAAGTCAACGCGCCACCGTTGATGAAAACCACGGCGGATTTCACCTGGCTGTCACCGGCCAGGGGTGCTCCTTCCGTGGATCCTTTCAATAACGCTCTGGTACGGTCCACGTAATGCAAGGTTGGCGACTGCGCGTCGGGGTCAGCATCCTGGTAGGCGGGCTCTTGAGCCCTGCCTGGGCATCCGCTCGACCTGACTTCCCAGAGCCTCCCCTCCATCAGCTCGGCCCAACGAACCCGGAGCTCATCCAGGCCCAGGAGCAGATCGAGCAAGGGGACTTCGAGGAAGCGGTGAAGACCCTGCAGGCGGGCTTGGACAAGCCGGACGTCACGGATGACCAGCTCGTCGAGCTATACCGTCTGCTCGGTCTGGCCTCGCTGTACCTGGGGGACGAGGCGCGGGCCCGCGAGGCGTACGAGCGGTTGCTCCAGGCCCGGCCCGACTTCGAGCTGCCCCGCAACGCGCCGCCCAAGCTCCGGAGCCTGTACGCGCGCATCAAGGAGGACATCAAGAGCCGGCGTGTCCGGCCGGTGACGCTCCTGGTGGACCCGATCCCGGATCCCAAGGGAGGCGAGCCGGTGCTGGTCGAGGCGCGCATCCAGGACATGGCCCTGGGCGCCAAGGCGAAGCTCTTCTACCGACGCGCGGGGGACGAGGCCTACAACTCCGTGGACTTCGCCCGCGTGCGGGGCAACAAGGAGCGCTACCAGGCCACCCTGCCCGCCTACGAGCTTCCCGCCGAGGCCACCCCTTATGAGGTGGAGTACTACTTCGAGGTGGCGGACGCGGCGCAGCGCCGGCTGGCCGGCAGGGGGGATTCCTTCCACCCGCTCGTGTTCCAGGTCATGGCTCAGCAGGCGACAGGCCAGCCCGCGGCGAGCGCCGCACGCCCCTGGTACAAGAGCCCCTGGCTCTGGGTTGCTGTGGGGGCGGTGGCCATTGGGGGCACTGCCGCCGGCGTTGCCATCGCCACTTCCGAGGAGCGCGGCCGCGTCCCCGTCACCATCCGTGTCAACCCATGAGCCCGCGCACGGTCCCCTTCGCACTGCTGGTCCTCACGCTCGCCGCCGGCTGTGGCGAGGAGTTCTCCCCCGGCGAGGCCCGCTTCGGGGTGGATCTCCTCGTGGACAAGGCCGTCGCCGCCGATCTCAGCGCCTTCCAGCTTGCGGTGCTCCCCAATGGCAAGGAGCGCAACTGCACGGAGATCCAGAAGCAGTGCCTGAGCCTGCAGGTGAAGGCGAATGAGCTGCTGATCCTGCGCGATGGCCAGGGCACGCAAGGGCGCGTGCTTCGCTTCCCCGTGAACCTGACTGGCTCCGGCGTCACCTCTCAGGACGTCGCCATCGAGGTGCCGGTGGGCCGTGACTACGCGCTCGTCATCGAAGGCCTCTCCCAGGACAACCCGCCGCGCCTCCTGGGCAGCTCCTGCAACTACCTCCCAGAGGTCAACGCGAGCCGGAACGATCCGATCCTCGCCGCTCCCATGACGCTCCTCTCCGTGGACTGCAACCCGACCATCGGAGGCTGATTCGGAGGCTGAACATGGCGCGCATCCTGATCATCGAGGACGAGCAGGATCTCGCTGGACTCGTCGAGTACAACCTCCGCGCCGCGGGGTTCGAGACGGAGACGGCCAACACGGGCGCTGGAGGGCTGGCCAAGGCCCGCGCCCGGCTGCCGGACCTCGTGCTCCTGGATCTGATGCTCCCGGACATCGCCGGCAGCGAGGTGCTCCGGATGCTGAAGAGCGACACGGAGCTGCGCAGGGCGCCGGTGGTCATCGTCAGCGCCAAGGGCCAGGAGTCCGACCGCATCCAGGGCCTGGAGCTGGGCGCGGATGACTACGTGGTGAAGCCCTTCTCCGTCCGCGAGCTGATGTTGCGGGTCAAGGCGGTGCTGCGGCGCTCGGACGCGGACGAGGGCCCTGCCACCCAGCTCACCGCGGGGGACATCCAGCTCGACACCGCGCGCCACCAGGTGCGCGTCAAGGGCGAGGAGGTGATCCTCACCGCGCTGGAGTTCCGCCTGCTGCGCACGCTGATGGAGCGCGGCGAGCGGGTGCAGACGCGCGAGGTCCTCCTGTCGGACGTCTGGGGCATCCAGGCGGAGATTCACACCCGGACCGTGGACACGCACATCAAGCGTCTGCGCGAGAAGCTAGGGCCCTCGGGCGACATCATCGAGACGGTTCGCGGCGTGGGCTACAAGCTCAACGCGCCGTGAGCGCCACCGAGGCCGCCCGTGCGCAACCTCTTCCTCCCCCTGCTGCTGCCCACCATCGGAGTCCTGGTGGTGCTGGTCGTCCTGGGCACCCCTGGCAGCGCCATCGCCGCGGCGATCGTGACGATGGCGGGCTTCGTGATGGCCATCATCGCCAGCCGCGACAGCATCCAGCGCCAGCTCCAGGCGCTCGTGCGCAAGACCCGAGGCCGTGTCGAGGGTACCCCCGCGGCTCTGCCCCCGGTGGAGGAAGACACGCTGGATGAGGTGGCGCACCTGGAGGGCGCCATCAGCTCGCTCCACGCCCGGCTCGCCGCGCAGAACGCCCAGCTCACCCAGGAGGCTCGCACCCTCACCGCCGTGCTGGACGGCATGATCGAGGGCATCTGGATCACGGATGACAAGGGCACCGTCATGCACCACAACGACGCCCTGCGAGAGATGCTCCAGCCGGGCAACGCAGGAATCGTCGGCCAGCGCCCGCTCGCCCTCATCCGCAACGAGGAGCTCAACGAGGCGGTGTTGCGCGCCTGCCGCGAGGGAGCCTCCTCGCGCCTGGAGCTGCACCTGGAGGGGCTGTTTCCCCGCATGCTGGCGATCCGCGTCACCCCGCTGGGCAGGGATCTGCCGGGCAGCGCCGCCGTCTTCCACGACGTGACAGAGCTGCGGCGGCTGGAGAAGGTCCGTAAGGACTTCGTGGCCAACGTCTCCCACGAGCTGCGCACCCCCATCACCGCCATCCGCGGCTACGCGGAGACGCTCCAGAGCGGGGCACTGAAGGATCCGGAGGTGTCACCCAAGATGGTGGAGATCATCCACCGCCAATCCGAGCGCCTCTCCGAGCTCGTCGAGGATCTCCTGGAGCTGTCCCGACTCGAGTCCCGAGAGGTGAAGCTCCAGATCGCCAACGTCTCCCTCGCGGAGGCCAGCGCGCGGGCCGCGGAGACCGTCAAGCCCAAGGCGGTGAGCAAGGACATCCACCTGGAGCTCCACGTGCCGCCGGACCTGGTGGCCCGCGGCGATCAGCGAGCAGTCGAGCAGGTGCTGCTCAACCTGCTCGATAACGCGGTGAAGTACACCCCCGCGGGCGGCCGGGTGGACGTCCTCGGCACATGGGAGGACGGGCGCTGTGTGGTGCGCGTCAAGGACACGGGCGTGGGGCTCGAGCCCAAGCACCTGCCCCGCATCTTCGAGCGCTTCTACCGGGTGGACAAAGGTCGCAGTCGCGACATGGGCGGCACGGGCCTGGGCCTCTCGATCGTAAAGCACCTGGTGGGGGCCATGGAGGGGGAGGTCAAGGTAGAGAGCCAGCCCCAGGTTGGTAGCGTGTTCGTCATTTTTCTACCTGTGGCTGCCCCCGAGACGGCATCCGGGTAGGATACAGCCACGATGCGGGTCGCTATCCTCGCGGACATTCACGGAAATCTCCCCGCCTGCGAGGCCGTCCTGGAGGACATCGAGCGGATGGCGCCCGATTACATCGTGGCCGCGGGAGATCTCGCGCTGCGTGGCGCCCACCCTCGCGAGACGGTGGAGCTGCTGGCCGATAAGTGCGACGCGCTGCTCATGGGCAACACGGACTGCTACCTCGCAGGCAACTACCTGGGCGGGGCCTACCGCGAGCGGGACCACTGGAAGACGGAGCTGCTGCGCTGGACGCGGGACCAGCTGGGCGAGGCCCACCTCAAGACGCTGGGCGCCCTGCCCTTCTCCGTGCGCTACTCGCCGCGCAAGGGGCAAGACCTGTTCGTCTGCCATGCGAACCCGAAGAACCTCGAGGAGTCGCTGGACCCCACGCTGGACGAGATCTCCGTCCGCCGCTTCTTCATGCACCTGGACGCGGCCGCCTGTGCCTTCGGGCACTTGCACTTCCCCTACCGCCGCCGCGTGGGCCGGATGATCATCGCGGACGTGGCCAGCGCGGGGATTCCTCGCGACGGCGATCTGCGTCCCGCCTACGGCATCTTCACCTACACCCCCAAGGGCTGGCGCGTGCAGATCCGCCGGGTGCGCTACCCGGTGCGCAAGGCCACCCAGGCGCTCACCGCGCGCAAGGTGCCCGGCGGCCCCATCCTCATCCACAAGCTGGTGGAGGCGCGCTACCGCCACCACCACGCGCTGCTGGAGGCTGCACGCCGCCACTCGGGCCTGCCACCTCCGGGGCCTGTGCTGCGCCCGCCTCCGGGTGCGCCCCCCCGCCCTGTGCCCGTCGATCTGCCCGCGGCGGAGGAGTCGCCCGTTCCTCGCGACGAGGTGGAGGCAGCGGTCCTGCGCCAGGAGGCGGTGGATCCGAGCGACATCGGTCACACCCAGGCCGCGGCGCTGGCGCAGGAGCCCGCACTGGCCGCGCAGCTCGAGTCCGTCACCGACATGGACGGCTGACACAGTCGTCACGCACTTGTTGCCCCGGCGTCACGGCGTTGCAAAGGGTTGCTGCCTAGATATGCGCAGCCATGTCACACGTCCTCATCGTCGATGACGAGCGCGACCTCGCCGAGCTCATCGACTTCAACCTCCAGGCAGCAGGCTTCTCCACCCAGGTAGCAGCAACGGGTGGGGCCGCCCTCTCCGCGGCACGCCAGCAGCGCCCGGAGCTCATCCTGCTGGATCTGATGCTCCCGGACATGCCCGGCACCGAGGTGTGCCGGCAGCTCCGCGCGGAGACGCACCTCCGGGACGTGCTCATCGTCATGCTCACCGCCAAGGGCGAGGAGGCGGACCGTGTGCGGGGCTTCGAAGTAGGCGCGGATGACTACGTCACCAAGCCCTTCAGCGTCCGCGAGCTGGTGCTGCGCCTCAAGGCCATCCTGCGCCGCAGCGGCGCGCCGCAGCAGGGACTGGCGCCGCTGACGCTCGGTCCGCTCAAGCTCGACGTGAGCGCACACCGCTTCTACGTGGAGGGCAAGGAGGTGCCCCTCACCGCGCTAGAGTTCCGCCTCCTGGCGCACCTGATGACGCGCGTGGGCCGGGTGCAGACGCGCGAGCAGCTGCTCGAGGAGGTCTGGGGCCTGTCCAGCACCCTCGAGACACGGACCATCGACACGCACGTGATGCGCCTGCGCGACAAGCTCGGCCCCGCGCGCTCGCTCCTGGAGACGGTGCGGGGAATCGGCTACCGGATCCTAGATCCCTCGGCAGCCTGAAATCCATGACCAACTTGGTCCTCCAGAGCATTGAAACATCCACGGATACCCCGTAAATCGATGACACACCATCCCCCTCGGGAGTCTCTCTCCATGAAGCAAAGCATCTGTGTTGCCCTGCTGACCTTGATCTCCAGCACCGCCTTCGCGCAGGCGGCCGATCCGCAGCCTCCCACGGGCAGCACGTCCCCCGCCGCGACGTCCGTGGACGAGCGGCTGGCCGCGGCCGAGAGCAAGCTCAAAGCGCTCGAAGAGCAGTCCGCCGAGACGAAGAAAGACGTGAGCCCGCTCAAGAAGCTCAAGATCTCGGGCTACGTCCAGGGTCGCTTCCAGTATCAGGACCCGGACTTCGACGAGGTCAACGCGGAGGCCAAGCTCTCGGAGGGCTTCAGCCGCTTCACCGTGCGCCGCGGCCGTATCAAGGCCACCTACGGCGGCGACACAGGCCAGGTGGTGCTCCAGATCGACGCAAGCCCCACGGGCGTGGCGCTGAGGGACGCGGAGGCCACGCTCTTCATTCCCGGCACCGAGAAGAACATGTCCCTCACCCTCGGGCAGATGAAGGTGCCGTTCAGCTATGAAGTCCTGCAGTCCTCCACCGAGCGTGAGTTCCCCGAGCGCTCCCGCGCCGTGGCCTCTCTCATCGCGGGCGAGCGGGATCGAGGCCTCAGGTTCAGCGGCAAGTTCGGTGTGCTGCGCGTCGCCGCTGGATTCTTCGACGGCAACGGTGTCGGTAACACGGGCTTCATCGGCGTGGACAACGACAAGGAGAAGGATCTCATCGGCCGCCTGAGCTTCGATCTGAAGTGGATCTCCGGGGGCGTGTCCGGTTGGTACGGCACCACGCTCGGCAAGCGCACGGGCACCGACCCGGACGCCACCCGCAAGGCCTACACGCGCAGCCGCATCGGCGCGGACGTCCAGGTCTCCCTGGAGCTGGTGCCCGTGGGCGCCACCGCCGTGAAGGCTGAGTACATCGCTGGCAGGACCTACCAGCGCAACAACGTCGAGCAGTTTGGCCTCCCGGCGAGCGGCTGGTGGGCCCTGATTGTCCAGAACCTCGGCACGTCGAACGCGCTTGCCCTCCGCTACGACTACTTCGACTTCGAGAATGGCCGTAGCCCGACGGAGAGCGGCGGCAGGCTGGGCTCCAACAACGCGATCGGCACGCTCGGCATCGCGGGCATCCACAACTTCAGCGAGTTCGTGAAGATCACCGCAGCCTACGAGGTGCCCGTGACCGCGACCGCCGAGGGTGGCGCCGCCGAGGATCCCTCGGACAACCTCTTCACCGTGCAGCTGCAGGTCCGCTACTAACTCACGCAGTTCTCAAGGAGAACCCTCACCATGAAGCAGCTCCTCGCGTCGTTCCTCGTCGTCTTCCTGCTGGCCCTTCCGGGGGCGGCACAGGCGGGTTCCGTCACCCTCAAGGGCTCGGACACCATGGTCATCCTCGGCCAGCGCTGGGCCGAGGAGTTCATGAAGAAGAACGCCGACACGAAGCTCCAGGTGACGGGCGGCGGCTCGGGCACGGGCATCTCCGCGCTCATCAACGGCACCACCGACATCTGCATGTCCAGCCGCCCGATGAAGGAGGCGGAGCGCGAGAAGCTCCGCAGCCGCTCCAAGACCCCCGGCACGGAGATCGCCGTCGCCAAGGACGGCGTCACCTTCTACCTCCACGAGAAGAACCCGCTGAGCTCGCTGACGCTGGAGCAGCTCAAGGGCATCTACCTAGGCGACCTCACCAACTGGAAGGAAGTAGGCGGCCCGGACGCGCCCATCATCGTCTACTCGCGCGAGAACTCCTCGGGCACCTACGTGTTCGTGAAGGACAACCTGCTGGGCGGTGAGGACTACTCCTCCAGGGCGCAGACGCTGCCGGGCACCGCCGCGGTGGTGAATGCCATCTCCAAGGAGAAGAACGGCATTGGCTACGGCGGCGCTGCCTACGCCAAGGGCATCAAGGAGCTGAAGATCAAGGCCGGCAGCGAGGAGATTGCCCCCTCCACCGACAACATCAAGAGCGGCAAGTACCCCCTCTCGCGCGACCTGTACTTCTACCTGCGCACCCCACCTACGGGCGAGGCCAAGGCCTTCATCGACTTCGTCCTGTCACCTGATGGTCAACAGATCGTCACCAAGGTCGGCTACTTCCCGGTCAAGTAGCGCCGTCACACGATTGTTACTCCAGGCTCTGCTCCAAGATGGATAGACAGTCCGTCATGGAGCAGGGTCTCGTGGAAACCATGGCCGCGCCGCAGCTCTCGCCGGCGGCGCGGCGACGGCAGCTTCGAGAGAAGGCCATCGCGGGCTTCGTCACGCTGATGGCCTTCACGGGCATCGCCGCGCTGGTGTTGATCATCGTCTTCATCGCGAAGGAGGCGCTGGGGCTGTTCCTGGACGCCCACGCCCGCGAGGAGGCGAGCCTCTCCAAGATGTTCCTGCCCCAGGTGACACGCGCGGGGCGGCCGGCGTCCTTCGTCTGGCAGCCGGTGTCCTCCGTACCGAAGGTGAGCATGATCCCGCTCTTCATCGGCACGCTGAAGACGACGCTGGTCTCGATGCTGGTGGCGGTGCCCGTGGGGGTCGCCGCCGCGCTCTATGCGGCGGAGTTCGCACCCCGGCGGCTGCGGGAGATCATCAAGCCGGTGATCGAGCTGCTGGCGGGCATCCCGTCGGTGGTGCTCGGCTTCTTCGCGCTGATGGTACTGGCGTCCTTCCTGCGGGGTGACTCCGCCTTCGACTCCCGGCACACCGCAGGGGTAGCGGGCCTGAGCATGGCGCTGGCCTTCCTGCAGTTCCTCTCCCGGCTCGGGCCTCAGCGGCTGCGAGAGCGCCTCAGGCCCTTGAGCGGGCTGCTGGCCGGCCTGCTGGCGGTGGCGCTCGGCACCCTCGTGCTGATGCTGCTGGCCTCCGGGGTGCCCCATGTCTTCAGCTTCACGCACCGGCTCAACGCGGTGGTGGCGGGCCTGGCCCTGGCGCTGGCCATCGTCCCGGTCATCTTCACCGTGTCCGAGGACGCGCTGACGGCGGTGCCTTGGAGCTACCGCGAGGCCTCCCTGGCGCTGGGGGCCACTCCCTGGGAGACGGCCTGGAAGGTGGTGCTGCCCGCGGCGGCGCCCGGCATTCTCGCCGCGTGCGTCCTGGGCTTCGGCCGCGCCATTGGGGAGACGATGATCGTCCTGATGGCCTCCGGCAACGCGGCCATCGTCTCCGCCAACCTGGGGGAGTCGGTGCGCACGCTGTCAGCGACGATCGCCGCGGAGATGGGCGAGGTGGTGGTGGGCAGCCCGCACTACTCGCTGCTGTTCTTCATCGGCGTGGAGCTGTTCGTCTTCACCTTCACCCTCAACCTGATCGCCTCCGTCTGGACGAAGAAGGTCCTCAAGCGGCTCACGGGAGGTGCCGCGTGAAGCACGAGACACGCCGAAGGGTGGGCTTCGCGCTCGCGTCCCTGACGGGGCTGGCCGCGCTGCTCATCGTCCTGATGCTCGCCGTCATCCTCCTGGATGTGGTGGGCGGAGGGGCAGGCCACGTCACCTGGCAGTTCCTCAGTCAGCCTCCGTCCGACGGCATGATGGGCGGCGGCATCTTCCCGGCGCTCTACGGCACGGCGGCGCTGACCCTGCTGATGACCCTCGCCGTGATGCCGGTGGGAGTGCTCACCGCCATCTACCTGCACGAGTACGCCCCGCCCGACTCACGAATGGCGCGGTGGGTGCGCGTGGCCATCGTCAACCTGGCGGGCGTGCCCTCCATCGTCTTTGGCCTCTTCGGCCTGGGCTTCTTCATCCACTTCGTCGGCGGTGGGCTGGATCGCCTCCTGAGCCACGAAGAGCTGTACTGGGCCCAGCCCGGCATCCTCTGGGCCTCGCTCACCCTGGCGGTGCTGACACTGCCGGTGGTCATCATCTCCACCGAGGAGGCGCTGCGGGCCGTTCCCCTGGATCACCGCACGGCCAGCCTCGCGCTGGGGGCCACCCAGTCCCAGACGCTGGCGAGGGTGGTGCTGCCCGGGGCCCTGCCGGGCATCCTGACGGGCGCCGTGCTGGCCATCTCCCGGGGAGCGGGCGAGGTGGCGCCCATCCTCTTCACGGGCGCTGCCTACTTCCTGCCGGATCTGCCCTCGTCGCTGAACTCACAGTTCATGCACCTGGGGTACCACACCTATGTGCTCGCCACGCAGTCTCCGGACGTGGAGGCCACCCGCCCGCTCTTGTACGCCACGGTGCTGGTGCTGCTCATGCTCACCTTCGCCCTCAACCTCGTCGCGGTCATCATCCGAGCCCGTACACGCCGCAAGGCCGCAAACGCCCACTGAGACGCCGTCCATGACCTTCCAGCCGCCCAGCCCGCGCATCAAGATGGAGGCGCGGGAGTTGACCCTTCGCTACGGCACCAAGGTGGCCATCCACCACGTGAGCCTGGCCATTCCCGAGCGCCAGGTGACGGCGATGATAGGCCCCTCTGGGTGTGGCAAGTCCACCTTCCTGCGTGCGCTCAACCGGATGAACGATCTCATCCCCAGCTCCAACCACACTGGCACCCTCCTGCTGGACGGAGCGAGCATCCACGACAAGCACATGGACGTGGTGGACCTGCGCCGGCGCGTGGGCATGGTGTTCCAGAAGTCCAACCCCTTCCCCAAGTCCATCTTCGAGAACGTGGCCTACGGCTTGCGCGTAGGCGGGATGAAGGACCGGGCGGAGCTCACGGCCCGAGTGGAGAAGTCCCTGCGGAGCGCGGCGCTCTGGGACGAGGTGAAGGATCGGCTGGACGAGAGCGCCCTGGGCCTCTCCGGTGGCCAGCAGCAGCGCCTGTGCATCGCCCGCGCCCTGGCCGTGGAGCCCCAGGTGCTACTGATGGACGAGCCCGCCAGCGCCCTGGATCCGATCGCCACGGCGAAGATCGAGGAGCTCATCCACGAGCTGAAGGCCACCTATACGATCGCCATCGTCACCCACAACATGCAGCAGGCCGCGCGGGTGAGCGATCGGACGGCTTTCTTCTACATGGGAGAGTTGGTGGAATGCGGCCCCACGGAGCAGATCTTCACGAACCCGCGTGAGAAACGCACCGAGGACTACGTCACCGGGAAGTTCGGGTAGGAGCGAGGCACGGATGGCGTCGACACACACCGACAAGGCATTCGAGCAGGATCTGCGCGACTTGCGCGAGCGGCTGCTGGCCATGGGGGCCAAGGTGGAGGCACTCATCGCCCAGAGCATGCGCGCGCTCACCGAGCGGGACTCGGCGCTGGCCGAGACCGTCATCAAGTCCGACAAGGACGTGAACCGCCTGGAGGTGGAGATCGACGATCTCTGCCGGCGCATCCTGGCGCTGCGGCAGCCCGCCGCCAGCGATCTGCGCCTCATCACCACGGCGCTGAAGATCGTCACGGATCTGGAGCGCATTGGAGATCTGGCGGTGAACATCGCCGAGCGCTCCATCGATCTGTGCCAGGTGCCTCCGCTGGCGCCCTACGTGGACACACCGCGGCTGGCGGAGCTGGCCCAGCAGCAGGTGAAGAAGTCGCTGGACGCCTTCGTGTCCAACGACGTGACGAAGGCCGAGGAGGTGCTGAAGGGAGACGATCTCCTGGATGCCCTCTTCCTGAAGATCTTCAACGAGCTCCTGGCGTACATGATGGAGGACTCGAAGAACATCCGGCGCGCCACCGCGTTGATGTTCATCGCCAAGCACCTGGAGCGCATCGGCGACCATGCGATGAACGTGGCGGAGATGGTCGTCTACATGGTGCGGGGCAAGGACATCCGACATCCCCAGAGCCGGAATATCCCTCAAGAGTAGAGGAACGGCCCAGCGAGCCCAGGTCCCCTTCCCTGCCCACCGAGCCAGCGTGCGCCAACCCTTCACGGTGAATGAGGGGCTGACTCAGCGGCGTTCTCCTCGTGTCAGGGAGGATCTTTGAGTCGACCGATAACGGACGGGGTCCGCAAGGTCCTGGTCGTAGATGATGATGCGGACTGGCGAGAGTTCCTGAGGCTGTGCCTGGAAGACCTCGGCTACGAGGCGATCGAGGCCGCCGATGGGCAGGAGGCGCTGGACTCGCTTTCACGCGAGCGGTGCGGGGTTGTGCTCCTGGATCTGAACATGCCCGGGATGAGCGGCCTGGAAGTCGTGGAGCGGTTGCCGCGCCACACGAAGCCTCGCATCGTCTTCCTTACCTCCGCGGCAGCGCAGGATGTAGGCAACGCTCTCATGTCAGGCCCCCACTACTACCTGCCCAAGGGCGCCAGCCGTGACCAGCTGTCGCTCCTCCTGCAATCGCTGGAGGCGTGATCTTTCCCCGGGGCCACCAAAGTGGCTGACCGCGAGGGGACTCCACGGTAAGCAACAGGGCCATCGAGGGAGGGCCTTATCGCGTCGGAGCTCGTCATCGTCCTACTGCTGGTGCTCGCGAACGGTGTCTTCGCCGGCGCGGAGCTCTCCCTGCTGACGCTGCGCAAGACCCGCCTGCGCGAGCTGCTGGATGAGGGGAGCGGCGCGGCCCGGGCGATCGAGGCGCTGCGAGAGAACCCGGAGCGCCTGCTCGCCACGGTGCAGATCGGCATCACGGTCGTCAGTGCGTCGGCTGCGGCCTTTGGCGGCGCCTCGCTCGCGCAGCCGCTCGCTGGCTTCCTGACTCAGCTGGGGCTGGGCGGGGAGACGGCGCAGAGCCTGGCCTTTGCCATGGTGGTCGGCTTCATCTCCTACCTGTCGCTGGTGCTGGGCGAGCTGGTCCCCAAGTCACTCGCCCTGCGCTACTCCGAGCGCTACGCCCTGTTCATTGGCCGGCCGCTGCTCGGGTTGGCCTGGCTGGTCCGGCCCTTGGTGTGGTTCCTGACGGCCAGCTCCAACCTCCTCCTGCGCTTCTTTGGGGACAAGACGAACTTCGCCGAGGCGCGCCTGTCACCGGAGGAGCTGCAGCAGCTCGTGGAGGAGGCGGCGAAGACGGGCTCGCTGGATCCGCGGGCGGGAGAGATCGCCTCGCGCGCCTTTGATCTGACGGGCCTGACGTTGGCGGCGGTGATGGTGCCTCGCAACCACATCGTGGCGCTGCGGCGGCACGCGACCGCGGAGGAGATCCGGCAGGTGCTGCTGGAGCACGGGCACTCGCGGATGCCGGTCTACGAGGGGACGCTGGACAACATCGTGGGCTACGTCATCGCGAAGGATCTGCTGGGAGTGGCCTGGGAGGGAACGCTCATCGTCCTGGAGGACGTGCTGCGCCCGCCCTACTTCGTCTTCGAGACCATGCGGGCCATCGACGCACTCAAGGAGCTGCAGCGGCGCCGCATGCAGCTGGCCATCGTGGTGGACGAGCGTGGAGGGGTGCTGGGGCTCGTCACGATGGAGGATCTCCTCGAGGAGCTGGTCGGGGACATCCTCCACGAGACGGAGACGCCCGAGGAGCTCATCCGGAGCGAGAGCCCGACCACGGCGGTGGTGCAGGGCACCGCCGGCCTGCGGGAGGTCAACCGCGCGCTGGGCCTCGAGCTGGAAGAGGGGGATGGGTACTCGACAGTGGGAGGGCTCTGCTCCGCGCGGGCGGGAACCATCCCGGAGCCGGGGGCGCGGCTGACGCTGGAGGACGGCACGGTGCTGGAGGTGGTGGAGGCCACGCCCCGCCGGGTGCGCACCGTGCGCATCCACCTGCCCCCTCCGCAGCCAGCCGCGGAGCCCTGAGCCGCGCTCAAGTCAGGTGAGGTTGGCCAGCGGGCCCTTGCAGTGGGCGGGATTGCCGAAGGTGTTCGTCTGCACCCCCATGGCGTTGAGGACAGAGACGAGCAGATCGTTGTGCCAGGCACCGGTGTACTTGAGGTAGCGGCCGGTCCGGAAGTAGCCGCCACCGCTGCCCGCCAGCACGAACGGGATGTCCCTCAGAGAGTGGCTGTTGCCCTTGCCCAGCTCGTTACCCCAGAGCACCACCGAGTTGTCCAGCAACGTCTTGTCCCCCTCCTGGATCTTCGACATCTCCGTCAGCAGGTAGGCGAACTGCTGCGCGTACCAGAAGTTGATCTGGGTGAGCTTCTCCTGGACAGCGGCATCGCTGTCGCCGAAGTGGGACAGGTCATGGTGCCGATCGGAGACACCGGCCCACGGGAAGGCGACCTGGCTCACGCTCCTGCTCCACTGGAGGGTGGCCACCTTCGTCAGGTTGCAGGCCAGCGCCATGACCAGCAGGTCCATCTGCAGCTTGCCCACGGCGGGGAAGTTGTCGTTCTTCATGTGCTCCATGACCGCGGGCTGCGCCGGCTTCAGGCAGTCCGCGCCCACCGCCTGATCCTCCAGCTCGAGCCGCCGCTCGATCTGTCGGACGGACTCCAGGTGTGCCTCCACCTTCTGACGATCCGTGCTGCCCAGCCGCTCCTGCAGCTTCTGGAAGTCCTGCTTCGTGCTGTCGAGCACCGACTGGCGGCGGAAGCGCAGCTCGGCCAGCCCCGCTGGGTCCGCGTTGAAGTTGCCAAAGATGCGGTTGAACATGTTGCGAGGGTTGTCCTCGGCCGGCAGCGGCGTGCCGGGGCCCGAGTAGGACATGCGCGACCAGATGTTGGCGCCGCCCGTCTGCACCCCGAACAGCAGGGACGGGAACCGGTCATTCTGCCCCACCCTGTTGGCGATCTCCTGGTCCACGGAGATGCCATCCGCCCACCCCACTGTGCCAGCGTCGCCTCCTGGGAAGAGGCTGCCGGACTGGAGCTCCTTGCCCGTGAGCAGGTGGCCCATGCCCTTCTGGTGGGCATCTCCCGGGCCATAGCCGGCCGAGCGGAAGTCCACGTTGTCGAGGATCAGCAGCTTGGACTTGTGGGACTCCAGCGGCGAGAGGACGCGGCCCAGGGTGAAGGCGGCCTCCGTGCCGCCGGGCGTCCAGGCGGGGGGGATGGTGCCATTGGCGCTGAAGACGAAGACGAAGCGCTTGGGCACGGCCGGCACGGCGGCGTGCGCCTCCATGGCCTCGAGAAACGGCAGGGCGATGGCCACGCCTCCCAGGCCTCGGAGGATCGTACGGCGGCTCAAAGGACGACGGATCATGGCAAGCCTCACTGCGCCGCGGGCACCGGCTGGCGGTACCGGAAGGCGTCGGACAGGGTGATGTGCACCAGCAGCTCACGCAGGTTGTAGGCCTTGGCGGCAAACTGGGCCTGCAGACTCTGCACCTCGCACTGCTCCTCGGAAGTGGCACCCCGGCCATGCGCGAACCGGAACCACTGGGTGGCAATGCAGTCCTTCACGTAGGTGCTCTTGGCCAGCTGGCGCGAGAGCTCCACGGCGCCGACGTAGGTGCCTTCCGCGTCCCCGGCACTGGAGACGCCGCCGCTGGCGTCCACCGGCAGGGTGCCCTCCTGGGTCCGGTAGGCGCCCGCGCCGTCGTAGTTCTCGAAGGTGAACCCGATCGGGTCGATCAGCGAGTGGCAACCCGAGCAGGCTGCGTTCGAGGTGTGCTCGGCGAAGCGCTCGCGCGTGGTGGAGTCAGGGGACGGATCCGGCGGCATGCCCACGTCGTCGGGGGGGGTGGGCAGCGTCTGGCAGAGGATCTGCTTGCGCACGAAGACGCCTCGGTGGATGGGCGAGCTCTGGTTTGGCTTGGCGTGGCTGGCCAGGAAGCTGGCCTGGGTCAGGAAGCCCGTGCGCTGCGAGGGGTTGACGCTGACCTTCTCGAAGGCGCTGCCAGCGGGCCCGTTGACTCCGTAGAACTCCGCCAGCGGCTTGTTGAGGAAGGAGAAGGGCGCGTCGAAGAGCAGGGACGCGTCCCCCTCGCTGTCGAAGAAGGCGTACTCCAGGAAGCGCTCGGTCTCCGTGCGCATTGCCGGCTTCAGCGTGTTGAAGCTGGGATAGGTCGTCCCATCCTTGATGGCGCCCTCGAGGTCATCCAGCAGGAGCCACTGGCGGTGGAACTCGGCCACCATGCGACGAGCCCTGGGATCCTTCAACATCCGCCTTGCCTGGGCCTCGATCTCCTCCGGCGTGCCGAGCTGGCCCGCGTCCGCCGCCTGGAACAGCACGTCATCCGGCATCGAGCTCCACAGGAAGTACGAGAGCCGGGAGGCCATCTCGTAGTGGCTGGCCTTGACCAGGGAGGATCCCTGGGCGCTCGGCATGCCGGACTCGGCGCGGTAGAGGAAGTACGGCGACTGGAGCAGCGCCTGGATGACCATGCGGATGCCAGTGGCGAAGTCCTTGCGGGTGAGACCGGCTTGGAACACTCCCAGCAGGCGAGTGCGCTCGTCTGGCTCTAGCGGGCGCCGCCAGGCGCGCTTGCCGAAGCGCTCGATGAACTGGGTGGCGCAGACAACCTCGGAGCCGGCGGTGGGCTGGCAGGGGACGAGCGTGGAGAGATCCGCAGCGGCCGCCAGCGTCTCCGAGGCCGTCATCCACTGCTCCACATGGAGCAACGTGACGTTGAGCGCGTAGGCGTTGTTGTTGAAGCCGAGCGCCTCCTCCTCTGGGGCAAACTCCTTGGCAGGCTGGAGCGTGGTGCCGAGCAGCTCCTTCACGGTGTTGTCGTACTCGAAGCGCGTCATCCGCCGCAGCGGCGAGGGGCCCGGCTCCACAGGGGCCGCCGGGCACGACTCCTCTTGCGGGCCCGAGGGGTTGGGGACACCCTCCAGCTCCAAGTCGGCCTGCCCGAAGCAGCCCCCCAGGGGCAGGACCGCCGCGACGAGCCAGGCAAGTCCGAGTGTGGGGAAAGGAGCTCTCACGGGTAGAACCTCGTCACGGGAGAAAAGAGTCTCCCGGGACCCTGGCAAGGGTCGGACCAACTCCTGATTCTCCTGTTTTCAGGGTTCTAGCCAGAGCGGATGGAGCTCCACGCGTTGCCTGTCCCCCTCACCTGGGGAGAACAGCCCTCACCTATCTGACAACCGAGCAGGTGGGAGTGGTAGGCAGCAGTGCGCTGTGGACTTCATGGAGGCTGAGTGAGCAAGACGGATCAACCCGCTGTGTTCCTGCAAGAGAGCCAACCCGATTGGGGCTTCGGCATCGTCCTCGAGGATCGAAGCGACAAATGGGTCCTCCTCTTTGAAAGAGGAGGACGGCGTGTCTTCGAGAAGCGTCTGGCCAAGGGGCTGAAGCCCGCAGAGCTGAGCGCCGATGAGGCGCGTGCTTTGGATTCCAAGCTGCGCGGGCGCCGTGTTCCCGTGGCCGCGTCCAAGAGTGCGAAGAAGAAGCCCCCGTCGCGCACGCCGCATCCGCCGCTCTACGCCTCCTTCGAGGCTCAGCTTCACTGGTTCGAGGCAAAGTTCGTAGGCGGCTTCCAGGGAGAGTCCTTCGTCAACGATGAGCGGGGTCACCCAGGCAGCAAGGGGAAGAAGGGCTACAAGGAAGCAGCGATCGCGTTTGCCCGCGAGCAGCTCTCTCCAGAACGCTTCAAGGCGGCCAGCCTCGAGGAGCTCTTCGATGCCGCGAAGCGGGTCGTGCAGTTCACGAACATCGTCCACCCCATGGAGGGCTCCATCGCCTTCGGCTCGATGAAGGCCGAGGACCGCGCCCCGTTCATCACCGCGCTGGGTGAGTTGCTCCACGGATCCGGTGACTATGGGGCGCGCTTCGAGCGCTTCGTCGATTCCATCCCCATCACCGATGCCAAGGGGAAGGTGAAGAAGATCACCTGGCCGATGGCGACCATTCTCCCCGCCATGTACCACCCGAGGGAGCACGTCTGCGTCAAGCCGGTGTACTTCGAGCAGCAGTCGTTGATTGTGGGCCTGCCCACGGACAAGTCAGCGCCTCCGAGTGGCCCGGGCTACTCCCGCTTCCTCGCCGTGGCGCTCGAGACCCAGAAGAAGCTCATCGAGGCAGGCCAGGCTCCGCGAGACTTGATGGATGTGTATTCGTTCATCTGGCTGTCGCAGAGCGAGAAGCGCCCCCTGATTGCTCCGTGATGCGAAGTGGACTTGCCCCGGTTTCCCGGAGATTTCATCCCTTTCCCCCCGCTCGACGAGTATAGACAGCAGCGCGAGGAGGGAGCGCTGAATGTCCGCGGAGCCGGTCTTTTCCTGGAGCCTGATGGAGGCTTGTGCTCCCGAAACGCGCCGGCGACTGGAGTCCGCCGCGCAACCCCTCCACATCCCCGTGGGGGATCGGCTCCTCACCGCGGGTGAGGAGGCGGATGGGATCACCCTGCTCACCGAAGGGGTGATCCGCGTCTTCCACGCACTGGGAGAGGACTGCCAGTTCACGGTGAAGCTGCTCCGCGCGCCCAACTCGGCAGGGCTCGTCGAGGTGGTGCGCGGGACGCGCTGGGTGGCCTCCATCGAGGCGCTCACCCCGCTGGAGGGGTTCCGCATCCCCGCGGCAGTCATCCGCGAGGCGCTCAAGACGGACTTTGCGTTCGCCTCGCGGGTGCTGGCGGACATCGCCGCCAAGTTCGAAGGCACCATCCGCGCCAGCCGGGTCATGGGCTTCGACGGCTGCGAGCGGCGGCTCATCCGCGTGCTGCTCGAGTACGCCGAGCACTTCGGCCGCCAAAGCGCCGAGGGGCTCGTCATCCGCTACGCGCTGCCCCGCCAGCGGCTCGCCCTGGAGATTGGTGCAGCGCGGCGCAGCGTCGATCGAGGCCTGGCGGCGCTGGCGGAGCAGGGGCTGCTCACGCTCTCGAGCAAGGGCTGGCAGGTGCTCCACGACCTGGAAACCCTGCGCACCCGCCTACTTCCCTGAAGCCACTGGCCGCTCCCATTCGCGCCAAATGTCGCATGGCTGCGTGCATGGGCGCACATGGACGCATGGGGTCCCGATAATTCGCCAGTCACTTTTTATTTCAATCACGTCTTTTCGCAGGGGAATCAAGTCATGGCATGGGGCTCCAGAGCAGGTGATGCGCGGCGTCGTACGACGCCGTCGCTGCATACCCAGAACACCACCGCGGCCAGGCCCACGGTGCGCACCCACAAGCCCGCGGTGGAAAACCGGCCCCGGGTCAGGCTGGCCGACCTCTTCGAGCGCGCCAAGCCCAGGAGCGGGCCGAGCCTCACCGGTGAGCGGCGGCCGCTCTCCTTCAGGGATGGCAACACGCAGGCCTCGAACACGAGGAACCACCGGGACGGCAGCTCGACGACGACCACCGCCAGCACCGGCCACGGCAACGTCACCGTCAGCCAGAAGAAGAAGGGCACCGATGGCTCGGAGGCGACGGGCTCGGTGTCGGCGACGAGGGACAGCGCCACCGTGTCCGGCTCCGCGTCCTCGAACGGCGTGGGCGTGAACGGCTCGGTGACCGCCAACGCCGACGGCGTCACCGTGCGTGCGGGCGGCTCGGCCGAAGTCAAAGGCCTGAAGATCAAGTTCGGCACGGAGATCAGCCAGACCTCCAACGTCGAGAGCAAGGATGGCTTCACGACGCTCACCGCGACAGGGAGCATGTCGGTCAACCTCGGCGGCGAGGTGGACCTGGGCGCCGTGGGCTTCGGGGGCAACATCACCGAGGGCGTGAAGACGAAGTACCAGCTCCGGATGTCGGACGCGGACTACGCGAAGGTCCGCTCGGGCCAGGCGCCGATGCCGGATCCGTACAACCCGGACACGATGCCGGCGGGCAGCTCGGTGCTGCTCAACAGCACGGACTTCCAGAACACGGGCTTCGAGGCGAGCTACCGCAACCTCAAGCTCGAGACGAACGTCTCCCACGAGCAGGGCCTGTCTGTCGCGGTGGAGAAGACGGGCGCGAACACGGTGCGCGTGACGGCGGGCCCCACCGAGGCGGTGCAGAACAGCTTCAAGCTCGGCCTGAACCTGGGCCCGGCGAGCGCCCACATCGGCAACACGGCGCGGCTGGATCAGTTCAAGCTCAAGACGGCGGAGTTCGATCTCTCCACCGACACGGGCCGCGCCGCCTACAACGCCTTCCTCACCACCGGCAAGCTCCCCACGCAGAACGGCAACGGGATCTCCAACGTCGCGACGGTGGAGAAGATCCAGTACAACTCGACGACCAGTGCCGGCGCCTCGCTGGGGCCCTTGAGCGGCTCGGTCGACCTGGCCAACAGCAACCTGAACATCGTGAAGACGACGTACCCGGATGGCTCGGTGGACCAGGTGACGGACGCGAAGCTCCACGCGGGCACGCCCGTCCACCTCGAGCAGCACTTCAAGCCGGACGGCACCGAGGACTTCTCGAAGCAGAAGATCTCGATGTTCATGGCGGGCGCCAACGGCGGCGCCGAGGAGTTGTTCGCCTCGGCCTACGATGTCAACCAGCACGACTTCGACGGGGATGACGACATCCACCTGTCGTTCACCGCGGACCAGGCGATGGCGCTCTCCCAGCGTGCCCAGGACCACATGGCGCGGTGGGAGCGCGACAATGGGAAGAAGTGGAGCGAGTCCTCGCACATCCAGGACGACCTGCTGATCGAGGCTCTGGCCAAGGCGGATGATCCCACCGACGTGGCGCGCGCTCTCATCGGCGCCTACGGCGGCCCGGGCTGGATGGGCCAGGCGTTCGTGAACATGGCCATTGTCGGTGACGAGTTCGTGCCCCTGCCGGGGACCATCGAGGCTCGGAACCGGAACGACTGATCTCCCGAAATCGAACTGAAAAGAGACTCGCCATGCAAGTTACTGCGACCCATCGTCAAGCCACACTCCCCCCGAATACCTCAGGGGGCATGCTGCAAAGAGGAAGCAAGGGGCCCGAGGTCCTGGCGCTCCAGAAGGCGCTCGCCGCCGCGGGCTTCAATCCCCAGGGCCTGGATGGCTCATTCGGCCCGAAGACCGATGCGGCCCTGCGCGCGTTTCAACGCGCGGCGGGCATCGTCGTCGACGGGAAGGCAGGGCCACAGACCTGGAGGGCCCTGAAGAGCTTTTCGCCTGGCGCTCCCGCGCCGGGTCCGGCGGGCGCTCCCCTGCGCAAGGGAGACATGGGCGCCGATGTCCGCAAGCTCCAGACCCTGCTCGAGCAGCATGGCATTCGCACGGGCGGCGTCGACGGCAACTTCGGCCCGATGACGCAACGCGCGGTGATGGAGTTCCAGCGCGGCAAGGGGCTCAACGCCAACGGTGCGGTGGGGCCGGAGACGTGGGCGGCGCTGGCCAGGCCACCCTCGCCGGCGGGCCCCGTCACGGGCCCTGTCACGGGCCCCGTCACGGGCCCTGATGCGCCCGCCTCGGAGCGCATCCAGTCGATGCTGGGCTGGGCGAAGTCGATGATCGGGACGCCCTACGCGGCGGTCAACCCGTTCCGCTTCGGCGACGTCCTCTGGGACGGCAAGGCCCATAAGAGCGTCAACGGCTCGGATACGGTCTGGCAGTACCCCAAAGGCACGAGAGTCTTCGACTGCTCGGGGTTCGTGGTGGCGGCCTACCGGCAACTGGGCGTCGACCTCGCGGCCCGAGGGCTCGCCTCCACCGCGACGTTCCATGCGGACACGAAGTTCCTGAAGCCGTTGACGCGTGAGCAGCTGGCTCCTGGGGACTTGATCATGTACCAGCCCAAGAACGGCATCGGTCACGTGGTCATCTACATGGGCAATGGCCAGGCCATCGAGGCCGCAGGGGGCAAGGGCGTCACCATGAGCTCGGTGGACTGGGACCGGGTCAAGTCGTTCCGGCGAGTCCCTCTGCCGGAGTGAGCCCGCCGCTCCTGGCAGCGACGCGCCCGCCCGCCCGGCATGTACCCGCCTCCTCCGGGAAAAGCGAAGGGGCTGGAACCACCGGGAGAATTCCCCAGGGATTCCAGCCCCTTCAACCAGCGCGCGATACAGGATTCGAACCTGTGGCCTTTGGCTCCGGAGGCCAACGCTCTATCCAGCTGAGCTAATCGCGCAGGAGGCCTGCAATTGAGGGGAGAACTAGCCGACTTCCCCTGCTGGCGCAAGCACGCAATCCCACAACCGGTGACAGGGGAGCGTCCTTTCCGGAACAGGGCCCTCCCCTGCCGACGAATGGCCAGAGGCCTTGCTCGCAAGAGGGGCAGGCAGCGGGCCGGTGGGCGCCACCTCAGGCACGGCACCAGCGCCTCCAACACGCCGCCCGTGAGCTCCTGAGCACCGAAGCATCCGCAGCGACGACCATGTCCCCTCCGGGCTGGCAAGCACGCGGGTGCCAGATTCCGTGACGCCTTGTGAACAAACCCTTCGCCCAATTAGTTGCTACTCAAACCATTCGGGGCGATAGGTGGGTCCGTGACTGACGCCGCTCTTCCTCAGCGGGTCCAGAACTTCCTCATGACGCACATCGACTCCATCGAGAAGCTGGAGGTTCTCCTCCTGCTTCGAAACCGGGCGGAGCGGGAATGGACGGCATCGGCGGTGGCGCTGGAACTCCGCATCACAGAAGCCTCCGCGGCTGCTCGCCTGGAGGACCTCACCTCGAGCCGACTGCTCGTCCACGACGGCGGGACGCCCCCTGTGTACCGCTACAGTCCCGCCAGCTCCGAGGACGTGCGGTCCATCTCGGAGCTGGCGATGACGTATTCCGAGCGACGAGTGAGTGTCATCACGTTCATCTTCTCGAAGCCGCAGGAGCGGGTGCGCGGCTTCGCGGACGCCTTCTTCCTCAAACAGAGACGGGACGACGACCATGGCTGAGACGGTCTATCTCCTGTGCGCGCTGATGAGCGCGGCGTGTGCAGTCCTCTTGATGCGCGCGTGGAGCCGCAACCGCATGCGCCTGCTGCTCTACAGCGGGCTGTGCTTCATGTGGCTGGCCCTCAACAACTCGGTCCTCTTCATTGACCTGGTGCTGGTGCCTGGGATGGACCTGTCCCTGGTGCGCACCCTCTCCTCGCTGGCGGGGGCCGCCACCCTGCTCTTTGGCCTCATCTGGGATGCCTCCTGATCGGTTCCCCCATGCTCATGCCCTTACTGAATGGCGCGATCGTGATGGCGTACCTGGCCAGCGCCCTCTTCTTCCTGCGCTTCTGGACCCAGTCGCGAGACCGGCTCTTTGGCTTCTTTGCCCTGGCCTTCACGCTGCTGGGCATCAACAGCGGGGGGTTGACGCTGGTGGCGGCGGATGACGAGCGCCGCTACTACCTCTACCTCTTGCGGCTGTTCTCCTTCCTCCTCATCCTCTACGCCATCTGGGACAAGAACCGCACGAGCCCCCGCTCTGGCTGAGCTAGCGCGGGTTCACTCCTTGGGCGTGGAGACCAGGACGTTGCCACCCGGCCGGCCGCCCAGGGTGGCGGGCACCCCGAGCAGCAGCGTGGGCTCTCCCACCAGCTGGTGGCTCGCCTCTGCGCGCATCAGCGGCAGCCCCTGAGGCTGGCGCTGCAGCCAGACCATGAGCTTCTCACGCACCAGGCATCGCAAGTCCCACGCCTTGCCCGCATCCGTGGCGCTCACCAGCGCCCTCAGCAGCATGGTGCGCTCGGAACACCCCGTCACCTGAAGCCCCTGAACCTTGCCGTCCCAGAGCCCCTCGGACTCCTGCTCCAGGATGCGCTTGAGCTCGGCTCGCACCGCGGCCACGTCCGTCCGGAAGTCCGCGTACACCTCCACCGTGCCCAGGATCTCCGGCGACACCTTGCTCCAGTTCTGGAAGGGCTTGTCCAGGAAGTGGCTCATCGGCACCACCAGCCGCCGCAGGTCCCACACCTTCACCACCACGTAGGTCAGGGTGATCTCCTCGATCCACCCCCACTCGTTCTCCACGATGACGGTGTCGCCGATGCGCACCGGCTGGGTGATGGAGAGCTGGATGCCCGCCAGCAGCGTGGAGATGGACTTCTGCGCCGCCAGACCGATGACCAGGCCTGCCAGGCCCGCCGAGGCCAGCAGCGACACGCCGACGCTGCGCACGGCCTCGAACTGGAGCAGCAGCAGCGAGGCCGCCACCAGCACCACGGCGACGTCGATGACGCGCCGGAGCACCGCGAGCTGCGTGCGGATCCCTCGGGCCCGGCCCACATCCTCGCCGCTCGTCTCATGGGCCACCTTCTGCTCTACGAAGAGCGCGGCCAGCCTGACGAAGCGCAGGAGGAACCACGCCACGGTCACGATCACCACCGAGCGAGCGCCCACGTCCACCAGGCGCTGTGCGGGAGGAGGCAGCAGCAGCAGCCGTCCGGCCGCGGCCACCAGCAGCACGAACCCCAGGTAGCGCAGCGGCCCACGCCCCGCCGCCATCACCTGGTCGTCCCACCCCAGCTTCGTCAGCCCCGTGGCGCGAGCCCCCATGCGCAACGCAAGCCCCTCCACGGAGCGGGCCGCCAGCGCACAGACGACCACCACCAGCGCCAGCCCCAGCCACTGCCACAGCTCCAGCACCCAGATCGGCCGGGTGAAGAGGAACGGAGGCAAGGACTCCAGCAGCGGCGAGCCGTGCTCGCTGAAGAGCAGCTCCACGGCGCGCACCGTGTCCTCGCTGAAGACCCACACGGCGCCCTCGGGTGTCTCCACGCGCTGGAGCCGGATGGACCTGCTCCCCTTCTTCAGCGTCACCTGCCCCAGCGTGTCGTAGTGCGGGTCCGCCGGATCTCCCTCGGGCTGATGGCTGATGCGCGAGAAGTCCAACCACAGCTCACGGTCCAGCACGAACATCAGCCTGCGCGCCAGTTGCGGCCCTTCGGAGACCTGTTGCCCGGCAGGCAGGTGCGAGAGAAAGAGGTAGTGAGGCGCACGGCTGTCATCGCGCGCGTGTGCAGCCGCGATGAAGCCCTCGACCGTGGAGGCGGGCGTCCGGCGGTCCACCTCCAGGGGCACGGCCCCCAACCCCTCGTTGAGTGCGAGCGCCGGCAGGGAGGACAGCAATAAAGCAAGCGTGACGGATCGGCGCATTCTCTCGGGTTCCAGCACCGGGCCGCGCGGCGACCCGGCGGCTCCCGAGGCTCATCCCCGAAGCTCCCACCCGACGGCCACACGGTCCTTTTAGTTTGAGTTCAAACTATACAAGTAAGCGCTCCATGTCCAGCCCCCTGTCCCATGGACGACGCGCGCGAACTCGCTCGCCATCCGGGTGGGTGCTGGCAGAGAGCCGGTGAGGGCCACCAGGGAGGAGGCCCTCACCGCGTGACCCCAGGCTACGCCTTCCGCCTTGAAGACGTAGGCGTCCTTCGTCTCCCAGACCTCGAAGCTGGGGACATACGCCCCCAGCCGCTCCGGGAGAAGCTGGGGCATCGGCTCCAAGGACCGGGTGCGCAGCGAGTCCTCGATGAAGGACGGGCGCCGCTGCTCATCGCGGAAGTTGCCCTCGATGATTCCGCGCGCCGCCGTCCCCTACTCCACGGAGCAGGAGGATGGTGCACGTGCTGCGCGCAGCAGGTGGTGACCTGGATTGGAGTTACCCCGATCTCATTAGGGACTCCCGCAGATTGCGTGAACAAGCGCCACGCGGCCACCGTTACTCAGCAGCGCCCCGCAGGGATCCGCCGCACATTCGATCTGCGAGCTTGCCACAGGTATCCTCCCACTGGCCGGCACGACGCACTGAAAGGCTCACCTCGAATGAGAAACAAAGCGCTTCGTGTGCCTCCCCTACGTTGGAACCCAAGCAGAGGCGCGATCCTCACCAGCGCATTCGCCGGTCTGGCCACTGTCCTCTTCGCGTCCTCGGCGCGCGCGGACTTCTGCTCGGCGAGGCCGCCGGACTCATGGCCAGCGCCCGCAAAACCCTACTTCATGATCATCGCCGACAGCTCCGGAGCGATGTCGACTGCCATCGCTTCAAATAATTCCTGCGATTACCCCAACGATCGCCTCGGCCACATGCGCTGCGCCCTCACGAAAACGCTCCCTCCTTATGACGGGCGGGTGAGCATGGGGCTCGCCAGCTTCGCGCGGCGCATGACGAATTGCCCCGCTGGAGCTTGCAACCCCGGGATGAGCGGCTGCACCTTCCAGAGCCTCACCGGCGACGCAGCCGGCCTCACGTGCTCCTCCGGCTGCGGCCCCGAGCCGGCTCCCGCGGCCCCGAGCTCGTCGAGCCGCGCCGGCGCCAACATCCTCGTGCCGATGCTCCGAGACACGACGCCAACGCCGCCGAGCAACATGAGCGAGCTCCTCAGCTGGCTCGACAACCAGTGTACAGGCGCCAAGGAGCTCTTCGCCGACGGCTGCTCACCGCTGAACGGAGCCCTGCGGGACATGTACCGCTCCCTATCGAACCAGTGGACGTATCCCGGGCCTGGAGCCACGGTGACGTTCGTGTCGCCGCTCACCAGCGTCGCGAACGGCGAACGCCCCTGCCGCTCGGTGAACGTGATCCTGATCGCCAATGGGACGGACAACTGCGACATGTCGGCTGACGCGCCTAACGCCGCCGCCGCGCTGCTCACCGGCTTCACGAAGGACGGCATCTCCTGGAGCATTCGGACGTTCGTTATCGAGATCGGCAACCTCGACGCGATGGCCGATCAAATCGCCGCCGCGGGTGGGACGGGCTCGGCATACCACGCGAACAACGAAGCGGAGATCAGCGCCGCGCTCAAGAGCATTATCGACAGCTCGATCAAGACAGAGTCGTGCAACGGCGCTGATGACGACTGCAACAGCTGCGTCGATGAGGGCTTCAACATAGGGCAGGTGTGCACGGTCGGCGTGGGCCCGTGCGAGTCGAGCGGCACGGTGCAATGCGCTGGATTGACCAGCTCAGCGTGCAGCGCGGTGGCCGGGATGCCGTCGGCGGAGACGTGCGACGGCGTTGATAACAACTGTGACGACGCCGTCGACGAGGGCTTCAACGTCGGCCAGGCGTGCACGGTTGGCGTCGGCGCCTGCCAGGCGAGCGGCACGATTGGGTGCACCGCCATGGGCGGAGCTTCGTGCAACGGGGCGCCTGGCTCGCCTGAGCAGGAGACGTGCGACGGCGTGGATAACGACTGCGACGGTGTCGTTGATAATGGCTTCGCTCTTGGCGGGGCGTGCACGGCCGGCGTGGGCGCGTGCAAGGTGAGCGGCACGCTGCAATGCGACGGCATGGGCAGCACGGCCTGCAGCGCCGTAGCGGGCGCGCCGGGGCCGGAGGTCTGCGGCGACGAAGCTGACAATGATTGCGACGGAGAGACCGATGAGGGCTGCCAGGGCGATCCCAACGACGACGACGATCAAGACGGAAACAATCCGCCTGAGAGCGGCTCGTGCGGCTGCACGCTGCCGTCCCCGATGGAGCCGGAGGGCATGATCGCCTGCTTGCTCGGCCTTGCGGCTGCGCTCGTCGCACGCCGAAGGCGCCGCCCGCGTTAGGCCCACGTCCGGCGCGACACGTCCGACGCGCAAGGACTTGCCCTTCTGGGAGGTCAGCCGGGCAGGTCCGCCTCAATGGCATACAGCTTCGTCGCGCTGGGGTCAGGGTGTGAGCTCACCCTGACCCATGAGGGCGTGCTCCCCGACGATGCGCCCCGCACCGAGTCCGGCTGGGCCGGGCTCCTCGACGGGCTCGCGGCGACGGCCTTCCGGTGACGCGGAGGGGTGATGGTCGCCTGATCTTGACTGTGGAGGCGCGGCCGGGCGAAGAAGCAGGCGCCCGGCGTCCGCCTGGGTCATTCCCCGCGCCTTCGGCGCTGCCCCAAGGGAGATCTCCAGATGAAGGTCTATTTCGCCCCCGAGACCCGCTCGCTCCGCCCGCGATGGATCCTCGAGGAGCTCGGTGTGCCCTACGAGCTCTCGAAGCTGGATCTGATGAAGGGTGAGCACAAGCAGCCCGAGTACATGAAGGTGCACCCGCTGGGCGTGGTGCCGGCTCTCGATACCGGTGAGTTCACGATGTTCGAGTCCGCGGCCATTGTGATGCACCTGGCGGACAAGTACCCGGAGAAGGGGCTCACCCCGGCGGTGGGGACACAAGAGCGCGCGGAGTACTACCAGTGGATCCTCCTGGCCATGACCGAGGCGGAGCCGCCGCTCATCACCATCCTCCTGAACACCGTGATCTTCCCCGAGGCCGAGCGTCAGCCCGCCGCCATCGGGCCGGCCAGCCAGCGCTTCAAGGTCGTGGCCTCCGTCATCGACAAGCGCATGCAGGGCCGTGACTACATTGTCGGCAACACGTTTACCGCGGCCGACGTGGTGATGACCGGTGTGCTCCGCCTGGGGGATCGGCTCGGACAGCTCGGCGACTTCCCGGGGCTGCAGGCGTATGTGAAGCGGCAGCTCGAGCGCCCGGCGGCTGTGAGGACCTTCAGCCAGCAATAGCGGAGCATTCCTTCCGCCAGCGTCGCTCGGGTCATCTGTCGTAGGCTGGCATCGACCCGGCGCGCGGGTGGGCAGAGGCCGATCGCTCTGCGGGCCTGAGAGCGGAGGTGGAACGTGAGTCACGTGACTCGAAGAGATGCTCTGAAGGCGATCGCCGCGGCGGGCGCGTCCGCGAGCTGCTCGCGAGGTTCTGGAAGCCGTGAGGAGAAGGACATGAGCCAGAAGGGGAACCAGACGCCAGAAGTCGTCATCAGCACCAAGCCGCTCGGGTACGCCTGGCCCACGCCGGACCCGTTCATCTTCTGCGTTCACCACGATGACCGGTACCCGGCGGGCAACGAGCAGATGGGGCCGGCCGCCTCCCTGAGCGGCCGCGAGCTCGGCCAGGACTTCGGGGGGAAGGACGGCTGGAACATGTACCATGGCCGGGTCGTCCCGGGCTTCCCGCAGCACCCACATCGCGGCTTCGAGACAATAACGGTCGTGCGCAGCGGCTTGCTCGACCACGCCGACTCGGTCGGGGCCGCGGCCCGCTACGGCGGGGGCGACGTCCAGTGGCTCACCGCGGGCAAGGGCATCCAACACTCGGAGATGTTCCCTCTGCTCAATCGAGACAGCGTCAACCCGCTGGAGTTCTTCCAGATCTGGCTCAACCTGCCGCGCGAGGACAAGTTCGCGCAGCCTCACTTCTCCATGCTGTGGCGGGACACCCTCCCCAGGCACGTCGTGCGTGATGAGGCCGGACGGACGATCGAGGTGACGATCGTCGCCGGTCGACTCGGCGAGCGGAGTCCGCCGCCGCCTCCGCCCAAGTCCTGGGCGGCGCGCTCTGACACGCAGGTCGCCATCTGGACGATCAAGCTGAGCCCCAACGCTCGGTGGACGCTGCCGGCGGCTCCGCTCGGCGTGAACCGTTCGTTGTACTTCTTCCGTGGGACAGGGCTGCGTGTGGGCGGCCGCGCCATAGCCCCCTCTCACGCGATCGAGCTTCGCGCCGAGGCGGATGTGCTGCTGGAGGGCGGACCGGACGAGGTCGATCTGCTGCTCCTGCAGGGACGACCGATCCGTGAGCCGGTCGCGCAGCAAGGTCCGTTCGTGATGAACTCGCGCGAGGAGATCTACCAGGCGTACGCCGAGTACCAGCAGACCCAGTTCGGCGGCTGGCCATGGCCGCGCCATGATCCGGTCCACTCGCGCGAAGAGGGACGGTTCGCGCGTCGCCCCGACGGCAGCATCGAACGGCCGGCCTGAGTGGCAAGGGGGGCAGGGGCTTCGCTCCAAGGCGTGAGCCCCCGTCCACCATGACACCCCCGCGCGGCTACGCGCTCTTGGCCTTGGGAGCCTCGGCCTGCTCCTTGGCCGCCAGCGCCTTCCTCAGCACCTCGAGCTTCGTGCGCTCTTCGGCCGTCATCTCGGGAGAGGTGAAGGCGCCAAACGCCGCGGCATCGGCCCCATACTGTTCCGCCGCGCCAGGGAAGGCATCCGGCCCGTTGAGCCGGAACCCAGAAGGCGAGAGCGGGCCGAACATCAACGGCCGCTGGAGCTGCGGGTATTGATCGAGGTTCGGCTCCGTGCCCAGCAGGCGCGAGAAGCTGAGCACCATCGACTGGAAGTCCTGATCCTGCGGCTTGCCACGAGTGGCCTGGTAGCTCGCGACGCCCTTCCTCATCTCCTCCACCGAGGGCTTGTGAACCACGTTGGCCCACGCGTAGGTCACCCAGCGCGCCTGCAGCTCCAGCAGCGTCCAGAAGGGGCCCTCCACCATGAACTGCCCCACGAACGCGAGCCCTTCCAGCTCGGGATGGAAGGTGAAGTGGTGCAGATCCATATGGCGCTCGTCCACGCCCATGATCTGGCGGAGCTCTTCTGACAGGAACGGCAGGTTCACGTCGTAACCGGTGCTCAGGATGATGGCGTCGATCTCTTCACGGGTGCCATCCTCGAACGTCACTTGTTGCCCGCGGACTTCCTTGATCCACTGCTTCTGCGTGATCTTTCCTTCCGCGATGAGCGGCAGGTAGTACTGGCTCAGCGTGGCGCCGGCCTCGAGGAAGTTCTCGGACGGCTTGAAGGCGCCGTACTGCTCGGGGTTTCCGCTCGTGCGGATGATGTACTCCTTGGCCCACTCGGCCATCTGCTCGAGGGGGTAGACGTCCGAGGCGAGCGCGCCCCAGCGTGTGAAGGAGAGATGCTCGTTGGGCACGCCCCCGGAGACCTTCTGCATGATGTAGCGCTGGCGCCGCAGCGTCGAGAACACCCGCTGAGTGCCGAGCGTGGCGAGATCGCTGGTGATCTCCAGCCCGCTGATGCTGCTGCCGCCCACCACCACGCGCAGGCCGCGATACTTCTCCGGGTTCTTGTAGTGGAAGGAGTGCGTCACGCCCCCGGAGCCGGTGAAGGTCTCCAGCCCTGGGATGGGCGGGATGTAGGGCTTGTTGAAGCGGCCGGAGGCGACGATCACGTAGTCGAACGACTCCTGGCGCGAGGCGCCCCCCTCCGGCTTGAAGGACACCTGGTAGCGCCCGTTGCCCTTGCCGCGCTCGATCTGCTCGACGGGCGTGCGCAGCCGGACGTGCCGCATGAGGCCGAACTTCTCGGCGTAGCGATGCAGGTACGCGAGCATCTGCTGGTTGTGCGCGTACATCAACGTACCGGGCTCATGGGGCAGGTCGCTGAGGTAGGTCATCACGCGCGTGCTGTTGGCGCGCATGTTGGGCCAGACCCCGCTGTGGGCTCCCCGGGCGTTCCACTGGCCGCCAATGTCGTCACTCTGCTCGAAGAGGACGGGCTCGAAGCCGTGGGCCTTGAGGTACCTGGCGGCTGCCAGCCCTCCCGGCCCTGCTCCCACGATGGCGACTCGCTTGCTCACCGCTGGCTGTCCGCTCACTGCGACTCCTGAGGAATGGCGCTGGATTGCACCTGCTCGACCATTAGAGGGAATCGCCGAACCTGCCGCAAGTCAGGTGTGGAGCTGGGGCAGAACGCTTCCTCGGCACTCTTGCGGCCAGCCAGGCCGCATTCTCAGGCGGTGGCCCGGAGGCCTCGGGCCTGCTCCCGCTCCTTCGCCTCGAACAGCGCGCGGATGTTGCCGCCGCCGAAGCCACGCGAGTTCAGCCGCTGGATGACCTCGAAGAACAGGGTCCGCCGCGGGTGCATGGAGCGGGTGAAGGCCTGCAACAGGATGCCGTTCGTGTCGCGGTCGGCGAGGATGCCGTGCTCACGCAGCTTGCGAAGATCCAGCTCCGTCTCGCCCAGCCGCTCCGGCAGCGCCTCGTAGTAGGCGGCTGGGATGTTGAGGAACTCGAGCTGGCGGCCGCTCAGCGCCCGGATGGTCTCCGCGATGTCCTGGCTGAGCAGCGCCATGTGCTGAACCCCGGGCCCTCCATGCAGCTCGAGGAACTCCTCGATCTGCCCGCGGCGACGGCTGCCAGGCGCCGGCTCCATCATGGGGAAGGTGATGCGGCTGTGGGCGTTCGCCACCACCTTCGAGTTCATCCCGCTGTACTCGGCCCTCACGTTCTCTGAATGGAGCAGGTGGAAGTTAAAGACCTCCTCGTAGAACCGCACCATGCTGTCCAGCGTGCCCGGCGCCACGCAGATCGCGACGTGGTCCAGGGAGTCAATGGCCGAGACGGGCGGGGGCGCGAACAGGAACGTCTCCTGGAAGAGCCCCGGCATGAACACGCTCTCCCGCCCCTCACGCTGGACGAACGTGTGGACGAGGTCCCCCATCGGCGCCGCCACCGTCGCGGAGATGACCCGGGCCCCGCCTCCTTCATGCACCACGGGCTCACGAACGGGCCGTGCGCCGCGGCGTACGGCCTCCTCGAACGCCTTCACCGCGTCGGGAGTCTGGAACGCGATGTCCTTCACGCCGTCGCCGTGGCGGCTGACGTACTCGGCCGCCTCATCCGTCGGCGTCAGCGCCATCGCGAGCACCACCTTCATCGAGCCCTGCTGCAGCAGGTAGGCCCGCTGGGAGCTCATCCCTGTCTCCGGGCCCGCCTCCGCGACCACGCGGAATCCCAGGGCCGAGCAGTAGAGACGGGCTGCCTCGCGCGCATCCTTCACATAAAACCGGAGATGATCGATTGAACGGGTGATCATATAGGGTCCAGTTTGGCTTGTTTTGCGTGTTTAACGAGATTTGGCGCTTACTCTGCATAAAGTGCTTTGGGTATGCAACAGTTTTTGGCTTGGAGATCTCGATTTGCGGGGAATAGGGCCCGGGTGAAGGCGCCGCGGCCAGGGGCTTGGGGACACTTCAGCGCAGTTCGGGATCAGGGGGGCGGCGCTTGACGCCCTCTCCGCTCGTGGTGCACCGTGCGCCCTCGTTTTCCTGGTTTTCACGCGCACCGGTACTGCTCGATGAGCTCAGAGACGCACCCCCAGCATCCGTACCTCCCGGCCGAGGAACAGCGCACCCGGAACAGGCCGCGGCGCCCCGTGGTGATCTGCGGAGCGGGCCCGGTGGGGCTCACCACCGCCGTGGGACTGGCCCGCCAGGGACACCCGATCGTCGTCCTCGAGAAGGACTCCACGTACAGCATCGGCAGCCGCGCCATCTGCTGGGCCGAGCGGACGCTCGACATCTGGAGCCGGCTGGGCTGCGTTGAGCCCATCCTGGAGCGGAGCGTCACCTGGAGCATCGGCCGGGTCTTCCGCCGCGGCGAGGAGGTCTATCACTTCAACCTCAAGCCCGCGGCCAACCACAAGCACCCGCCCTTCCGCAACCTCCAGCAGTACGAGGTGGAGGCGTTCCTCTTCCAGGCCAGCCAGCACTTGGGCAACGTCGACGTCCGCTGGACGCACCAGGTCACCCAGGTCCGGCAGGGGCCCGAGAGCGTCATCCTGGAGGTCCAGACGCCCGAGGGCTCGTACGAGCTGGAGGCCGCGTACGTCGTCGCCGCGGATGGCGCCCAGAGCGCGGTCCGGCAGAGCCTGGGGCTGGACTTCGAGGGGGCCGTCTTCGAGTCTCCCTTCCTGATTGCCGACATCCGGATGAAGGCGGCCTTCCCCCCCGAGCGGCTGTTCTGGTTCGACCCGAGCTTCCACCCAGGCCGCTCGGCCCTGCTGCACAAGCAGGCCAACAACCTCTGGCGCATTGATCTTCAGTTGGAGCCGGGGGCGGATCCGGAGCTGGAGCGCAGCCCGGAGCGCGTGGCGCCGCGCATCCGCGCGATGGTGGGGGAGGGCATCCCCTTCGACGTGGTGTGGAGCAGCGTGTACACCTTCAAGTGCCGCCGCCTCGCCAGCTTCCGCCACGGGCGCGTGATCTTCGCCGGGGACGCCGCGCACCAGCTCTCGCCGTTCGGGGCCCGCGGCGGCAACTGCGGGACGCAGGACGCGGACAACCTGGTGTGGAAGCTCGACCTGCTCTTGAAGGGGCTGGCCCCCGAGGGGATCATCGACAGCTACAGCGAGGAGCGCATCTTCGGGGCGGACTTCGACATCATGACCGCGATGCGCAGCAACCACTTCATCGCCCCGCAGACCCGCACCCGGCAGCTCTTCCGAGACGCGGTCCTCTCCCTCTCCCAGAAGTGGCCGTTCGCGCGCCCGCTCGTCAACAGCGGCCGCATGTCCAACCCTGTCCCGCTGCGCTCCTCCTCCCTCAATACCCCGGACACCGACGAGTTCTCGGCGACGATGGGTCCTGGCAGCCCGTGCCCCAACATCGGGGTG
>NZ_DASPHO010000509.1:0-6855 GCF_035629615.1 Hyalangium sp. | reverse complement strand
GGGGCCTGAGCCAGGGCCCCGGTCGCGGTGAGGAGACAGAGGACGGAGGCGAGCGCTTTCACGCCCCCCCTCTAGCGTCCTCCGGCTTTCGCCGCGAGCACGATCTCGATGCGCCTGTTGAGGCTGCGATTCTCCGCGCTGTCATTGGGGGCAATGGGCTGGTACGGCCCATAGCCGGCGGCCGAGAGGACGGTGGGATCCACCCCAGCGTCCTGGAGGGCGCGCACCACGGCCATGGCGCGGGCCAGGCTGAGCTCCCAGTTGGAGGGGAACGGGCCATCCTTGGGAGTGGGCACGTCGTCGGTGTGGCCCTCGACGCGGATGATGCGGCCCTGCACGGTCTTGAGGGCGCCGGCGATCTTCACCAGGGCCTCCTGGCCCTCCTTGTTGACGCGGGTAGAGCCGGAGGCGAAGAGGATCTTGTCCTTGAGCTGCACCGTCATGCGGCCCTGGAGCTCGGACAGCTGGATCTTCCCTTCGGAGATCTCCTGCTTGAGGCTCTGGGCGAGGTTCTCGTACTCGGCGCTCCTCTTCTCCAGGGCCTCCTTGGCCTCGGCGAGCTTGCGAGTGGACTTGGCCAGCTGGTCATTGAGCGCGGTGAGCTCCTGGTTCTTCTGCTCCAGGGCATAGCGCTCGGCGGCGCCGGCGGTGAGGCGGGACTCGGAGGTGGTGAGGCGGGAGGTGAGCGCCTCCTTGTCGCGCTCGAGGGCGGCGACCTTCTCCTCCAGGTCGCGGACCTTGGCCTCCGCCGCCTCACGAGCGCCCTTCTCCTCTTTCAGGCGGGTGTCGAGGTTCTCGGCCTCCGCAGACAGCTCGTTGTACTTGCTCTGCGAGACGCAGCCTGAGGTGAGCGCAGCGAGCGTGGCCAGGACCAGCATGGAACGCATGGGTGGGAGTCCTCCAGACAGGCGGTGAAGGTTGAGGCGGTGAGACTAGCGCCCACGGCAGCCCGCGCGCATTCCCAAACGGGGTGACTTCGGAGAAGGATGCCTCCATGCACCTGGCACTCCGCCTCGTCCTCCTCCTGACACTCCTCGCCGCACTGCCAGCCGTGGGTGCGGAACCCTCGGCCCCCACCCCCTCACCGGCCCAGCCCACTGTCATCTTCATGACGGACTTCGGGCAACGGGACGACTCGGTGGCCATCTGCAAAGGGGCGATGCTCGGCCTGGAGCCCCGGCTGCGCATCATCGATCTGTCCCACGATGTGGAGCCCTACTCGGTGCTGGATGGGGCCCGCTTCCTCGCTGGCACAGCCCCGTACTACCCGGCGGGCACGGTGTTCGTCACCGTCATTGATCCGGGCGTGGGCAGCGAGCGCAGGGCCCTGGTGGCGAAGACGAAGCGCGGGCAGTTCTTCGTCCTCCCCGACAACGGGCTCACCACCCTCCTGGAGCACCAGGAAGGCATCACCGAGGTCCGCAACATCACCAACGCCGCCTGGCACTTCAGCCCGAACCTCTCCTCCACCTTCCATGGCCGGGATGTGTTCGCCCCGGTGGGCGCCCGGCTCGCGCGTGGGGACGACTGGACGCAGGTGGGCCCTCCCATCACGGACTGGCAACGACTGAACATTCCCCAGGTGAAGCTGACGGACACGGCGCTCAACGGCACGGTGCTCGCCATCGAGCACCCCTTCGGCAACCTGGTCACCAACGCGGATGGCGCCCTGCTGGCGAAGCTGGGCTACCAGCGCGGAGACACCGCCCGAGTCACCTTCGGCAAGGGCCGCGAGCTGCGCGTGCCCCTCGTCACCACCTTCAGCGCTGTGCCCGTAGGCAAGCCGTTGATGTACGTGGACTCGCGCGGGCGCGTGGCCTTCGCGGTGAACCAGGGCCACTTCGCCCAGCAGAACAGCGTCAAGCCGCTGACGACCTTCGTCCTCCGCCGGAAGTAGCGGCGCTCAGCGCGCGAAGACGGGGTGCTTCTGCAGCCACGCGGCGAAGAGCGCGTCCGCGAAGCCCTTGCCGGCAATGAGGACGCCGCCCGAGGCCTCGCCGGAGACGTGCAGCCCGGTGTTGGGCTCGTACGTCAGGATGAGGTTGTCCCCCTTGCTCACACCCTTCAGGGACTTCAGCAGCGTCTCCAGCTCCTGCTGCATGGGCTCGGAGCGCAAGTGGGAGCTGCTGGAGAGCCCATGGCGGAAGGCGCCCACGAGCTGATCCCTGCGGATCTTCCGCAGGAAGCGGAAGTGCAGCCGCTTGACCGAGTTGGTGGCGATGGCCTCGGCTTCCAGGTGGGGGATCTGCTCCATGTAGAGACCCCACACGTAGATGTCGAAGAAGAGCTTCTCCTTGAGCGCCATGTGCGCGAGCGCAAGCCGGCGACCCTGAAGCTCCACCGTGTCTTCCATCTTCACGCCGCCCAGCTCACGGGCCTCCGACAGCCCCGCCGCCAGCATTGCCGCCAGCACCAGCCACCGCGCTCCCGCCACCCAGAAATCTCTCCCCATTCGCCTGCCCCTCCACCACCCCACGGCTCGGGCCCCTCCTCTCTCGTTCCGGAAGAGAGGCAGAGAGAGGGGACCTGTGCCCCACACTTCAGCCATGGCTGACCCGAGTGCCAGCGACGATGGGCACCCAGGTACTGGAGGGCCAGCGAGCTCACCTGTCAGATGATAGGAACCCGACAGGATCGGGCTGACGAAACGCTCCCGCATGAACAGCAGGGTAGCGCCAGACTCTGACACCTCCGGCACCCGGCCGCAGGCGCGAGGCGCCCTCTGCCTGCCCGCCTGCCCCTTGTCCGTGACTGGGCAGTCCCGGCGGACCTGCCCACCTTCAAGGCATGGCTCCCTTCTTCGATGACGACGCACCGGACATGTCCCCCGCGCTGCTCGACGGGGTGCGGGCCGCGGCCCTGCCACTGACGGGCGCATCCTCGGATCTGGACGCGCTCATCGACGGCATCGGCGAGGCGCGCTTCGTCCTGCTGGGCGAGGCGACACACGGCACCCACGAGTTCTACGCGCTGAGGGCCGCGATCACCCGGCGGCTCATCGCCGAGCACGGCTTCCTGGCGGTAGCGGCGGAGGCGGACTGGCCGGACGCGCTGCGCGTGAACGCCTTCATCCACGGCGAGGGGAGCGACGCGGAGCCTGAAGCGGCGCTGGGAAACTTCGAGCGCTTCCCTCGGTGGATGTGGCGCAACGACGAGGTGGCGGAGTTGCTGGAATGGATGCTGGCACACAACGCGGCAATGCCACCGGAGCAGCGGGCCGGCTTCTACGGGCTGGATCTCTACAGCCTGCACGCCTCCATGCGGGCGGTGGTGGACTACCTGGAGAAGGTCGACCCGAGCGCGGCGACCCGCGCGCGAGAGCGGTACGGATGCTTCGAGCACTTTGGCGAGGATCCTCAGAGCTACGGGCACGCCACGGCGTACGGCTACGCGGAGACGTGTGCGGACGCGGTGGTGGAGCAGCTGCTGGAGCTGCAGCGGCGGCCAGCCCATGAAGTGAGAGATGAGGATGAGCGCTTCTTCGCCGAGCAGAACGCGCGGCTCGTCCGGAACGCGGAGGCGTACTACCGGACGATGTATGCAGGCCGGAACGACAGCTGGAACCTGCGGGACACGCACATGGCGGACACGGCGGACGCGCTGGCGAAGTACCTGGGAGGCAAGGCGGGCCGGCCGGCGCGGATGGTGGTGTGGGCGCACAACTCGCACCTGGGGGACGCTCGGGCCACGCAGCTCGGCGATCAGGGAGAGCTGAACCTGGGGCAGATCCTCCGCGAGCGGCACGGGGAGGCCGTCTACAGCATAGGCTTCACCACGCACAGGGGGACGGTGATCGCCGCCAAGGAGTGGGACGGCCCAGGGCTTCGCCGTCGCATCCGCCCAGCACTCCCGGGGAGCTACGAGCGCCTCTTCCACGAGCTGGCCATTCCGCGGTTCCTGCTGCGGATGGCGGATCTGGGCGAGGCAGCCTCCGGCCTGCGCGAGCAGCGGCTGGAGCGGGCCATTGGCGTGGTGTACGCGCCACACTCGGAGCGCTGGAGCCACTACTTCCTGGCGGACCTGCCGGCACAGTTCGACGCGGTGGTGCACTGCGATGAGACGTGGGCGCTCCACCCGCTGGACGCGGACGCCGGGCATGAGGAGGAGGACGCGCCCGACACCTACCCATTCGGCCTGTAGCCCCCACGGAGTGGCTCCGAGGAGGCGGCGTTCGCGGTATGAAGCGCGACGGCCCACGCCTTTGGTCAAGGCTCATGGCCTGGAAAGAGAGCGCGTGTGGTTCTCGAGAGCTTCCAGCTGGGCGAGGGCGAGGTGCCCACGGTGCTGTTGCACGGCTTCCTCGGCTCGGGACGCAACCTGCGCTCCCTGGCAGCGGCGTGGAGCGCGGCGGATCCGCGCCGGCGCTTCCTGATACCAGACCTGACCGGCCATGGCGCCTCGCTGCCCATGCCTCCGGGCGCGGACCTGGACACGCTCGCACGGGACGTCGTGGAGACGGCGCGCGCCCAGGGGTTCACGGGGCCGCTGGAGCTGGTGGGACACTCGCTGGGGGGCCGGGTGTCGCTCGCGGCGAGCCTCGCCTCGCCTGCCGATGTGGCCCGTGTGACGCTGCTCGACATCTCCCCCAGCCCCGTGCCGGTGGATCTCTCGGAGAGCGGCATGGTGCTGAACGTGCTGCTCCTGGCACCGGACACCGCTCCGAGCCGGCGGGAGCTGCGTGCGGAGCTGGTGGGGCGAAGCCTCTCGGAGGGGCTGGCGGACTGGCTGGTGATGAACCTCGTCTCCACGCCGGACGGCGGGGTGCGCTGGCGCTTCGACCGACAGGCGCTGGCGGAGCTGCATGGGCGGGTGAACGGGGTGGACCTCTGGGCGGCGGTGGAGCACCCGGGTGCCCGGGTGCGCTGCATCCGCGGGGGCCGCTCGCGCTACGTGACGGACGCGGACGTGGCGCGCATGGAGGCGGCTGGCTGCCCCGTGGCGACACTCCCGGAGGCGGGCCACTTCGTGCATGTGGATGCACCCCAGGCACTGCTCCAGTGGTTGCTGGGGCACTGAGTGGAACAGGCCCTTCAGGAGGCAAGCGAGCGCCGACTCGGTAGTGAGGGTGGAGGGTCGGCCAGGATCTTTCGCCTCCTTGTCTACAGACACGCACTCAACGCATGATGCCCGCTTGTGCAGCCAGGTGATCGCGTAGACGGGCGGTTCGAGCTTCGGAAGCAGGCAGGGGTCGGCGGTATGGGCGAGGTGTTCCAGGCCCTGGACGAGACGACCGGTCGCCTCGTCGCGCTCAAGCTCATCCGCGAGGCCTCCGACGGGGCTCGGTTCGAGCGAGAGGCGCATGCGCTGGCCGAGCTCCAACATCCTGCCATCGTCCGCCTGGTCGCCCATGGTTCCACCGCGGAGGGTCAGCACTATCTCGCCCTGGAGTGGCTCGAGGGAGAGGACCTCGCCGCGCTCCTGCGGCGTCGGAGGCTCAGCGTCGACGAGACACTCACCCTTGCCCGGCGAGTGGCCAGTGGGGTCGGTGAGGTCCACAGCCGGGGGATGATCCACCGCGACATCAAGCCGGCCAACCTCTTCCTCGAGCACGGGGAGGTCGGCCAGACCAAGCTGCTGGACTTCGGCATCGCACGCTTCGAGGGGCAGACGCGAATGACGAGGACGGGTGCGGTCATCGGGACGCCGGGATACATGGCTCCCGAGCAGGCCCGTGGCGACGAGAAGCTCACTCCGGCGCTCGACGTCTTCGCGCTCGGCTGCGTGCTCTTCGAGGCGCTCGCCGGGAGGCCTGCCTTCGAAGGACAACACCTGGTGGCCATCCTGGCCAAGATCATCTTCATGGAGGCCCCGCAGCTCGAGGCGCACTGCCCGGACGTTCCTCCCGAGCTCGCGGCACTCGTCTCGCGGATGTTCGCCAAGGATCCCACCGCGCGGCCCCGGGACGGCACGGCACTGCTGGCGGAGCTCTCCAAGCTCGAGACGTTCCCGAGCCGGAGCGAACCTGCGGCCCCGGGGACGAACGCGCTCCCACCCCTCAGCTCGCTCACCGATCATGAGCAGCGGATGATCTCGGTGGTGATGGTGGGCCATGGTGAGGCCGGCCAGCGGGCGGAAGACGCCTGGACCGTCCCGGTAGAGGTGCGAAGCGCCGCCGAAGAGGCCAGCGGTCACCTGGAGTACCTCGCCGATGGTTCGGTTGCTGTCACCTTTGGCGGGACAGGCGTCGTCAAGGACCAGGTGACACTCGCGGCGCGGTTCGCGCTCGCCCTCCGAGCCCACTACGGAAAGGTCCCCATCGCGCTCGCCACGGGCCGCGGCACGACTCGCAGGTCCGCCACGCTCGGCGAGGCGATCGAGCGGGCAGCCCAGCGGCTCGTGCAACAGGGCAAGTCACCGGGGCGCCTGCCCGTGGCCATCGACGACACCACGGCGTCGCTGCTCGACTCGCACTTCGAGTGGAGAGAGGGCGCGTCAGGGCCGGAGCTCTGGGGTGAGCACGACCAGGGAGAGACGGCTCGGACACTGCTCGGCAAGCCCACGCCCTGCGTGGGACGAGAGATCGAGCTACGGCTGCTCGAGCAGGCCTTCGACACCTGCGTGGAGGAGCCCTCCGCAGAGCTCTTCCTCGTCACCGCGCCCGAGGGCATGGGCAAGTCACGCCTCGTCCATGAGTTCATCCAGTCGATCCACCGGAGATCTCCAGAGGCGGCGATCTGGTTTGGCCGGGCCGACTCCACTCGTGCGGGCTCCCCGCTGCACCTGCTGGGCCACGCGCTCCGCGTCGCCCTGGGGATCCAGAGCAGCGAACCGCTCGAGGCGTGGCACGAGAAGCTGCGGGCACGCCTGGCGGGGCACGGGGCGCCAGCGCAGGAGCAGCGGCTCCGTGAGTTCCTC
>NZ_DASPHO010000508.1:0-12397 GCF_035629615.1 Hyalangium sp. | reverse complement strand
TGGTCCTCGGGCGTTAGAGAGAGCCCGTCCTTGTCACCATCCTCCACGGCAGCCTCCTTGGCGATGCATCGAATAGTTTCTTCGGTTCGTTCAGTCAAGACTGAAACATTAAGAAATATAAATGGTTCCGTTGACTTGAACGTAACAGACGAGGGGCGCCTCTGTAGGATGGGCTCAGGACGGTGGGACAAGGGCTCGAAAAGAGGGCTGCTCGGCGGGTAGACCTTTTTGGCGAGAGGTCCGTTTGAGGGTGGGCCCGGCCGCTGACAAACCGCGTGCCGACATCGTCCCCAACGGAGATCCCACCATGCTCAAGCGCTTTGCCCTCGGCCTCAGTCTGCTCGCCCTCCCCACCCTGGCCTTTGCTGGCGGTCCCCCGGCCCCCAACCAGGCTCAGCCCGCGAAGGAGCAGCCCAAGGCCCAGATGGCCGCGCCGGCCGCGGTGGATGCGGCGCACAGCGCGCCGCGGGTGCAGATCGCCCTGCTGCTCGACACCAGCAGCAGCATGGACGGGCTCATCGATCAGGCCCGGCGCCAGCTGTGGACCGTGGTGAACACGTTCGCGAAGGCGCGCCGGGGCTCGCAGCTGGCGCAGCTGGAGATCGCCCTGTACGAGTACGGCAAGAGCTCGCTGTCGGCCGAGGGCGGCTACATCCGCCAGATCCTCCCCTTCTCCACGGATCTGGACAAGGTGTCCGAGGAGCTCTTCTCGCTGAAGACCAATGGCGGGGACGAGTACTGCGGCATGGTCATCCAGAAGGCCACGCGCAACCTGGAGTGGAGCAAGGCCCAGGGGGACCTGAAGCTCATCTACATCGCGGGCAACGAGCCCTTCACGCAGGGCTCGGTGTCGTACCAGAGCGCCATCGCGGACGCGACGGAGCGGGGCATCACGGTGAACACCGTCCACTGTGGCTCGGCGCAGGAGGGCTCGAGCACGGGCTGGGCGGCGGCCGCGAAGCTGGCGAAGGGGCAGTCACTCAACATCGATCAGAACCGCGCAGTGGCGCACATCGCCGCGCCGCAGGATGACGAGATCGCCAAGCTGGGGCGCGAGCTGAACAAGACGTACCTGGGCTACGGGCGCAAGGGCGCGGAGGCCAAGCAGCGGCAGGAGGCGCAGGACACCAACGCCGCCGCGTCCGCGGGCAGCGCCACCACGCGCGCGGTGTCCAAGGCGAGCCGGCTCTATGACAACTCGGGGTGGGACCTGGTGGACGGGGCGAAGAAGGGCGCGGTGAAGCTCGACGAGATGAAGGATGAGGATCTGCCGGCCGAGCTGAAGGGCAAGAGCGCCGGGGAGCGTCAGGCCTTCGTCGACGCGAAGGCCAAGGAGCGCGCGGACATCCAGAGCCGGATCCAGAAGCTCCAGGGCGAGCGCGAGAAGTTCGTCGCGGAGAAGCGGAAGTCCGAGGCTTCCTCGGGCGCGGGCTCGCTCGACAAGGCCATCATCGAGTCGGCGGGCAAGCAGGCTGCGGCGCAGGGCATGGCGCTGGAGTAAGCCCTGGCGCTCCGGGCGGCGATGGACTCACCAGGAGGCTTGACCTCCTGGTGAGGAAGCTGTCCGGTAGAGGCTCACTTGCGAGGTCCCTATGCAACGCGGCTTCCTCTTCCTGTTCTTCCTGCTGCTGATCCCCCTGCATGTCCAGGCGCAGACTGAGCTCCAGGTGTGGCACGGCTACCGGGCCGCCGAGCGCGCGGGGCTGGAGAAGGTGGTCGCCGCCTACAACGCGGCCAAGGCGAGCTCGGGCGTGAAGGTCACCCTGCGCGCCATTCCTTCGGACGCGTTCACGGACAAGATCAGCGCCGCCGTCCCGCGCGGCGTGGGGCCGGACCTCTTCATCTTCCCGCAGGATCGGCTCGGGGGCTGGGTGGAAAGCGGCAACACGCTGGAGCCGCTCGACTTCTTCCTGGATGACGCCACCCGGAAGCGCTTCCTCCCCACCACGATGGAGGCGATGACGTACCGGGGCTCCGTCTACGGGCTGCCACTGAACTTCAAGGTCATCACCCTCATCTACAACAAGAAGCTCGTCGCGAAGCCGCCGAAGACCACGGGGGAGCTCGCCTCGGTCTGCAAGCAGCAGCGGGCGAAGGGAGCGGACTCGACCTGCCTCGTGTACCCATACACGGACTTCTACTACCACGCAGCGCTGATGAACGCGTTCGGGGGCCGGGTGTTCGATCCGGGCCCGACGCCGCGGCTGGACGCGCCCGAGAACGTGAAGGCGCTGGAGCTGCTGCTGCGCTGGGTGGACAAGGATCGGCTCCTCCCTCGCGAGCCCTCCACGGTGCTCACCACGTCCCTGTTCAACACGGGCCGGGCGGCCATGGTGTTCTCTGGTCCCTGGTTCCTCGGGGAGATCTCCCCGGAGATCGAGTACGGCCTGGCACCGCTGCCCACCGTGGATGAGGCCGGAGGCAAGCCGATGCGGCCGTGGATGACGGTGGAGGGTGTCGCCGTGGCCGCACCCTCCAAGCACAAAGAGGCAGCGTACGACTTCGTGAGCTTCCTCACGGGCCTCGAGGGGGCGAAGCTCATGGCGCTCGTGGGGCGACAGAACCCCGCGCTCGAGCAGGCCTACCAGGATCCGGACATCGCCAAGGACACGACGCTGGGGGCATTCCGCGCGCAGGCCGAGTCGGCCGTTCCCATGCCCAACGTGGCGGAGATGACGATGGTCTGGTCTCCGATGACCACGGCCATGAACGCCATCGTGCGCAAGGCCGCGACTCCGAAGGCGGCATTGCAGGAGGCACAGCAAGCGGTGCAGAAGGACGTGGCGAGCCTTCGCAAGAAGCGGTGATCAGCCCCACGAGCGTGCATCTCCGGCCACCGCCCCTGTGATGGGCCTGGGCCCCCACCGGCGAGCCGCGCGTCCCGCCAGCACGTCCGCCAGGGCCTCGGCGATGGGCAGGCCCGGACGCTGTGCCAACCACATGAACTCGCCGGCCGGGTTCACCTCGAGGAAGACGTGCCGTCCCTCGGGCGTGACGATGAAGTCGAACGCGCCATAGTTGAGCCCCAGGGCGTCCATGAGCCTCAGGACTCGCACTCGCACCGGCTCGGGCAGCGTGTAGGGCTGCCACGCATCGATGAGTGCCATGCCCTCGCGACGCCAGTCCTCACGCGCCCCAGGGAGCGCCTGCGAGTCGATGGCTGCGGCCATCACCCGATCCCCCACCACCGTCACCCTCAGCTCCAGCGCCTTGGCGATCCGCTCCTGGAAGGTCATCGGGCACAGGTCCAGCCCCTCCAGATCCTCCAGGTCTCCCGGGTCCAGCGGCGTGGTGAACACCACCTGCTCCTGGCCTCGCTCGTCGTAGACGGCGAACGAGGACATCATCTTCGTCACCACGCCAGCGGGGCACCGCTCGGCGAAGGCGTGCACCGCCTCCGGATCGTTGGTGGTCACCGTCCGCGGAACCTCCAGCCCCAGCGCACGCGCCAGCTCGAGCTGCAGCGGCTTGTGCTCCGCGCGCCGCACCTGCTCGAGCGCGTCCAGCTGGAACACCCCGAGCGCCGCCAGCATCCCGAACACCACTCGCCGGCTCTCCTCCACCGAAGGGTGGCGGAGCTGCGGATCGAGCTCCTGAGGAATGCGCGCTCCCGTGGCACTGCGGCGGTACCAGACGGCATCGATCTCCGCCAGATCCAGCACCCCCTCAGGCCCGGCGAGCCGTCCGCCGCCCCCTTCATCGAGCGAGAGCCGAAGGTGCGTGGGGAAGAGATCGGTGTCAAACCGGTAGGCGCGCTCGCCGCGAGCCTCGAGGGCACGTGCCACGGCGAGGGGCGCCTCGCTGTCCGAGGACCGGGTCACGATGAGGGTGGTCATAGGCTCTCCTGCATGGGCTGTCGGGGCAGACGGCTCTCGGCGACGAGCGTCTCGGCCAGCGCCGCGGCGATGGGCAGGCCGAGCTCGTGCTCGAGCATCCCCCACTCGCCCCCTGGGTTCACCTCGAGGAAGACGTGCCGTCCGTCGGGTGTGACGATGAGATCCACGGCGCCGTACACCAGCCCCAGCGCCGCCACCAGCTGCTCCAGGCGTGCGGCCACCTCCATCGGCAGCTCGCCAGGCTCCCAGTGACACTCCGTGGGCCCAGCCCGTCTCCAGTCCACCAGCCCTGTGACAGAGCGCGAGGCATCAATGGCTCCTACGAAGCAGCGCCCGCCCACCACGGCCACCCGCAGCTCGCGGGCCTTGTCGATGCGCTCCTGGAACACCATGGGGCAGTGCCGCAGCTCCTCGAGCGCCTCCAGGTGCTCGGGGCCGATCGCGCTCGTGTAGACGAAGGGCTGGCTCCCATCCATGGACTGGCTCAGGGGAGTCAGCAGCTTGGCCACCAGCCTGCCCCTTACCTGCTCGAAGAAGGCGCGCACTCGCGCCGGGTCGTTCGTCACCAGGGTCCGGGGCACCTCCAGCCCCAGCGCACGGGCCAGCCGGAGCTGGTACAGCTTGTTGTGGGCCGCTCGCTCTGCGTCGAGCGGGTTGATGAAGCGGCAGCCCGCCGCCTCCAGTCCATCGAGAAATCCCTCGAACGCTGCCTGTGACTCGCGCACACAGCCTTCTCGCCAGGCCGGCTCCAGTGCCTCATCGAGCCGGGGGAGGCCCAGCCGGCGCAACCACACTGCGCGGATCTCCTCCCCCAGCTGCTCGCCCGTGGCCGTGCGCAGCACCACCTCACTCCCCTCCTCCCCCAGCGCTGTCGTCACCTCCAGCTCCGAGGGAAAGCCGTCCGTGTTGACACGAAGCGGGCGTGCCCCCCGCCGCCACACCTCCTGTGCCACACGGTCGACCGTGTAGTGGTCACCGCTGTGGGTGAGGAGCAGGACGGTATCGCGGGTGGGAGGCATGGGCAGAGTGAGTTCCTGTGGTGGGGATGCGAGCTGCTATTTGCAGACGTCGTCGTCGTTGTCCGAGGGGTACTTCATGGTGACGAACTCGTCCGAGTCCGAGGGGTACTTCTTGGTCTGGGGTCTGGCACCGCCCGCGGCCTGCTCGAGCTCCTGCGACTCCAGCAAGCGCGCGAAGAAGGGCTTCTTGCCCTGCTGCGGTGCCTTGTCCGTGGCGTTCTTCTTCATGTCCAACCTCCTTGCCGCCTGGGGGACAGGCGGCGGCACGAGGACCGTGATCCACTCCAGATCTCATGTCCTCGACAGGGGTCGACTGAGCGGAAACCGGATGTGACAGACGCGGCTCACCCTCCTTCCAGCGCCTGCACCAGCGCCAGGCGAGGCAGGGAGGGCCCTCTACACCGTGTCGAGGAACGCAAGGACGCGCTGGGCGCACGCCTCCGGCTGCTCCAGCGGGAACAGGTGGGTGGTGCCGGAGAGATCCTCGGTGCGGACACCCGGGATGGTGCGCTGCGCGCGCGCCAGGGCTGCCCGGGTGAGCACGTCCGAGTCGCCTCCGCGCATCACGAGCGTCGGCACCGACACCGAGCGCAGCTTGCGCCACCCAGCGCGCGGTGACGTCTCGAAGACGCGAGCCTCCCAGTCCCTGGGGATGGTCAGGCGGAGGCCGCCTCCAGGTGCATCGGTGAACCCGGAGGCGAGGTAGTCCTGGAAGCACTCGGGGTCGAACCGCTGGAAGAGGGCCTTCTTGCGATAGCTGGCGGCGGCCTCCTCGCGGGAGCCCCAGGCCTCGCGGCGGCGCCGGGCCAGACTCGCGGGAGGAACCCTGCTCCGGAGCCCCAGCAGCGTCAGTACCTGAAGCGCCAGGAGGCGCGGGCCCGTGATGAGCACGGGATCCAGCGCCACCACGGCCCGAAAGAGCCCTGGGTCCTTCACGGAGGCGAGCAGCGTGGACACCCCTCCCATGCTGTGTCCCACGCCCAGCACACCCTCGAGCCCCTGTGCGCGCAGCGCCAGGGCCAGATCATCGGCCATGTCATCCCAGGCCCGCATCGTCAGCGGGCTCTCCCCCGGCACGAGGCACCGGCTCCGGAGGGTGACGACGTGATGGCGCGGCTTCAGCAGCTCGATGAGCTTGCGGTAGCTGCCGGGTGGGAAACCGTTGGCGTGGGCAAGGTGCAGCACCGGTCCGGTGCCGCCCCAGTCATCCATTTTCAGGGGGGCGCTCATCTCGTGGGCTTCAACTCACTGTACCGAGCGCTCCTGGAAAAGGACTTTTGTTAGGAGCTCTAACTGGTTGCCGTGGGTGTTCACAGCCTCTCGAATACAGCCCATGCTAGAGAGGGAACCCTCGCCAGCCCTCCAGGTGAAGCATGAAGCTCCTTGAGAATCCCTTCCACATCCTCGGGGCCTCCATTCGGGATGACCGGCGGCGCATCCTGGAGCTGGCGGAGGAGCGCAGCCTGTCGCTGGACCCCGCCCTCTGCGCGCAGGCGCGGGCAGATCTGACACACCCGCGCAACCGGCTCGCCGCCGAGGTGGCGTGGGTCCCAGGGCTGGACCCGGGCAATGCGGGCCAGGCCATGGAGTTCCTGCGGCACGACCCTTTGGCGGTCCTCTCGGCGCAGGGCCTGCCTGCCCTGGCCAAGGCCAACCTGCTGGCCGCGGCACTGCCCGCACTGGAAGGCACCTGGGTGGGCGGCGGACTGTCCACCGAAATCCTGGAGCTGGCTACGCTGGTAGAGACGTGCGACGCCGAGAAGGTCCGCACCATCATCAACCTGGAGCGTGCCATCTCTGGCTTCCCGGAGGTGCGTGAGACGAGCGCGGTGGAGGAGGCTCTGGCCGAGCGGCGCAGGCACTACCGCGCCACCCTCAAGAGCGCGCTGGATGCGCTTCCCCCCCGGGAGCTGGTGACCGTCGTCACCCGAGTGGTGACAGAGGCCACCGGGCGCGGCACCCGCAACGCCCCGGCGCTCATCGATGACCTGGTCAACACTTACGAGGTGGAGGCGCAGCACTTCCTGGACGCCGAGGTCCGCAACGTGGAGCTGCTCGCGGAGGCCGTGCGCCGGGGGTTGGCCCAGCAGCGTTCGCTCCCGGTCATCAAGCGCCTGCTGTCCCGTCTCGAGGAGGTGGTGCGCAACTGGGACAAGGTGGCGCAGCCCATCCAGCTCAGCGCCATGAGCCGAGGGCTGGACCATGAGCCCAGCCACAGGGTGGCGAACCTTGTCCGCGACCTCTCGCTGGAGCTCTACAATGAGCACGAGATGCTCGAGGCGTCTCAGGACCTCACGGCGCTCCTTCAGGACACCTTCGGGGAGGTGCCCCGGGTGGCAGAGCTGGCGAGCAGCGACGCCCAGGCGCTTCACGACCTTGCCCAGAAGCGGGAGGCCTCCCGGCAGGAGTGGGCGAGAGAGATCTCCTATGAGGCCCTGGTGGGCATCCAGCATCCCAAGCAGCTGCTCAAGATCTCGGCTTCGGGAATTGACTGGCAGGGCAAGCACTGGCCGCTTGAGACCATCACCCGCATCAGGTGGGGGGGAGTGACGGACGAGTCGAAGGGGCCCCCCCAGTTCACGATCACCCTCGGAAACGGCGATGCATCCGCCGACATCACCACCCTCAACTCGGACACTTTCTCGACCCTCACGAACAAGGTGTGGCGCGCCGTCGGGAGGCGCCTGCTCATCGAACTGCTCACCGAGCTGGGCAAGGGAACGCGCTTCCAATTCGGCGACGCCTCCGTGGACGACAGCGGGATCAACTTCGCCCGGCATCAATACCCAGGGGACAGCTCTCGTGCCCGGGGGGCCTGGAGCCAGATCCATATCGAGTCCTCCAATGGCACCCTGCTGATCCGGCACAAGGAGGACTTCGCGGCCTACACCGCACTGCCGTACCTGTTGGTGGACAATGTGCAGGTCCTCGAGACGGCCATTCGTGACCTTCTCGCGACGAAGTACCCCGTCCTGATGTCGGACATGCTGCGTGGTGCGTGACGCGAGCGCTCAACCCAAGGCCTGCCATGCAGAACAATCCGAGAGTTCCCAGCGTCCCCCCATCTAGAGGCTTCGCGAGCCTCATCACTCTTGTCTCTGATGTGTCCGAGGATCTAAAGGTCCTGGAGCAGAGCACCGCTGAGCCTTCCCCACCGGTGGAGCCTCCTGCGCCCGTGCAGCCTCCGCAGCCCGTGCAGCCTCCGCAGCCCCAACCCGTGCGCGCTCCCCCCGGGCCCAGGGGCTTCGCGAGCCTCATCACACTCGTTTCCGACGTGTCCAAGGACTTGGAGGCCTTGGAGAAGGACGTTGCCGTGCCTCCCCCGCCAGTGGAGCGGTCACGTCCCCCACCTGTGCGCCCCGCTCCCGGGCCGGCCGCTGCCAACCCTCCCGCCGCCGCGGCGCCCGAGCCGGCCTCCTCCTCACGTTCCGGATCCGTGGCTCAAAGGGCGGCACCTCGTAAGTCCACTGCACTCGCGAACGAGACACCAGCATGGCTCTATGTCGCCCTGGCGGTGGCCGGCTCCCTGCTCCTGTTCCTGGGCCTGCCTCATTGTCTGGGCGGTTGAGGCCCGGAAGCAGGCGAGGGGCAGGTGACCCTCCGGCAGCGAGCGGCAGAACGCCACCCACTCGCGCCGCGCTGCAGAAGCGGGTCGCCGCGGCTGAGAGCCGAAGCACAGTCCCACCCCTTTTTGCGGTGACCGAACCTCGCGCACGCTGGCAGACTCAGCGCGCTCATCGTGCCGGCGCAGCGGGGCGGTCACGAGTGATCCGGATCGCAAAGCCGGACGCAGTCGACGAAGGGATACCATGGGAGAACCTCAGGTGCTCGTGATCGACGAACTCTCGACCGGACTGCTCACCCATGCCTGCTGGGACGAGTCGCCACCGTGCCTGCTGGTCGAGAACCTGGGCTGGGAGTCGGGCTTCCGCGGTTCCGGCCTGCTGCCGGGCGACCGCATCGTCGCGGTCGACGGCGTGCCCCTGGCGCGCCCGCCCGATGGCGCCGCGCAAGGGATGCTGCTCGGTCAGTACCAAGAACCCCTGCACTGGCAGAAGAACCACCGCCGCGAGAACGATCGCGTACGCCTGACGGTGCGGCGCAAGCAGTCGCCGCAGGGCTGGCAGGCGCTCGAGGTCGAAGGCTCGCTGCGCGCCAAGCGCAGCTACCGCACCGCCGAGAATCGCGCGCTGGTCTGGGAGAACGGCCCGGACACCTACGAGCGCGACGGCTTCAATGATGCCTGGACGGCCTGGCTCGAAGCGCTGCAGAAGCGCGTGCGCAACACCTTCTGCCAGGCACGCTTCCGCGTCGGCCTGACCACACGCTACGAGTACAAGTCGCTGCTCGAGGAACGGCCGCGCGTCGAGCGCATGATCAGCCGCTACCCGGGCCCCTTTGCCGAGGCCGTGCGCAGCGACTTCGAGGCGACGCTCGAACGTTTGCGGGGGCCGATCTACGCGCTCGGCGAGGCGGAGCTCGCCTATCGCAAGGCCGATGAGGAGCGCGCGGCCGCGATCACCGAGCTCGCGAAGCAGGCCTGGACCACCGCGCTCGACACCGCGAGAACCGAGACCATCACCGCATTTCCGGCTCAACATCCGATTCACGGCCAGCGCGAAGCCGTCGCCGGCAAGTGCGTGGTGCTCGAACGTCTGCCGACACGGCAGTGGATCTCCGAGGCCGGGCACGGCTGGTTCTTTGCCGGCGATGCCAGCCAGGGCCGTTACTTCCTCGACATGGAGAGCCTCGGCTCGATCCGCATGCTGCGCGCGCTGCGCCGCTACACCAAGCTGGTGTCACCGATGATCCGCGAGGAGTACACGCTGCTCGGCCGTGTGCTACCCAAGCCGCGCCTGGTCATGGTCAATGGCAGCAGCACCTGGGGGCTGCAGATCGAGCTGCTCGCCGCACTGATCGGCGGCGCGCTGTTCGTTGATGTGCGTCAGGGCGAGGGCGAGATCTCGGCGTTCGCCGGTGAAGAAGGCCTGCTCAAGCCGCGCACCGCCCTGCCGGCGGACGATGCCACACCGCAAGCCGTGCTCGCCTGCATGATCGATTGCATCAAGGCCGGCGACCTGACGGTGTGGCGCCAGCTGTTCGCCGACTGGCTGGTGCGCGCCAATCACGACGGTACTCCGCAGGTCTGCTACCGCATGCAGCACGCCAGCGACGACGACTTCGAGCGTTCGCGCGCGAGTTTCGCGGGGCGTCTCTGGGACGCTCGCGTCGCCTGGATCGGCGAGCCACGTGTCATCACCAGCGGCAACGAGTTCGCCGGTGCCCCGCGCGTCGAGGAAGTCGAGGCGGAGATCGAGCACGTCGGCCAGTTCGAGGGTGAATACCGCGGCTTTCTCGACGTGACCGTGCACCGCTGGTGGGTGCTGCAGCGGATCGACAACGGACCGTGGCGAATCGCCACGCTGCAGGGGATCTGAACATGGCCTACGAAGCCCGCGCACAGGAACTCGAGCAGCGCTACGCCTTCTTCAAGACGACGCTGCCACAGGCCGACTACGACCGCGTCAGTCTCGCGCTCACCGCTCTGCTCAAACGCCGCGAGGAAGGCCTCGTCGCGCTCGCCGAAGTCGCGGCGGAGAAAGGCGATCGCAAGATCGCCGACAACTTCCGCAGCAAGCTCGACGATCTCTCCAAGCTCGTGCTCAATGGTTTGGCCAATCTGCTCGAAGGCTACAAGGAGCCGCCGCAGAACCTCATCGCCTTCCGCGACATCGCGGCAAGTGAGGAGAACAAGTTCTGGGAAGGACTGGCGCGCTGCAAGCTCGGCGAGACGCACGACGAGCAGATGCTGATCTGCAATCGGCTCGAAGAAAAGGCGGCGATCTACGGCACGCACTGGTCGAACCTGACGCAGACCGAGAAGGATCTGCTCGACAAGGAACGCTACGCGGCGGGCAAGCTGCGTGAGACCGTCGGCAAGATGATGGAAGAAGCCGTGCCTGCGCACTCCACCGGCATCCGCGATGCGCTCGACGCGGCGTCCAAGGTCGAGCAGCTCAAGAAGCAGATCAACGACAAGTTCAAGGAACTGCTGCGCGAGGCGGTGAAGCGGGTCGGCATCGATCCGAAGAAGGCCGACCAACTGCTCGATCTGATCGAGCAACAGCGCAAGAACATCAAGGATGCCGGAGAGCAGCTCGGCATCGACCCGGCGATCATGGACAAGATCCTCGAGTTCACCAAGCCGGGCAACGTCTTCGCCTCATATGTCTTCACCGTGCTGTCGCTGGCCTACAGCCCGCTCGGCGCCGCGGCGAAGCTGATCGGCAAGGGTGCCAAAGCCCTGCTGCCGGTCTCGCAGGCCTACGTCGATCAATGCACGTCAGAGATGCTCGCGTTCATGGGCGGTCGCAAGGGCGTAATCATGAGCTTCTCGACCGTGCGCCGCGAAGCCTCCGACTATGTGCTCAACAACGGCTACGAGAAGGCCAAGCAGTACCGCGCCGACGCGGTGAAGGCGATGGAGGACTGGCAGAACGCGCAGGCGACCGACGGCCTCAAGGCCAACGTGCGCACCTTCACCGCACGTGCCGACGAGGCGCTGACGTACTGGGTCGAGTTCATGCGCAAGGTCCATCAGGCCTTCATCGACAAGTACAAGGGCATCCTCGTTGAATCGATCAGCACCGAGACCATCGACGCGCTCGCGGACCGGCCGTTCTACGAGCAGTGGGCCAACGGCATCGACAGGCTCGATCTCGACCAGCAGTTGCAGCGTCTCTACGCTGGCCTCTACGAGATCCAGGGCAACGTCGACCGCGCCTTCGGCGCCTTCACCACCTTCAACGAGCTGCCGCTCGAGGGCCAGGCGCGCCTGCAGGAGACCGTCAACCAGCTCGACCGGGAGGTCCGCGCGCCGGCGACGCAGGAGATGCAGGAAGCGCTGAAGACCATGGATGCCGCACGCGGCCGTGCGCCGACCACGGTCGCCAAGGCAGCGGCGCGTGCCGCGCAGGAGATCGCCCAGCAGGCCGCCTCCGCAGGCCGCTAGAGCGCCAGATCCGCTCCGCGTAGCGTGGTCACGATCTTGGCGGCCCCCGATCCGCCTCCGATCCGTCTGTCTCCAACACCCGCTTTGCCAATGGTGCTTCCTACAACGGCCACAGCGCTCACCTGACCCACGTTCGCGGCCAGGACAAGCCTTGGTAGCGCCTCAAAAAAGATCCAGACCAACTTATAACTATTTGATTTTACAGATAAAAATGTCAATTTTATGATCTAGTTGATTAAGCTGTATAAAATGATTTATATGATTTCCGAACAAAATTTGCTGGCGGCTAAATCTCATGATTCCTTGTGGGGACGGATATTTCCGGGTTGACGCTTCTGTCGCTGCTCTCTTCAACCGGAGTGCAGAGACCACACCGGATGCACGGTGCATCGGGTCTGGGTCCCAGTCGTGGACCTATGCAGAACTCAGGGGGCATGCGAACACCGTGGCCGCTGAGCTGGCGGCGCGCGGGATGGGCTTGGAAACCGTGGTCGGGGTCTTCCTGCCCCGGGGCATGCACCTGTCCGCAG
>NZ_DASPHO010000507.1:0-7562 GCF_035629615.1 Hyalangium sp. | reverse complement strand
AGGTGCCGACGACGTTGCCGTCGGGATCGAGGCGGAAGAGCCGGCCGTTGATCTGGTCCAGCACCACCACGTTGCCAAGCATGTCCGCGGCCATGGACATGGGGGCCTCAGGGCTGGCCTCCTGGGGGCGGTGACGTCCGAGCTGGGAAGCGCCGCTGCCCCAGCCCAGCTCGGCCACCACCTCCGTCTTGGGAGCGGCCGCGTGAGCGGGAGGCTGCGTCCCGGGGGCCTGCCCGCTGGAGCCCGCTCGGGCCCCGGTGGGGGCCGGACCGGGTGGGGCCTCCGAAGTGCCCGGGGGGGTGGCCTCGCCCTCTGCGGGGACCGGGTTTGTGCCACGCCCCGTGCGCAGCAGGAAGAGCAAGATGCCCATCACTCCCAGAGCCACGAGCCCCACAAGGATGCTCCGAGTGCGAGCTGCCATTCTTGCCTCCGCCCATCCAGCTGAGAGTGCAGTAGAGCACACGAGGTCTATACTCCGCGCCCAGGATGAACACGGACAGTCTCAAGGAGCAGTTCCGGCGCACGCTCCGGCGCGATCTGTGGATCGTGGTCGTGCCCGTGGCCCTCGTCATCGGCGCCGCGTTCGCCGTCACCTTCTACTTCGTCAAGCCCGCGCCGCCGAAGAAGGTCGTGCTCGCGATGGCGACAGACGAGGGCGGCTTCCGGTACTTCGCGCGGAAGTACCAGGGGGCCCTCGCGCGGCACGGCATCACGCTCGAGCTGCACCCGACGAAGGGCTCGGTCACCAGCGTCCAGCTCCTCGCCGACGACAGCTCGGGCGTGGACGTCGCGTTCGTGCAGAGCGGTACGGCCGGCGGGGAGCAGGCGGAGGGCATCTTCTCGCTCGGCAGCCTCTCGTACATCCCCCTGTGGGTCTTCTACCGAGGCGAGCCCATCGAGGACGTGCGCGAGCTGGGTGGCAAGCGCATCGCGGTCGGGCCCGAAGAGAGCGGGACCCGCGAGCTCGCCCTCAAGCTCCTGACCCTCAACGGCGTGGAGAAGGCTCCGACGGAGCTCCAGCCCTTCGCGCGTGACGAGGCCGTCGAGCAGCTCAAGCAGGGACAGCTCGACGCGGTGTTCCTCGTCTCGCCCGCGGAGTCGCCGATGATCCAGAAACTGGCGGCGGTGCCCGGCATCCGGCTCCTCAGCTTTGTGCGCGCCGACGCCTACACCCGCCGGTTCCCCTTCCTGTCCAAGCACGTGCTGCCCCGGGGCGTGTTCAATCTCGCGACGGACATCCCAGAGCGCGACGTGGTGCTGCTCGCGCCGACCGCGAACCTCGTGGCGAAGGACACGCTGCATCCGGCGCTCGCGTACCTGCTCATGCGCACCGCGAGCGAGCTCCACGGCAGCGCTGGGATGCTGGACCGCTCGGGGGAGTTCCCGGCGCCGCTCGAGGCGGGCTTCCCGCTCAGCAGCGAGGCCCGCCGCTACTACGAGGCCGGTGTCCCCTTCCTCCAGCGCTACCTGCCGTTCTGGGCCGCCAACCTGGTTGACCGGCTCTGGGTGATGCTCGTGCCGATCATCGCGATCCTGGTGCCGCTCGTGCGAGCCGTGCCGGCGTTCTTCCTGTGGCGGGTGCGCTCGCGCATCTTCCGCTGGTACGCCAGCTTGAAGGAGATCGAGATTCAGCTCGAGGAGAACCCTGGGCGGGAGATGCTCGAGGACATGCTGAAGCGGCTCGAGGAGGCCGAGCTCGCGGTGAACCACATTCCCATGCCCCTCTCCTACTCCGAGAACCTCTACTTCTTCCGCGAGCACGTGGATGTCGTCCGCCGGCGGATCCTCCGGAAGCTCGCGGACGCGTCCGGGGGCAAGGTCATCCCGATGACGGAGGCCCGCTGACCGCACCGGCCTGCCCCCAGTGCGTCCTTGCTCCTGGGGCACCGGTGTGAGCTATTCCGCGAGGCCCCGGCCATGCGCAAGACCCACCGTCCGCTCACCACCGTCGCCCTCGCCCTGAGCCTCTTCATGGCCGCACTGGAGATGACGGTCGTCTCCACCGCCATGCCCACCGTTGTCAGCGATCTGGGCGGCATCCAGCACTACTCGTGGGTCTTCACCGCCTACCTGCTGGCCTCCACCATCACCGTCCCCATCTTCGGGAAGCTGGCGGATCTCTACGGACGCAAGCCCATCATCCTCGCCGGCATCGGCTTGTTCCTCGCAGGCTCGGTGGCGAGCGGCCTGGCACCCTCCATGGGGTGGCTCATCGTCTTCCGCACGCTGCAGGGGGTGGGGGCGGGCTCCATCCAGCCCATCGCGCTGACGGTGGTGGGGGACATCTACAGCATGGAGGAACGCGCCCGGGTGCAGGGCCTCTTCAGCTCGGTGTGGGCCGTCTCAGGCCTGGTGGGACCGTTGGCGGGCGGCCTCATCGTCCGGTGGCTGTCGTGGCACTGGGTTTTCTTCATCAACGTGCCGGTGGGACTGGCCACCGCGGGGCTGCTCGTCGCCTGCTTCCACGAGAACATCGTGAAGCAGAAGCGCACGCTCGACATCGCGGGGGCGCTGCTGCTTGCTCTGGGCGTCATGGCGCTCTTGCTGGGGGCCCAGGGCCAGGGGAACCGGTGGGTGCCGCTCGCGGTGGCGGCGGTGCTGCTGGGGGCCTTCGTCTTCCTCGAGAGCAAGGTGAAGGAGCCGGTCATCCCTCCGAGCATCTTCAAGAGCCCGACCATCACCATCGCCTCGATCTGCTCTGCGCTGTTCTCCGCGGCGATGTTCGGCTCCACGACCTATGTCCCGCTCTTCGTCCAGGGCGTGCTGGGTGGCACGCCCACGGAGGCCGGTGGGATCATCACCCCCATGATGGTGGTGTGGCCGCTGTGCTCCATCGTTGCCGGCAAGCTGATGGTGAAGGTGGGGTTCCGGCCGCTCATCGTGGGAGGACTGGGGCTCGCGGGCTTCTCCACCGTGGCCATGGCGATGCTGCTCAAGCCGGGCGTGCCGCTGCTGCTGCCCGCAGTGGCCATGGGCCTGTTCGGCGCGGGCCTGGGGTTCGCATCCACGGCGCTGCTCATCTCCGTCCAGATGAGCGTTGGCTGGGAGCTGCGGGGCGTGGCCACCGCGAGCAGCATGTACTTCCGCACCATTGGCGGGGCGGTCGGGGTGGGAGCGATGGGGGGAGTGCTGGTGGCGAAGCTGACGGCGGATCCGCGTGTCCCGGTGAGCGCAGCCAATGAGCTGCTCGGACCGGAGCATGGGCTCGGGCTGGGCGAGCAGATGCTGCGGCAGCTCAGCGGCGCCCTGGCCGAGGGGCTCTCCGCCAACTTCTGGATCATGGCTGTCGTGTCGGTGCTCGCCTTCGCCGTCAGCTTCTTCTTCCCTCGGGTGAGGCCCGGCGCCACGCCTGGCACGGGCGCAGCCGCGATGCACTGAGAGCTGGCCTCCGAGCGTGCTGGGGTGCCACCATCCCCCGGCGCCATACCGAAGCTGGGGGTCACCATGAAGAAGCTCCTGCTGCTTGTCGCGTGCTGCTTCCCTGCCCTTGCGGCCGCTGCTCCGGTGGCCCTCACCGTCCACGACTACCCGTCCGGAGACGGCCCGGCGGAGCTCGTCAGCTTCGGCGTGCCCTTCAAGCCCGGCGAGCTCACGCAGCTGTCGAACGTGCGCGTCCTGGACGGCGCGGCCGAGGTTCCGATTGGCATCAAGTCCCTGGCCACCTGGGCTCTGGACGGCTCGATCCGGGTGGCGCTGGTGCAGTTCCCGGCTCCGTTCACGGGCGCGACCAAGGGCTTCACGCTCGACACCGGCACGGCGCGGACTACCACCGACAGGACGCTGGTTCCCGTAAGCTGGCGGCTGCCGCGCAAGATCGCGACACTGCCGGCCAGCCATCTCTCTGCATCGCTGGTGATGTGGGAGCAGAAGCCGCTGGGGCAGACGGGCTACACGGCGTGGGAGCAGAAGCAGACGCAGCAGTTCTCGGTGCTCAACACGGAGCCTGTGGCATCAACCCCCTGCGCGCGAACGGACCAGTACTACGACAGCGCCAACTCGAGCTACGGCATCTATGTCCGGACGGGTGGCCTGCAGTACCTCATCAGCGGCCGACGCTGGGCTCATCACCACGGCCGGCACCAGATCCTCCTGAGCGGCGCGAACACCGGACATGGCAACTGCACGGGCGGGTACGTCAACAACACCCGCTACACGTTCGTCGACAGCCTCGTGCGCGACTACTTCTTCTGGGGCGACGAGGAGAGCCTGCGGGTGGCAGGGCTGGTCGTCGACAACTTCTACATGCCGCACGCGGACTCCTGGTACTACAAGGCCCCGAACACGCGTGGCTTCTGGACCGAGCGCGAGGCGGCGTTCGCGCAGCTGGGGTTGGTGGCGTACTACGAGGCGACGGGCAACGCGTCCTACCTCGACAGGGCGCGGGCGCGGTTCCACTCGCTCCACCGCATGCAGGGCGACAACGGGAACCGCGCCTGGGTGCACAACCTCTATGACCACGATCCGAGCGAGGGGTGTGGTGAGACGGACTATGGGAGCTCGTCGTTCATGTCCGGGCTGCTGTTCGAGAGCCTCATCCGGTATCACAAGCTGACCTGCGATCCCGTGGCCGCGGAGTCGCTCCGGTTCGCCCTGGATGACCTGCGCCAGGTGAACGTCGCCACGGGCGCGTACGCCGGGCAGTCGCTGATCTATCTGGGCTGCCCGAGCACGAATACCGACTACCGGGATGGAAACCCGGACCTGGACAACCTCAGCGCGCACGCCTGGGCGTACGCCTACCGCCTGAGCGGCTTCACGCGAACCAGCGACCGCGACTTCGCTCAGGCCCTGTTCAACACGAGCGTCTCGGAGGGGTTCGTGGGAGCGCCCAAGCAGTTCAACCAGGCGTTCCGGGACAGCGGCAACTTCGTCGGCTACCTCGATCCGAACGTGGCCGGACTCCGCAGCTGCACGGCCAGCCCGACGGATGGTGGCACGAGCGGTGGGGATGGCGGCTCCGACGCGGGAACCGGCAGTCCTGATGGTGGCGGCTCCGGCGGCAACGATGCTGGAACCGGCAGTCCTGATGGTGGTGGTGGAGAGGAGGAGCCCGGCGGCGAAGAGTCAGGCTGCGGTTGTGGCTCCGCCGGATCGCTCTCGGCGGTGGCGTGGGGCCTGCTGTGCCTGGGCCTGCTGCGCCGGAATCGGCGACTCTGACCGACGGCAGGGACCTGAAGTTGGAGCGTAAGCGACCAGACAGGAAGACGTTCGTAACACGTTGAAATCGTGGACTGCCGCGTCCCGTTGGAGTTGCGAATGGGTTGTCTAAGGTTGCGTTTGCGTCGTTCATGACCTACCTTTCTCGTGGAGGTTCACCATGGCCACCGCAGCCGCCCACTCGATGGAAGACATGATCCGCCGGATGACGCCGGTCGCAGCGCCGCCCGAGCAGCAGGCTCAGGTCGCAGCGCTCTCCCGGGCGCTTGAGGGCATGGTGCATCCGCCGAAGCGACGCGCTCCGAAGTGCCAGTTGGTCGGACCGAAGGGGGAAACCATCGCTGTCCCGGAGTCGGTGTTCTACGTGCTCGAGCGCGTGGCCGAAGTCATGGCGCGCGGTGATTCGATCACCGTGGTGCCGGTCGGCAAGGAAGTCACCACACAGCAGGCGGCTGATCTCCTCAACGTCTCCCGGCAGTACATCGTACGGCTCCTGGACCAAGGGAGAATCCCGTTCCGCAAGACCGGCAAACACCGGCGGCTGCGGATCGAGGATGTGCTCGAGTTCAAGGAGAAGCGCGACAAGGATCGCCGTGCAGGTCTCCGCGAACTCTCACAGCTGACACAAGAGTTCGGTGGCTACGATGCCGAGTTGAAGGAGTAGCGTCGGCTCCGAAAGCTTTATGGTTCCGGCGCCCTTCATCGTCGTTCTCGACGCGAACGTCCTCTTCCCGTTCACGCTGCGGGACACCTTGTTGCGCGCGGCGGCCGCGGGCTTCTACCAGGTGCGTTGGTCGGCGCAGATCCTCGATGAGATGGCTCGAAACCTCGTCTCGACCGGCATGATGACCGAGGACAAAGCGACCCGACTGCGCTCCGTGATGGAGCGAGAGTTTCCCGATGCCGGGGTGAAAGGCTACGAGCCCCTCATCGCCGCGATGGAGAACGATGAGAAGGATCGGCACGTTGTCGCGGCGGCCATCAAGGCTGGCGCGCAAGTTGTTACGACTGCGAACCTGAGGGACTTCACACGGCTCCCGGACGGACTTGAGGCACAGTCACCGGACGAGTTCCTCTGCAACCTGTTCGACCTCGATCCCGAAGAGTTCATGGCTCTTCTGCGTGAGCAGGCTGAGGATCTGGTAAAGCCTCCGATGACCTTCGACGAGCTGCTTGAGAGACTCGCTCGGATCGTGCCCGACTTTGTGGCTCTCGTGCGGCACCATGTCGCCGCGTCAGGCACCGCGTAATGGTCGACCCGGCACGTGGCGAAGCGTTCATCGACCCCGGCACATCGCGAGTTGCCGCCCCAGCAGGCCTGCAAGGGCTTCTCGTCGCGACGCAAGGAGATGACGACTACGCCTGCGGGATGTTCGTGCTGCTCACGGCGACTCGAAAGCTCGGTACGGCATCCAGACGAGCGGGGCCAAAGGCTGGTTTTGATGCGCTCGATTTGGTCGATCAGCATCGCATCGAAGCTCTCAAAGATCGGCCTCTTCGAGAAGGATGTGCGTGCCCTTGTGGCGGCTGCTGGTCTCTCGGTCTACCGACCCAATACCCACGAGGTGACACAGTTCCACAAGCCCGGCTGGTTGTGGATGGCTCTCGTGCTCCTGAAGTTCACATCGCCGGACCGCAAGGAGAGCTACGTGGAGAGGCACTATGTCCTGATTGTGGACTACCTAATTAGCGGACATGGGTGTCCTCGTTGTCGTTGATCCGCATCCCTGGAACCCGCCCCTGTACTGCGTCAATGAGGCCACCTTCGAAGCGGCATGGCGCGCGGCAAAGAAGAAAGGCCAACCCTGGGCGGCAGCTCTGCGCCCGGCCTCCCACCCTGTACTAACCTAAAACCACACAGAGCCTGGAGCGGCGTAAGCGAGTTCACGCCCAGGAACCGTGTGTGGCCCATTCCAGGGCGAGCCGACGAGTAGGATTCCAGTCCGCGCGAGACTCGAGGTCCTGGGCGCCGCAGTCAAGCCTCGGCTCCGGTCGAACCTCCTCGACCTCAGGAAGTGAGCTCCTTTCCCAGGGGATGGAGCAGGAGCTTGTGCTAAACCGATGGGCCCACGCTGGAGGAATCTAGAGCGTTATGGCCAACCTCGCGATCGGCAACATCGAGAAGGTACGCGCCCTCGCGGCCAACGGCCGCGTGCTCCTGGTCGGCGGCGCCCGCGTCGCCTCCGCCAGCAAGCTCACCGCCTACGACTTCACCGGCAACAAGGTGCTGTGGAGCGTGGATCTGCCCTCCGCCGTGCTCGCCCTGGCGCTCGCCGGTGAGCGGTGGATCGCCGCGGGCGCTGACGGCACCGTGCACGTGGGCTCGCTCGGCGAAGGCAAGGTGGAGCGCGAGCTGACCGGCGCGCACCCCGGCGGCTGCACCGGTGTCGCCCTCAGCTCGGACT
>NZ_DASPHO010000506.1:0-9660 GCF_035629615.1 Hyalangium sp. | reverse complement strand
CGCCGCTGATGCCTGCCGACAAGGTCACCGCCATCCGGGAGATGGGCAAGCAGCACTCCGTGGCGATGGTGGGAGATGGCGTGAACGACGCCCCCGCGCTCGCGGCCGCTGCCGTGGGCGTGGCCATGGGTGGCGCGGGCTCGGACGCCGCGCTCGAGACTGCCGACGTGGTGCTCATGAGCGACGACCTGTCCCGGCTGCCCTTCGCGCTGAGCCTCGCGGACAAGGCAACGGCCGTGATGAAGCAGAACCTGGTGATCTCGCTGGGCGTCAGCGGCGTGCTGATCGTCGCCGCGGTGCTGGGGATCACCCAGATCAGCCAGGCCGTGGTGCTCCACGAGGGCAGCACGCTCATCGTGGTCGCCAACGGACTCCGGCTGCTCGGCTATCGGCCCCAGGCGCTGGCGGCCACCACGGTGGGCGCGGTTGAGGTCCAGCGCGCCGCCACCTGAGCGAGGGTGGAACGGGGACTCGGGCGAGGGCTGCCTGTTGGCGGCACAGGGCCCGAACCTGTCAGACAGGTAGACAGGTTTGGGAGGACAGCTCCGGGAGGCACCGCCTTGGCGGGGAGAGGAGCGCTACACTCCCGCCCATGCGCCTCCTTCGCTGGCTCCTCCTTCCCGTGCTCTTCGCAGCCCTGCCCCTGTGGGCCCAGGAGCCCCAGGTACGGCTCGCCCCCGGCCAGCAGCGCGTGCTCGACTTCCCGAGCATCCGCCGCGTCGCCGTCGCCGCACCGGACGTCGCGGACGTCCAGGTGGTGGGCAAGACGCAGCTCCTCATCATCGCCCAGCGGACCGGGCGCACTGCCCTCACCGTGTGGACGGACAAGGGGCAGCTCCAGCGCTCCATCGTCGTGGAGCCTCCCCGCGCGGAGGAGCTGGCCGAGGGGCTGGAGAAGATGGGCTTCTCCGGTCTGGAGGTCCGCACCATCGGCGACAAGCTCGTTGTCGACGGATATGTGGAGTCGCTCGCGGACATGGCGAAGCTGCGGCGCTTCGTTGCCGGCTCCTCCGTCACGCTCCTGGTGCGGGTGGATGCCCAGGTCATCCAGGCCGCCCTCACCACCACCGCCGAGCAGATCAACACGGCTTTGAAGCGCAACGGGCTCGGCGCGGCCAAGGCCGTCGTGGTGGGCCAGCGCATCCTCCTCGAGGGCTCCGTCTCCGACGAGGCCGAGCGCGACAAGGCCCAGCGCATCGCAGACTCCTTCTACGGCGAGCTCCGCGAGGCCCTCGGTCCACATTGACACACTCGCAGGATGACCCAGGCGTTCGTGTCAGGGGTTTTGTTTGACACGCACTTGACGCATCCCTATTGTCCGGCGCCGTTGCCTACCAGGGGGTAAAACCCTGTGTTTTCGGGCAGATACGTGCGGGGGCTCGTCGGACCGAAGGAGCGGCGGTCTGGCTGGGCGCAGTTCCTTGGCCGCCGCGCGATGGAAGGACCGCGAGCCAGCACCCGCGGTAAGGGTTGAGCGTCACCGATGACCACTGTCGAGATCATCTTCCTGGGCGTGTACTTCGCCGTCCTGTGTGTGCTGGCCGTGTACGGCTCGCACCGGTACCGGATGGCGTACCTGTACTACCGCCACAAGTTCAAGCTGCCGACGCCCCAGGGCGTGCTGCCCGTCCTGCCGCGCGTCACCATCCAGCTGCCCATCTTCAATGAGATGTACGTGGTGGAGCGGCTGGTGGACTCGGTGTCCCGCATCGACTACCCGCGCGAGCTGCTGGAGATCCAGGTGCTGGATGACTCCACGGACGAGACGTGCGGCATCGCCCGGGCCTGCGTGGAGCGCCACCGGCAGAAGGGCGTCAACATCGCCTACATCCACCGGACGAACCGGCAGGGCTTCAAGGCGGGCGCGCTGGAGAACGGGCTGAAGCTGGCCTCGGGCGAGTTCGTGGCGGTGTTCGACGCGGACTTCGTGCCCACGCCGGACTTCCTGCAGCGCACGGTGCCGTTTTTCGCGGACGCGAAGGTGGGCATGGTGCAGGTGCGCTGGGGCCACCTCAACCGCGAGTACTCCATCCTCACCCAGGCCCAGAGCATCTTCCTGGACGGGCACTTCATCATTGAGCACACGGCGCGCAACCGCTCCGGCTGCTTCTTCAACTTCAACGGCACGGCGGGCATCTGGCGCCGAACCACCATCGAGGATGCGGGGGGCTGGCAGCACGACACGCTCACCGAGGATCTCGACTTGAGCTACCGCGCTCAGCTCAAGGGCTGGCAGTTCATCTTCCTGCCCGAGGTCATCTCCCCGGCCGAGGTGCCGGTGGACATGAACGCCTTCAAGAGCCAGCAGCACCGCTGGGCCAAGGGCTCCATCCAGACAGCGAAGAAGCTGCTGCCCACCATCCTCAAGAGCGATCTGCCCTTCGAGGTGAAGCGGGAGGCCTTCTTCCACCTCACCAACAACATGGCGTACCTGTTGATGGTGCTCCTGTCGGTGCTGATGCCGCTGTCCATGGTGGTGCGCTTCCACCACGGGCTGTACGGGACGCTCTTCCTGGATCTGCCCTTCTTCGTCACGGCCACGGCCAGCGTGTGTGTCTTCTACGTGGCCACCCAGCGCGAGCAGGGCATCCGCGGCTGGGCTCGGCTGAAGTACCTGCCGTTCCTGATGAGCCTGGGCATTGGCCTGGCCATCAACAACGCCAAGGCGGTGCTGGAGGCGCTGCTCAACCAGCAGTCCGCCTTCACCCGCACGCCCAAGACGGGCGCCGAGGGCAAGAAGGGGGTGCAGGTGAAGAAGAGCTACCTGGGGGCCAAGACGCTGATGCCCCTGGTGGAGCTGCTCTTCGCGGCGTACTTCACCGGCGCGCTGTGGTTCGCCATTGACGCGCGCATCTACACCTCGGTGCCCTTCATCATCCTGTTCCAGGCGGGCTTCCTGTACGTGGGCCTCTCCAGCCTGCTCCAGGGCCGGGGGAGGCCCGCCGAGGCTCCCCCCAGCACGCTCGAGACGCCCAAGGAGCAGGCCCAGCGGGCCGCCTGAGCGCTCAGCCGCCCGAGCTCCCCGCATCGGGAGCGCCCATGCCCGCATCGGGGGTGGGCCTTGCGCTGGGGGTGGCAGCCTCTGATTCGGGCGCGGGCGGAGGTCCCCGGCGCAGCACCTGCTCCGTCCACTTGGGCGCGGGGCCGCTGGGAGGCGGGCGGCACGCTTCATCCAGGGAGGTGCTCGCCACCGTGCGCAGCGTGAGGGTGGCCGCGCCGCAGGCTGTCACCTCCGTGGGGAACTTCACCGGGCAGGGGGTGCCGGCCACGCTGAACCCCGTGGCGTGCGTCTCCCCGAGGAAGCCCTGGGGCGTTCGCGCCAGCACGAGCGTGATGGCGCCTGCCTCCGGGGCAGCCCCGACACCTCCATCCCGCCGCGAGCGCACCAGGGTGAGTCTCAGGGTGCGGCCATCATCCTCGGAGAGGTAGCGGAAGGCGGGGTTACCTACATGGTGGTACTCGCCAGCCTGGCTCTGCTCACAGCCAGGGGGCACGTGCACCGGCGGCGGGCCGACGGTTCGGGTGGGGCAGGCAGCGAGGGTGGCGAAGGCAAAGCCACCCAGGACAAGGACCAGAGGCAAGGGACGAGACATGGGCGCGCATCTTTCATCACCTCTGCCACGAGGTGGCACAGTGTTTGACCCTCCAGTTACGACTCTCTAACCTTCGGGGTGCCATGTCTCTTCACCGCGCTGCCGTCTTCGCGCTGGTGGCCGCCCTGGTGGCGCCCCAGTCCTTTGCTCAGGATCTCGATGTCCCCATGCCGAGCGCAGGGGGCAAGACGAAGTCGAAGGCCGGCAAGAGCCGCGCTTCGGCGAAGAAGGGCTCGGCCAAGAAGCCGGCGCCGGTGGAGGACGAGCTGGACGTCCCGCTGCCGGCCCCCACCAAGAAGCCCGCCACGGCGAAGAAGCCGGCGCCGGTGGAGGACGAGCTGGACGTCCCGCTGCCGTCCCCCACCAAGAAGCCCGCCACGGCGAAGAAGCCGGCTCCTCTGGATGTGGATGAGATCCCCACCGTAGGCAAGAGCGAGCTGAGGGTGAAGCTGGCCGGCAGCGTCAAGGGCGCGCGCTTGCTCGTGGACAACAAGGACGTGGGGGCGCTGCCGCTGTCCGCTCCCCTTCAGGTGGAGCCGGGAGAGCACTCCCTCGTCGTCCGCCGTCCCGGCTTCGCTGACTTCTCTCGCCGCATCACGGCGAAGGGTAAGCCGATCGAGGTGCCCGTGACGCTCGAGGCCGTCGCGGGCGTGGTGACGGTGGTAGCGGAGCCGACGGGCGCCAGCGTCTCCATCAACGGACAGCCGCGAGGCGAGGTGCCGCTCAACGGCGTGGTGCTCAAGCCGGGAAGCTACGAGATCGTCGTGAGCAAGGAGGGCTTCCAGCCCGACACCAAGAACCTCAGCGTGAAGGCGGGCAAGGACTACACGGTGACGGCCAGCCTGCGGCCTGCCGAGACGCCTCCGCCCACGCTCGTGGCGGGCGGGGATACCCCGACGATCCCGGTGCTGACGCCCCCCGAGACGACGGTCACCGACGCGAACAAGATTCCGCTCACGAAGGACGAGCCCGAGGTGAGCCCGAGCCAGCCGTGGTTCAAGCGCTGGTACGTCTGGGCCGGAGTGGGCGTGGTGGCCGCCGCCGCCGCGGGCGCCGTGGTGGCAACCCAGGGTGGCACCACGCCGCTGACCTCGGACATCGTCTGCGGCGGTAGGTGCGACGAGACCATCAACGGCCTCCGAGCCGGAGGCCGCTGAGGGCCCGGGCTTACTGGTTGCGCAGGTCGTCCTCGCTTCCTCGCTCGCGGGGCTCGAGCAGCAGGAACACGTTGCTCACGCGGCCCACGCCCGAGTAGTCCAGCACCGTGGCGCGGACCTTGAAGGGGGCGCTCTCCGGGAGCAGGTGGGTGAGGTCCACCACGCCCGGCTCGAAGTTGAAGGACATGGGCCCCACGTTGTCCACGGGCTCCCGGCGCACGCGCACGAAGTCGGTGAAGCCCACCGCGCCGCGGTTGAGCACCTGGCCCTTCTCGTCGAGCACCTCGAGCAGGATCAGGTTGTCCACCGAGAAGCCCTCCTTACCCGCCGCGTCACCGTAGAGCCGCGCCCGGGAGCCCTCCAGCCGGAGCAGCGGCGTCTCCCCCTTGGCCACCACGCGCGGGGTGCGCTCGAAGTCGCGCGTGTCGATCTCCACGTCCTCGCGCTTCTCTTCGATCTGGGAGGTCTCCCGCTCGGGAGTCTCCGCCAGCAGCTGGACGGGCCGAGGAGGTCCGGAGCGAGTAGGTGTAGCGGGCACCTGTTTCACGCAGGCGAGAAGGGAGACAGCCACAACGGCCAGGCAGAGTGTTCGGACGGTCATGAGCTTCAGGCTTGTAGCGAGCGCTTCGCCGGAGGGTCAACTAGCATTCCCCCATGGCCCTTGCCCCTCGCTGGATCCTCCTCGCGTTGCTCTTCTCCGCGGCTCCGGTGCTGGGTGGATCACCCGAGGTCCAGCTCTGCCTGCAGCACCTCAAGCCCTCCGAGCGTGACCGGGCCGAGAAGGCCATAGGGCCGCTGGAGGAGCTGCCGCTCTACCGGGTGCAACTGGAAGTGGATCCAGGCAAGCGTGAGGTGAAGGGGCGGGTGGAGGTGGAGGTGCTCGCCAAGAAGCGGACGATCTCCGAGCTGTTCCTGCGCGTGACGCCCAACGCCTCCGGCCGGAAGGTGACGATCTCGGACGCGAAGGTCGCGGGCGAGCTGGCGTCCTTCGAGCGGCCGGAGCCCACGCTGATCCGGGTGGCGGTGGATCCCCCCGTGGAGCCCGGTGGGTGGGTGAAGCTGGAGGTGTCACTTCAGGCCACCCTCCCTCGGGCGAAGGCCAACACGGGCTCGCTCCTGGGCGCGCTGGGGGCCTCGGGGCCACCGGGGGACTATGGCGCCTTCTCGGCCGCGCCGGACTTCCTGAGCCTGGTGGGGATCGTTCCGATGATGCCGCCGCTCAACGCGGACGGGACACCGTGGGCGGGGCCCTCGGGGATCGGCGATCTGGCGCTCTATGATCCCTCGAACGTGGTGGCCACCGTCACCGTTCCCTCCGGGTGGCAGGTGCACGCCACGGGCGTGGCCATGGGCGAGGTGCCGGAGAAGACCTCCGGTGTGCGCTTCAGCTTCGCCGCGGCCCTGGTGCGGGACTTCCCGGTGTTCGTCTCGCAAGGCTACGAGCGCGACTCGAAGACGGTGAACGGCGTCACCGTGGAGAGCTTCTATGCGTCCCGGGACGCGGCGGTGGGCAAGCGCGTGCTGAAGTACACCGCCTCCGCGCTCGAGGTGTTCGAGCAGAAGCTCGGGGCGCTCCCCTACAAGAACTTCCGCGTCGTGGAGGCGCCGCTCTCGGACGGTGCGGGCGGCATGGAGTTCCAGGGCCTCATCACCGTGGGCACCTCGCTGTACCGGGGTGCGGCCGATCCGAACAGCATCTTCGAGGGGGCTCCGGGCATGGAGATGTTCCGGGAGATGATGCAGCAGATGTCCGCGCTGGGCGTGGGCGTGCAGGGCGGGGCGGATCCCTTCCAGAACATCGCGAAGTCCATCGAGCGCACGCTGGAGTTCACCGTGGCCCATGAAGTCGGCCACCAGTACTTCGCGGGCCTGGTGGGCACCGATCCCATCAAGGAGCCAGTGGCGGACGAGGCGCTCACGCAGTATGCGGCGGTGCTGTACTTCGAGTGGGCGCACGGCAAGCCCGCGGCGGAGTCCCTGCGGCAGGAGGCGCTGGTGGCCGCCTATCAGATGCACCGGATGATGGGCGGCGAGGACGGGCCGGCCCAGCGGCCCACCGAGGAGTTCGGCAGCTCCATGGAGTACGGCGCCATCGTCTATGGCAAGGCGCCCATGTTCTTCCATGCCGCGCGCAAGAAGGTGGGGGACGAGGCGTTCTTCCGGAGCCTGCGCTCGTACGTGGACACCTACCGCTACAAGTGGGCCTGCCTGGACTGCTTCCGGAAGGAGCTGGCCAAGGCGAGCTCCGGGAGCGCCCGGGAGCTGGAGCGCCTCCAGAACCGCTGGTGGAAGGAGTCCCACGGAGACGAGGACCTCGGAGCGTTCAGCCTCGAGAGCATGCTGGGCGGCAGCATGGGAGACATGAAGCTCGACGCGGAGACCCAGAAGATGCTGGAGGAGATGCTGAAGGGCATGGCTGGCCAGTAGGCCCGCAGGCCCCCCGGCTCAGTCGAACAGCGCCTTCACGAACTCGCGCGGCTCGAAGCGGCGCAGATCGGCGATCTTCTCGCCGACGCCCACCCACAGCACGGGGATCTTCAGCTCGTCGCTGATGCCGATGATGACGCCGCCCTTGGCGGTGCCGTCCAGCTTGGTGAGGGCGATGCCGGTGATGCCTACCGCCTCATGGAACTGCCGGGCCTGCTGGATGGCGTTCTGGCCGTTGGTGGAGTCCAGCACCAGCAGCACCTCGTGGGGCGCGCCCTGCAGCGCCTTGCCCATCACCCGGTGGACCTTCTTCAGCTCCTCCATGAGCGGAGCCTTGGTGTGGAGCCGGCCCGCGGTGTCCGCGATGACGACGTCCGCGCCGATCTCCCTCGCCCTCTTCACCGCCTCGAAGACGACGGCCCCAGGGTCCGAGCCGTCCTCGCCCTTGATGAGCTCCGCCTTGGCGCGCTCGGCCCACACGTCCAGCTGCTCGGTGGCGGCGGCGCGGAACGTGTCCCCCGCGGCGAGCACGACTTTCTTTCCCGCGCCGGTGAGCTGCGCGGCCAGCTTGCCAATGGTGGTCGTCTTCCCCGCGCCATTGACGCCCACCACCATCACCACGTGCGGCGGCCCTCCTCCCTCCAGCGTGCGCGGCACGGGCAGATCGACGATCCGCGCCACCTCTTCGCGGATGAGAGCCTTGATGCGCTCGGGGTTGCTCAGCTCGTTGCGCTTGAGCTTCTCGCGAGCCAGCTCCACCAGGCTGGAGGCGGTGCGCACGCCGATGTCGGCGGTGAAGAGGATCTCCTCCAGCTCCCCCAGCACGGACTCGTCCACCTGGCGGCTCTGGCCGAACAGCCCGTTGAGGCGGGCCATGAAGCCCTGGCTCTTCGTCTTGTCCAGGCCCTGCGCCAGCGTCTTGCCGGCCTCGGCCCGCATCTTCGCGCGCTCGGCCTCCTCCTGCGCCCTGCGCGCTGCCGCTGCCTCCTCGGCCTCACGCGCCTTCTGCTCCGCCAGCAGAAGCTCGGCCTCCTCGCGCTCCCGGCGCTTGCGCTCCCGGGCCTCCTCTTCGGCGGCCTTCTTGGCGCGGTACTCGGCCTTCTTCTCCTCCTCTTCCTTGGCCTTGAGGGCGTTGGCCTCGGCCTCGAGGCGGGAGCGCTCGGTGGCGTCCGTGGCCTCCCGGGCCGCCCGAGCCGCCTGCTCACGCTGGAGGGCCAGCGCATCGGCACGCGCATGGGCCTCCTCGGCCTCGCGCAGCCGGGCCAGCTCCGCCTCCGTCTTGGGCAGCTCCACACGGAGCTCGGGCGTCTCTGCCGGAAGCTCGGGCTTCGGGGCCTCGCCGGGCACCGGGGGCTTGACGGGCTTCTCGGGGCCGCGGGAGGGCCTGCGGAACACCTTGCGCAGCGCCAGCACCATCAGCGCCACGAAGAGCAGGAGCACCCCGTAGCCCACCACCTGGCCCACGGGGCCTGCTTCGGGGGTCGGCGTGCCCGGCGGGGTGCCTGGCTGCCCAGGCGCCGTGTCCGGAGGAGGAGGCACGGGGGCGGGGGCTGGCACCTGCGCAGCGAGGACGTCCAGGGCAGTCGGAGTCTTCATGGGGCGAACCGCTTATACCAATCCGCAGGTGGATGCAGCGCCCGCGGAACGGTAGAAACCTCCTCACCATGCGCCTGCCCCGCCTGTTCGTCCTGCTCCCCACGCTCCTGCTCTGCGCCTGCATCGTCGAGGCGCCCGGAGGGGCCACCGAGGCCGAGCGGCGCCAGGCCACGGTTCAGCAGGTGCCCCCGCTGGCGCTGAGGACCGGCGCCAACCTCGGGGGCAAGGTGGAGCTCGTCGGCGGCACGGTGCAGCCGGGGAGGGTGATCCCCGGCGAGCCGGCCCGCGTCACCGTCTTCTTCAAGGTGCTCCAGCCCATCGTGGAGGACTACATCGTCTTCGTCCACGTGGAGGACACGGACGGGCGGATGGAGCGGATGAACCTGGACCACAAGCCCGCTGGCGGCCTGCTGCCCACCACGCAGTGGAAGCCGGGCGAGACGGTGAGGGACGAGTTCGCCCTCTACCTCCCGCCCGGAACTCCGGCCCGCTCGGTCAGCATCTGGATGGGGCTGTGGGAGGCGCGCACGGACACGCGGCTGAAGCTCACCAACCCGGAGACCGTGCGCAATGACGGCAAGGATCGCATCCTGCTGGCGACGGTGCCCGTGGCGCAGCCGTGAAGCCTCAGGAGATGCCGTCGCGCAGCCGGTTCCAGTTGAAGTTGGCCGACGGATCGCTCTTGCGGCCCTTGGGCACCGCCACGTCCTTGTGCCCGACGATGTTGTTCATCGGCACCTTGTACTCCTGCTTCAGGTAGCCGGTGAGCTGGATGAGCGACTTCATCTGCGCATCGGTGTAGGGCGTCTTGCCGCCGCCGTCGTTGACGAGCTCGATGCCGATGGACCGGCCGTTCACGTCCGTGGGCTTGCCGTGCAGCTCGCCCT